>QNCM01000010.1 GCA_003644505.1 Candidatus Makaraimicrobium thalassicum | reverse complement strand
ATTCCGGTGACTTGTCCCCACCTGATCTGAGCAAATCGATGCATAACAGAATTCTTGCTAATTGGCATTTAACCATTAACATGGTTACTTCTTAAAGATCAAATCAAGGAGGCTAGCCAATGGCAAGAAAGAAAAAACAATGGGGGTTGAGTATGCGTAAGATCAGGGAAATACTGCGCTTAGGGCTTCAAAAGGGTAAGTGCTTGCGGGAAATATCCCGGAGTTGCTCTATAGCGTACAAAACAGCGGGGAAATACCTGCGAAGAGCGAAAGAAATATCATTAAAGTATGAGCAGATAGAAAAAATGGAGGATACAGAGCTCAAGCGTCTCCTGGCAAAAGGAAGAGAATCCGAGGAAACACGGATCCGGCACATCTTACCGAAGTGGTGCGAGGAACGGTCGAGGAGACAATAAACAAGCTCCTGGACGCTGAAGCTGACAGACTGGTTAAAGCAAAAAGATATGAGAGGACTGAGGCCAGACAGGATACGAGAGCCGGGTATTATGCCCGCAAGCTTCAAACAACATCGGGTAAAGTTAATCTCAAAGTCCCCAAGTTGAGGAATCTGCCGTTTGAAACGGCGATAATAGAACGATATAGAAGACGCGAGACATCCGTAGAGGAAGCTATGATAGAGATGTATCTGGCTGGAGTATCGGTAAGGCGTGTCGAAGATATAACTGAAGCTCTCTGGGGAAGCAAAGTATCTCCGGGAACGGTGAGCAATATAAATAAAAAAATATATGACCGCATAAATAAATGGCGTAACAGGCGTTTGGAAGGCACTTTTCCATATGTCTATCTTGACGGGATCAACATGAAGCGAAGCTGGGGCGGCGAAGTTAAAAATGTATCGGTGCTTGTTGCCATAGGCGTCGATAATGAAGGATACCGCCATATACTGGGTGTTACAGAAGGAGCTCGCGAAGATAAAGAGGGTTGGAGCGGATTTTTGAGACACTTAAAAGCGCGTGGTCTAAAAGGCGTACAGCTGTTTATATCGGATAAATGTTTGGGATTAAAAGACTATTGCGAGGTATAACGTTATTCACATATCCACAATATTAACAAAAAAGAAAAGGAACCGAAAAGAAAAAAGACTACTACGACTATTAAAAACCTGGGAGGATCTCTTTAAAAGTGCGAAAGATTCTTGACACCTATAAAAAGCTACTACTGCTACGATCTTTGATATAAAATAAAACCAGCGTCGCTTCGCTCCGACAGGTGGATACAAGTTACCGGAATCGGTGGGGACGACTTACCGGAATGACTGGATACAAGTTCCGGAATACGCAAGCAACGAGACAGTAGTGATGGAAAATAAAAATTATCTTTTAATTTCTTTTTGGCGGATAAGATTTTTGCCTTCTAAAACAGTCAATAATGCCTGTCGCACCTTATTTGATGCAGCTAAACAAAATTCTTTATTCTCCATATAATAAAGATCATCAAAACTGATGGGGGGCAGGATACTTACTTCTACTTTTCCTGGATACATGATTTTACTACCTTTTTTTATAACATTTATACTACCGTCAATAGCTATAGGAACAACTCTGACTTTTGCTTCCTGCAGAAAAGAAAAACTGAAAGATTTAAATTTTTGCAGCTTTTCATTATAAGAACGTGTGCCTTCCGGGTATATAACAATTGAATTTCCTGATTTTATTAGATCTATTACCGTTTTATATGTTTTTAATGAGCTCCTGATATGTCTCCTGTCTATAGGTATATATTTTTGCTGCTTCATATATATTCCAAAGATAAACGCCTCAAAAAGCTCCTGTTTGGCTAAAAATAAATACTGACGCGGAACAGCCCTGAAGATGATAGGCCAGTCCAAATGACTCTGATGATTAGCCATATATACAACAGTTTCGTCCTGAGGTAAATTTTCCCGGCCCTTAATCTCTAATTTTACAGCACCTACTTTCATAAGCGTCCAGGCCCAGAAACGCTCATATTTCCTATACATCTTCCTGTCCCCTGGCCAGATTACGGCATCAAGAACAATGCCTACCATCATCAATACTACCCCATCTACCCACCATATGATTGAATGTATGATTCTGATCAGCTTTTTCAATATAACGCCTTTCAACTCTTATCCCTTTAAACTTGCAAGAATATCCCTAAGTCTATTCCCTACTTCCATAGAGGACTTTTTATTAATATCATTATAATACTTTTCAAAATAAACTGGCTTTCCAATATTCACCTTGACTTCTTTAGGCTGTAACTTCCAGGATCCTTTAGGTAATACAGAAAAACTTCCATCAATTGCTATAGGTACCACGGGCTTCCTGCTGCGTTGAATAATAATAGAAGTTCCCCTGCCAAATTCGCCAATATTACCATCTTTCGTTAATTTTCCTTCCGGGAAAATGACAAAAGATCTGCCTTTTTTTAGCAGGTCTACTATCTTATGAATTGTTCTAATAGAGTTTTTCCTGTCCTTCGTGTCTAAGGAAAGAAACCCCGCGTTTCTGATAAAATCCCCTATAAAAGGAACCTTAAGAAGCTTTCTCATTGTAATGAATTTAAACGGGCAAGGTAAATATTTAAGTAAAATAAAAATATCAAGATAACTTTGATGATTTGGCGTAAAAATAACATTTGCATTATCAGGGATGTTTTCCAAGCCTGAAACTTTCACTTTGACGAGCGAAGCATTGACTAAAAGAGATCCACATAATCTTATTCCTTTTTGATAAAATAATTTTTTCTCTTCTTTGTCCTTTATAAATAAGGCTATTACGTAAGAACCCTTATTCACAACTACGCTATAAAAAATTACTAAAAACCAAAATATGCCGCTATGGATATATCTAAAGGCTCTGATCAATTCACTTCCTCTCTCTTTTTTATACCCATCCAACATACAACGCGATCAGAACATAAGTGAACAACTAGATACAATAATATTGTAACTATCGCTACTTTGGGAAGAGGAGCATAGACAATCGAACTTAAAACCATAGCCCCTATAATCCAATCTATCTGATCCCAGGGAAACCAGGGTTTGCCAGACGGTTTATTAAGCCTCCGTTTTATAAAACTTTCTATTAAATCACCTAAAAGAGCTCCTCCTCCCATTAAAGAACCTATTAAAATAAAATTAACTTTTCTGTAATCAACTATTGTGTATCTTACAAAAAAATCACTATTAAAAAACAGGAGTGCCTGGATCCCAGCTACGATCATTCCTGTTATAACCCCGACTAAAAGCCCTCTCCATGTCTTGTTTTTTCCAAAAATTTCACAACCACGCCATTTAACACCAAAATCAATAGGCACCGCAATTTTTGCCAAACCTCTTTTAAGTATGCTGGGTAACCATATCCGATTGCCACAAGAAGCATTGTGATTACCTAAGGCAGCTGGAAGTAAATACCAAAGACAAGAAAATATGAATTCGGGCATAATTTATTTGCGAAGTTTCTTATAAACATGAAGTATTCTCTGAAGCACCGTAATATGGGAAAGAATAGCAATTACTAACAGTCCCAAAAATATCTGGCCTATACAAAAGCTGGCACCAAGTACGATTATCCTGACTGGTCGTGGCATCACCCCGATTTTACACTCCTGGTCAAGACTTTCTGCCTTGGCTCTAGAATAACTTACGATCAAAGACCCTATTATTGCAACTACGATCAATATGACATAATTTGCTTTCCCTAATTCTAAAAAATACAGTAATATCCCAAAATAAATAACTGTATCTGAATAACGATCAAGAACTGAATCCCAGAAATTGCCAAAGATCGTAGTACGTCCTGTAATTCGAGCTACACTTCCATCAAGAGCATCAAAAAAACCGGCGATCCAAATTAGGATACCAATAGTTAAATAACTTAACTGCCCTCTAGCGATCAAATAAGCAACAGCGCAGTTAAGTGAAAGTCCCAAAAATGTTATCTGATTTGGAGTTATTTTTGTCTTTGCTAAAATACTGCCTGGGTACCTTGCAAGGAAACGAACGAATTTCTCTACTGAATCGGCCATTTAAAACTAACCTGAAGTCCCTTTCTTTTTACTCTTACCTTTCTTGTTCTTAAGTGCTTTTGTTTTCTTGGACTTTCCTTTTTCCCCTCTATAAGTAGCGATAAAATCTTCTACCATCTTTCGAGCTGTATTGTCATCATACTGTACAGGAGGTGATTTTTTAAAATATGCACTGGGCCCTAAAAGCGCGCCTGATATCCCATTATTCAACGCGATCTTTGCACAACGAATTGCATCTATAACAACCCCGGCAGAATTAGGAGAATCTTCTACTGAAAGTCGACATTCTAGATTCATAGGAAGATTCCCAAAATGGCGGCTTTCTATACGCAAGAAACAAAGCTTATTATCTTTTTGCCATGGAACATAATCACTTGGTCCAATGTGAACATCTTCTTTATCAATGGTCAATCCCCTATTCTGTATTTGAGAAACAACAGCATGTGTTTTTGATATTTTCTTTGAAATAAGGCGTCCTTCTTCTTTCATATTCAAAAAGTCCGTATTACCTCCCGTATTGAGCTGGTAAGTATGATCTACAGGCATCCCCCTGTCTAAAAATAGATTTGTCAAAACTCTATGCAGTATTGTTGCGCCTACTTGTGATTTTATATCATCACCGATAATTGGTAATCCTTTTTCTTTAAAACGATTTTGCCAGTACTCTTCCCTTGCGATAAAAACCGGAATACAGTTAATAAAGGCACATCCGGCATTTAATACTTGTTCAACATACCATTTTGTAGCCTCTTCCGAACCAACCGGAAGATAATTAATAACTATATCGGTCTTTGTCTCTTTTAATATGCCGGACACATCATCGGTTTTTCCGGGAGCTTCTTTAATAATTCGCGATAAATATTTACCCAAACCGTCATGAGTCATTCCGCGATGAACCTTAATTCCGAGAGAAGGAACTTTAGCAAATACTGCAGCATTATTAGGTTTTGCATGAATAGCTTCACTTAAGTCTTTGCCAACCTTATTTTTAGCAATATCAAAAGCAGTTGAAAACTCTATATCACTTATATGATAACCTCCCAGGTTAACGTGCATTAACCCGGGAATAAAATCTTCATCCTTCGCATTTTTGTAATATTCTATTCCCTGAACCAGCGAAGCAGCACAATTACCGACTCCAATGATTGCGACTTTAATTTTGGCCATAGCCTTACGCCCCTTTCCTTAGCGATAAACATTAAGCAATAGGACTTCTTCATATGTCATTCAAAAAAAATATAATAACACAAAGGGTTGCAATTCAGCGAGCAGGTTTCTATATCAAAACTGCGTTCATAACAAGATCTTTTAACGAAATAATATATATTTTCTCGCGGAGAAACTCCATACAAAAACAATTATTGTGGAAAAAAATTTTGAAAACAAATAATGTAAATTTATATTTTCCGTGAAAAACCAGATAAAATGCTGATTTAAAATAAGCCCGACACCCCCAATAAAGGCAAAAATCAAGGTCTCCACATACTTATTGCTGAATACTTTCCTATCGAAAACCCATACAACATTTAGGATATAACTCGTCAATAATCCCAGCAAAAATGCTGCGGCAGCAGCTGTTAGATAATAAACTTTGAAAATCTCTATACAAACAATTAGTGAACTATAATCAATTATATATGCAACCCCACCTGCTAAGATATATCGGAATACCTGAATGAAAATATTTGCCGTTGGCCTCCTGAAAAGTCTTTCTACCATAACGTTCGTCCCTATATTATACTGCCCCCCTCAATCGCTGAACAATATGACGCCCAGACAGTTCTTCTATGAAACTTGTATTAACAAAGAGCGAGTTCTAATTTAAAAATGCCTTGACTAAAGAGGTACATTACAAATTACTGCAACTGGTTATAAAATAACGTAATTACAGCGGGTTAAAGGGGTCGCGGGGAGAGTCCGGTCCTGCTTAGGAGGCAGCCGCTCTCTATCCAGCTGAGCTACAGGCGCGCTTTTACCGTCTGGTCTTCTTTTTCTTTACCTTTTTGGTTAGTTGGGCTTCCGCTTCTTTCTCCTGCTCCTCCATCAACTTCCGCAGCTTCTGCATACACGCGGCCTCGATCTGTCTGACCCTTTCCCGCGTGATGCCGAAATGTTTCGCGGTATCCCGGAGGGTATGTGAAACACCGTCTTCCGTAAGACCGAACCTGAGCCTTAATATTTTGTTTTCGCGCTCGGTCATCTTCTCCAGAAGCCCCTCGATCCTCTCGTGCAGGAGGAACTTGGAAAGCTCATCAACGGAGTTTATGATACTTTCGTCCTCGATGAGATCCATGAATTCGGAGTCTCCCGACTCGCCGATCGGCGCGTTCAGACTGGCTATATTCGATGCCATATGGCTGAGCTGGCGCACACGCGCTATCGGCATCTTCATCTTCTTGGCTATGTCGCTCATATGCGGGTTCTTCTTCAACTTCTGCAGAAGATGCTTCTTTACCTTCTGGAACCGCATGAGCATTTCCATTACGTAGACCGGTATGCGGACTGTTTTGCCCTGATTTGCCACGGCTCTGGTGATAAACTGCTTGATCCACCAGGCGGCATACGTGCTGAAACGGTACCCTTTATCCGGATCGTATTTAGTAACAGCTTTCATCAAACCCAGGTTGCCTTCCTCGATAAGGTCCAGCATGGGCACGCCCAGATAACTGTATTTCTTCGCAATGTTGATGACCAGCCTCAGGTTGCTCTTGATCATCTTCTGTCTGGCCTTCTTGCTGCCTTTCTTGACCTTCATGGCCAGCTCTTTTTCTTCCACAGGCGTAAGAAGCGGCAGGTCACGTATGTCCTTAAGATAAAGCTTTATCGCATCCATATCTTTCCTTTATGAGTAATTAGCTCTGCATAAATCCGCATTTATCGCTTATCTTCACTTTTTACCGCGCGATCCCTGAATCGCTGCCTGCGCCGCGGCAAGTCTTGCGATCGGAACGCGGAACGGCGAACAGCTAACGTAATCCATTCCCGCCCTGTAACAGAAAGCGATGGAATCCGGATCGCCGCCGTGTTCCCCGCAGATGCCGACCTTCAGTCCCGGACGCACCTTTCTCCCGCGGTCAATACCCAGGCTGATAAGCTGGCCCACCCCTTCCTGGTCAAGGGACTGGAAAGGATCCTTCGAAAGTATGCCTTTATCCAGGTATGGCGCAAGAAATCCTCCCATATCGTCCCGTGAGAAACCATAGCTCATCTGCGTAAGGTCGTTCGTGCCGAACGAGAAGAATTCGGCCACTTCCGCGATCTTGTCGGCCGTAAGCGCCGCGCGGGGTATCTCGATCATCGTGCCTACCATAAGCGGCACTTTTCTGAGATGATATTTCTTCAGCACCTCTTTGTAAACCCGGCTGACGATCGCTCTCTGATCGTCTATTTCCCTGTCAGTTCCCACGACCGGGATCATTATTTCCGGGGATACCTTCTCTTTTGCCTTCACCAGCTCCGCCGTAGCCTCGAGTATGGCCCGGACCTGCATCTCGGTGATCTCCGGATAGGTCACACCGAGACGCACGCCGCGGTGTCCCATCATGGGATTGCTCTCCTTGAGAAGCGAGATACGTTTCTCAAGGTTGGACATATCGACCTTCAGGCTTTTCGCCAGCTGCTCCAGCTGTTCTTTCTGATGGGGCACGAACTCATGAAGCGGCGGGTCAAGCAGCCTGATCGTGACCGGCAGCCCTGCCATCGCTTTAAGCGTGCCTTTTATGTCCGCCTTTACGAACGGATACAGTTCCTTAAGCGCGGCTTCCCGCTCCTCGATCGTGTCGGAAAGTATCATTTTCCGGAGTTTAAAAAGCGGCTCTTCCGCTCCCTTTCCGTAGAACATGTGCTCTGTCCTGAAAAGTCCTATGCCTTCAGCTCCGAACTCACGCGCTTTCCTGGCGTCTTCCGGAGTGTCCGCATTGGTCCGTATCTTCATTTTCCTGATGGTATCGCAGATACTCAGGAAGCTGTTGAGAACCTTGTTCTCCTTCGTCGCATCCATCATCGGGAGAACACCTTTGAACACAAGGCCCTTTGTACCGTTAAGCGTGACCCAGTCTCCCTCTTTAAGAACAGTATCCCCGATCTTCACGGCCTTCCCGTTATAATCGATATCCAGGTTTCCGCACCCGACGATACAGCATTTGCCCCAGCCGCGGGCGACAAGCGCCGCATGGGATGTCATACCGCCGCGGGCGGTAAGAATAGCCTGCGCGGCTCTCATTCCTTCGACATCCTCCGGGTTCGTCTCATCACGGACAAGTATGACCTTCTTGCCTTTCTTCGCCCATTTCACGGAACTGTTCGAATCAAAAACGATCATACCGACCGCCGCGCCCGGACCCGCGGGAAGACCTTTGGCAAGAAACTTGTTCTTTTTCTCGGCATCAGGGTCAATGATCGGATGAAGAAGCTCGTCAAGCTGCTCCGGTCTTACCCGCATAACGGCATCTTCCCTGGTGATAAGCTTCTCCTTCACCATATCAACGGCCATCTTGACAGCCGCCGGACCGTTACGTTTTCCGACGCGGGTCTGCAGCAGGAATAGCCGGCCTTTCTCTATGGTGAACTCGATGTCCTGCATATCGTGATAATGCTTCTCAAGCCTGTTCTGGATAGCATCGAGCTGTCTGTATATCCCGGGCATGGCGTCTTTGAGCATTACCTCGTGCCTGTTCTGATCGCTCTGGGAGTTCTTATTGATGGGAGCCGGCGTCCTGATACCCGCGACAACGTCCTCCCCCTGGGCGTTAAACAGGTACTCGCCGTAGAATTTGCTGTCACCGTTGCCCGGATTACGAGTAAACGCGACGCCGGTGCCGGAATCCTCTCCCATGTTGCCGAACACCATCGTCTGGACATTGACCGCTGTCCCCCATTCGTGCGGGATGTTCTCGATATTACGGTACGCGACAGCGCGTCTGCCGTTCCAGGACGAAAAAACAGCGCCTATACCTCCCCAGAGCTGCTTCTCGGCGTTGTCCGGAAAAACTTTACCCAGAACCTGTTTTACCTTCTTCTTGTATTTCTCGCACAGGTCTTTGAGGTCTGCGGCGTTAAGCTCCGTGTCCAACCGGACCCCTCTTTCGCGTTTCTTCTCCGACAGCAATTTTTCCAGCTGCTGCCGGATACCTTTACCTTCTCCAGGTTCGATACCCGCGGCCTTCTCCATAACAACATCCGAATACATGGTTATAAGCCGCCGGTACGCGTCATACACAAACCTTTCATTCCCTGTCTGCTTGATCATGCCTGCGATGGTCCTGGTTGTCAGGCCCACGTTAAGCACGGTCTCCATCATCCCGGGCATGGACTGACGTGCGCCGGAGCGCACGGAGACAAGAAGAGGATTTTCGGGATCGCCGAACCTCTTGCCCATGATCCTCTCGACCTTTTTCAGGGCAAGCCTGGCCTCGTCTTTAAGCCCTGCCGGATACCTGCCGTGTTTATCATAATAATAAGTACACACCTCTGTAGTTATGGTAAAACCTGCGGGTACCGGGATCCTGAGTTTTGGATGTCCCGCCATCTCCGCCAGGTTAGCGCCTTTACCGCCCAGCAGGTTCTTCATGCTTCCGTTACCGTCGGCTTTCCCGCCGCCGAAAAAATACACGTTTTTTTTCGTTTTTGCCCTTGTTGCTTTTTTCTTCACGATCTTTTTTCTCTTAACCATTTTGTCCTCTTTCCTCCTTTTTTACGTCTTTGAACCCATCCTTTTCTCCAGGATTCCCTTAAGCCTGGAAGCCTCCACTCTTTCCTGTTCCATGGTATCCCTGTCCCTTACGGTAACCTTTCCGTCGCTCAGGGAATCTACATCCACGGTAACGCAGTAAGGCGTGCCGATCTCGTCCTGTCTGCGATACAGCCGGCCGATAGCGGCCGTGTCGTCATACACGACCCGGTTATTCCCCCTGATATCATCCCGTATCCTGTGCGCCATCTCCACTATCTCGGGCCTGTTCTTAAGAAGCGGCAGGACCGCTGTCTTGATCGGCGCGAGCCGCCTGTCAAGCGAAAGAAAAACACGTTTCCTTTCCCTCACGACCTCTGACCTGTAAGCGTCAACGAGGAACGCGAGGACCGCCCTGTCGACTCCGCCCGAAGGTTCTATGACATACGGCAGATAACGTTCACCCGTAATATCGTCAAAGTACTGAAGATCCCTGCCGCTTATTCTCGTATGCTGTTTAAGATCGTAATCCTGCCTGTTAGCGATACCTTCCAGTTCCGACCAGCCCATTGAGAAAAGGAACTCTATGTCATGGCACCTTTTGGCGTAATGTGCCAGTTCTTCTTTCCCGTGCTCGCGCAGCCTCAGGTGCTCCTTGCTTATGCCCAGGGAGAGGTACCAGCTCATGCGTTCGGCCACCCAGTAATCGTACCACTTTTCGTCTTCCCCCGGTTTGACGAAAAACTCAAGTTCCATCTGTTCGAACTCCCGGCTCCTGAACGTAAAATTACCGGTGGTTATCTCGTTACGGAAAGCTTTGCCGATCTGGGCGACACCGAACGGAAGCTTGCGGCGGCTGGTGTTAAGTATGTTCTCGAAATTCACGAATATCCCCTGGGCCGTCTCCGGCCTCAGGTAGACATCCTGGGTCTGCCCTTCGACAGACCCCATCTGTGTCTTGAACATGAGATTGAAACTTTTCGGTTCCGTAAGTTCCCCCCCGCATTCCGGGCATCGCCTGCCTTCGATCTTATCTATGCGAAACCTCTTTTTGCATTCCCTGCAATCGACCAGCAGGTCCGCGAACGAGGTCACATGCCCGGAAGCTTTCCACACCTCAGGGTTCATCAGTATCGCCGCGTCAAGCCCCTCGACATCGCTGCGGTCATACACCATGCTTTTCCACCACTGGTCCCTTATGTTCTTTTTGAGTTCAATGCCGAGCGGGCCGTAATCCCACACGCTGCCGATACCGCCATAGATCTCGCTGTCCTGAAAAATAAAGCCGCGCCGCCTGCAGAGGTTCGCTATATCCTTCATTTCTACTTTGTCCGTTTTTTTCTTATCCATTTCTTCCTGCCTTACCTTGCCGGTATTTATACTATGCCCTCATCCTGAAGCTGCCGGAGAAACTTGAGCGACTTTACGGGCCTGTTTATATGATACTGCAAAAACCTCTTGAGGATATCCTCTGTCTCTTTACCTACATCCCTGCTGACCTTGATCCGGGAGGTCTTCGGCAGTTCACTCAGCTGTATTTTGCGCATAAAGTTCACTGTCCCCAGCGACATGCGGAGGCATGACCTGCTGCGCCGGCCGCATACCCGGCATAACACGCCGCCGCTTTTCACGCTGAAGCAGCTCTCTTCCTTTATCGGCGAACCGCATTCAGCGCACTCATCCAGCCGGGGGCTCAAACCTAACGCCTCCAGAAATTTCAGTTCGAATATCCTGCCAACGCGTTTTGCGCTGGCCCCGCTGCCCAGCAGACGGAGGCTCTCAGTCAGGGTCCGGTAAAGTTTTTCGTTTACGTCATAATCACTGGTGACCATGTCTATCAATTCTATAAAATAGCTGGCATATGTCAACCTTTCAATGTCTTTTCTCACCGGAAGGAAAAAATCCAGCGCCTCACACTGGGTGATCAGGTCCATCTGCCTGTTCTTCTTTCTGTAAAAAAGCAGTTGACACTGCGTAAATATCTCGAAATTTCCCGCAAACTGCGGATAAGGGTTCCTGACCCCTTTTATAACTCCCCTTATCTTTCCGAATTCTCTTGTGAATATGACCAGGATATAACTGGTTTCCCGAAGGTAATATTTTCTGAGGATCACTCCTTCCGCATTCTGAGCTGCCATGATCTGGTCTCTACCTGTTTTCCTCCTGGGACGGCGGCGCCACAGAACCGCCGGAAATGACAAGCTTCATGCCATCTTCCACGGTCATTTTCAAAAAACGTATATTCTCCCTCGGCACGATCAGGAATAAACCGCTTGTCGGGTTAGGCGTCGTAGGTATAAACACGTTAATACCGCTCTGGCCCAGGGATTCCTTTATTTCGCCTTTTACGGTGCCGGTCGTGAACCCTATGCAATACAGGCCTTTCCGCGGATATTCCACAAGAACCACCTGCTTGAATATCGTCTTCCCCTGTCCGAGAAACGCCGAAAATATCTGCTTGGCGGCATTATATATTCTTCCCATGAACGGGACCTTGAGTAAAAGCCGCTCCCCTATCAGAAAAGTCCGCTTGATGACCAGAATCTTCGCCCCCCAGCCGATCAAAGCCACCGCGAACAGGACAACAAAAAAGATCAGCGCTTTGGCTATGTAAATACGCTGGGGGCCCGCTACCTTGGGCGCTAGAAATCCCATTATGGGATCCAGTACAATATTGTTTATCTGCAGCACAAAAAACCTTATAAGCGCGACCGTAACCACCACCGGCAGCAATATCACGATGCCATTGATAAAATTGATCAGGAATTTGTTCCATGTTCTCTTCATGACTGTTCCTTTTTATTTCATTAGTTTCATCAATTCATCACTTGTGTGCTCGTATTCAGGGAATGTTCACTAAAACTCACGATAACAGCTGCAGCACAAGCAAGGCCACCAGCGTCCCCAGAACGCTTCCCGCAACAACCTGCCACAATGTGTGGATCCCGTTCGCCATCCGGCTCCTGGCTACGAACACAGCCAGAAAGAACACCAGCAGACATACCAGAGTGTTGCCCGTGACGAACGAAACCACGACCCAGACCGCGAACGCGGAAGCAGAGTGCCCGCTGGGCATACCGCCTCTTAAAAGGGATTTTTCCTTTCGCGCCACCTTTATGAATAATACCAGCCCGATGACGATCAAAAGCACGATCAGGGTTATATGCCACGAGGACTGTTTGATTATGAAAAAGGGTCCGCCGATATACCTGCCTATACGCTTGGATAACAGGATATATCCGATAACAGCGGCGTTGACGCTACTGACAAATACCGCGCCGGCCGCGATATCCTTGGCGATCTTCGCCAGCGGATGATACTCATCGTTAATACGGTCTATCGTGTATTCAATAGCCGTGTTGAACATCTCCGCGACCAGGACAAACGTCACCGTGAAACACAGCAGCATGAATTCTACGGCGCTGAAATTAAAATAGATCCCCGCGATCAGGACCAGGAACGCCACCAGGAAATGCAACCGCATGTTGCGTTCCGACTTGAGCGTGTGCACGACTCCTTCCAGAGCGGCGTTTACGCTTTGGAAAAACGCCTTGCTATAGGTACCTTCTGACTTTTTGTAAGACTTCATTTTCTTTTTTCCGCATCGCATTGCGGCTTTTTTCCGTGGCGTCCCTGTACCCCATAAGATGCAGCGTGCCGTGTATCACGTAAAGGACTATTTCCTCCATAAAGGTCATCCCGTAGGCTCTGGCGTTCCCGGCCGCTTTATCCGAGGAGATCGCTATGTCCCCCAGAAAAAACCTGCCTTTTTCACCCTTTCTCTTCCCTTTGCCTGTTCCGTCTCCCGGGGGGAACGCGATAACGTCCGTTGCCTTATCCGTATGCAGATAAGCGCGGTTAAGCGCCCGTATTTTTTGATTGCTGAGGAACATTATATTCAGCTCTATATTGTCCCTGCCCAGCGCTTTCAGGGCCGCTTCCGCGGCTTTTTCCGTCTTTGAAAGATTAATCCTTCTTTTTTTGTTTTGGTTTCCGCTGTTTATTTTTACTGTCATCCGGCAACGTCCCATTCGGTGATTTCTTTGTGTTTTCCGGGTAATTCAACCGCGTGTGAAAAATGGCCATGAGCACCCTTACAAAACTGTCCGCGATGTTATGCATATCCCTGAGCGTAAGGTCGCATTCGTCGAGCTGGCCGTCGATGAATTTATTGTTTATAATTTTCTTCACAAGGTGCCTGATGCGGGAATGTGTCGGATCGCCGAGCGCACGGCTCGAAGCCTCGACCGAATCGGCCAGAAGCACGATCGCGCTTTCCTTGGTCTGGGGTTTCGGCCCGGGGTAGCGGAAATTCTCCTCTTCCAGCACCGTACCGCTGCCGGACTTCTCTATCGCCTTCTGATAAAAATAATACACCAGGCTGTTCCCGTGATGCTGGGTAATAAAATCGATTATAGTACTGTTCAGTTTGTATTTTTTAGCTATTTCCACGCCTTCTTTCACGTGTTTGGAGATGATAAGAGCGCTCATCGACGGGGCCAGCTTCGCGTGCATAGACTTGGACCCCATCTCGTTCTCGCTGAAATACTCGGCCTTGGGCATCTTGCCGATGTCGTGGTAATATGCTCCGACCCTTGCCAGCAGGCTGTTCGCGCCTATGGAATCGCAGGCCGCTTCCGCCAGATTGCCGACCGTGATGCTGTGATGATACGTCCCCGCGGCCTCCATGGACAGTTTTTTCAAAAGCGGATGATTGAGATCCGACAGTTCCAGCAGGCTGATATTCGTGGGAACCTTGAAAAGATGTTCGAACACAGGAAGCAGCCCCATGACTATAAAGCCCGAAAACAGGCCGCTGGCTATGCTCCAGATGCCGTCTTTCACATAAAAATCCAGCTCCATACCATTGATAAGCCCTATACAGGCAACAGCCAGAAATTTTGCCGTACCGACCAGAAGGCCCGCCCACAGTATTCTTGTCCGGCACCTGACATCCCTGACAGCGAACATTCCAACCGTGCTTCCCACCATCAGCACCAACGTCATCTCGATTTTCCCCCCGACAAGCAGAGATATGAGGACACTCATAAGCACAACGGTAAGGAATGCCATGTTGAACCCCACAAGAAGCGTGATCATCATGCCTATGCTCGCCATGGGAATAAAATAACTGGGTTGCGGCGAACGCATGATAAAATCCGCCAGAACGATCATAATGAACATATTTAAAAGAACGATCGCGACGCTTTTTGTGTCCATCAAGAAATTCCTCTTCCGGCTGAACGAAGTATAGACAGCCGCGATCAAACCGAGCAGCAGGAACAGAAGCAGTACCCCGAAAAAAAATGTCGGTTTCACTCCGGGCCGAAAAACCCTTCTGAGCTGCGATATCTGAGCGATATGACGTACGTTTACTCTTTTGCCTTTCTCGATTATAAGTTCGTTTTTCTTCACCGCCCATCTGCGGGATACCGGCTCGACCCCTTTGAGCATCTCCTCTGTTTCCGCTTCCGTCCTCTTCTCGTCTATCCTCAGATTAGGCGCGATATATGCAGAGATAAGAGCGGCCACCGCCTGCCTCGTCTTCCGGTCACTCGCGAACCGCTTCGAAGCATAATCCTCTGTCACGGCCCGGATCCCGCCCCTGTCCAGGAGGTCTTCCGGAGCCTGTTCAGTCTCAGTGCCGGCCTCTTTATTGAAAACAATTACCCCCTGAACGCCTTTTCTTCGCAAATGATCCAGATCATCCCGGCTGATATAACCGGTCCGAAAGACGTCCTCAAGAATGCCGAACGTCCCCTGCTTTATCTCCAGCGGGTCCGGATATTCCAGGAAAAACCTGAGATTCCTGTCCGAAGGCCTCTCTTCCATAGCGGCCTTCAGACTGGTTACCTTTTCGCCTATAGGAACATTCTGTTCCCTTTCCGCGTCGAGCATGTCAAAAAAACGTTCAAACCGGGCTCTTTGTTTTTCCTCCAGGGCAGGGTCACGCCGGAGCCAGTACGGCATTGCGCGCACAGCGGCGTCCTTCGCCTTCACCGTGCTTTCCTCGTCCACCCCCCAGAAATAGGTAAAATCGTACGGGGCATATATATCCTTGAGCGCAACATCCCCTTCGTGTATGCTCCACTGATACAGCTGCGGACTGATGAACATACTGGAAAGCGCCGCCGCGATGAACACCACGATCAGAAAGATCGAGACTGTTTCCCTGCGAGTCGCTATCTCTGCCAATCTCTTATATCTATACGCTCTGTTCATTTTATCCATTCGTCACCAGCGCCGGACTTTTCCGCCGCATCTACCGCCACCGTCTTCTTCTCTACCCTTACCGCTGTCTCCTTCTGCCGCACTTTCTTCTTCACGGAAGAGCCTGATGTTTTCTGCGGCTGTGCTTCGGTGTCCCCTTCACCGCCTTTGCCGGCAAAAAATGCCGGCACCTCTATGTCCACGCCTATAAGGGTCCTTTTGGTCTCTCTCGTCTTCGCGGGAGCCGCCGGAGCCCTGCCCGTCAGATACCCCTGGTTCCCCCCGATCTTCTGATCGACCCGGTCCTTCTCGAAAGTATAAACATCCACCCCTTTTATCGCGGAACTCGCGCACCCGGCCGTCAGAACTCCGGCAGCGATCAATAACGCAAACATCCTACGCATAAGATTTCCTCCTTTTTTTTGTGACTCGCAATTTGTGTGTCATATCACGCTTGTAGAAAATGTTTGAACTGTTTTGCGCAGGGCGTTGGATGTCCGAGCGGGCAAGGTTCCCGAAGGCCCAAGGCCTGAGGGAGAGCGAGGACATCCTTCGAGGCCAATTCCCTCGCTGGGGGAATTGGCCGGCCCGGCGCAAAATAGTTCAAACATTTCCTTATCACACGATCAGAATAGTAGTTAAAACCAGAACCAAAAATACGGACGGGTCACGTGCCTTTCCTGAGCCTGATCCCCAGTTCCCGCAACTGCGCATCGTCAACACCCGAAGGCGCCCCTGTAAGCGGGCAAACCCCTTTCTGCGTCTTTGGGAACGGGATAACCTCACGAATCGATGTATCCCCCGTAAAAAGCGCAATGAGCCTGTCCATCCCGAACGCGATACCGCCGTGCGGCGGCGGCCCGTAACAGAACGCCTCAAGGAGAAAACCGAACCTTCTCTCGCACTCCTCCCGGCTGAACCCCAGCACATCGAATATTTTCTGCTGTATGTCCTTTCGATGGATCCTTATGCTTCCCGACCCTATCTCACTCCCGTTCAACACCAGATCGTAGGAGCTTGATCTCACCTTCGAGAGTTCCCCGTTTTTCAAAAATTCCATGTCCTCTTCTCTGAACGAGGTGAACGGATGGTGTTCGGACACCCACCTGTTCTCCTCTTTGTTGAATTTGAACAGCGGAAAATTCACTACCCAGAGAAAGCAAAGTCTGTCCCTGTCCATAAGGCCTTTTTCACTCCCGACCTTCAGCCTCAGCGCCCCCAGCGCTTCACACGCGACTTTTCTGGAATCCGCTACCATAAATATCATGTCACCATTGCTGGCGCCTGTGGTCTCGCGGAACAGGCGGAGCACATCCGGAGGGAAGAACTTCGTTACGGGCGAGACAAGACCGTCTTCCTCGACCTTGAAATACGCCAGTCCTTTAGCACCGTATCCGGCGACAAAAGCCGTGAGCTCGTCTATCTCCCTGCGGCTTATACTGCCGTACCCGGGCGCAGCCAGCCCCATCACTCTGCCGCCCGAAGCGCACGCGTCCCGGAAGATCTTGAAATCGCATTGTTCCGCCGTGTGCGTAAAATTATGCAGAAACAGTTCAAACCGGGTATCAGGCTTATCAGTGCCGTACCGGTCCATGACTTCTTCGTAATCCATCACCGGAAACGGTATCTCTATCTTCCGCTCCAGGACCTCCGCAAAAAGTCCCTGAAACAGGCGTTCGCAGACTTCCAGCACGTCAGCCTGTTCCACGAACGATATCTCCATATCCAGCTGTGTGAATTCCGGCTGTCTGTCCGCCCGCAGGTCCTCGTCGCGGAAACAGCGGACGATCTGGAAATACTTCTCCAGGCCCGCTACCATCAACAGCTGTTTGAATATCTGCGGCGACTGCGGCAGGGCGTAAAAACTGCCCTGCTGGACCCTGGACGGCACAAGATAATCCCGTGCCCCTTCAGGGGTCGACTTCGTAAGCATGGGTGTTTCCACAGACACAAAACCTTCCCTGTCCAGAAAATCCGTTATAAACCTGTAGACGCGGTGCTTTGTGCGGAGCTTTTTCTGCATGGGAGCGCGCCGCAGGTCAAGATAACGGTATCTCAGCCGGAGGTCCTCGGACACTTCGATGTCATCCCTGATCTCAAAAGGCGGCGTTCTGGATTCCGAAAGCACCTCTATCTCCTCCACTTCCACCTCGATTTCGCCCGTGACGATCTTTGGATTAACGGTCCCCTCCGGCCTCCTTGAAACCCTGCCGGTAAGCCTCACGCAATACTCGTTCCTGAGGCAGTGCGCCTTTTGATGAACATCCTTGCTCCTGTCGGGATCGAAGACTATCTGCGTTATGCCGTGTTTATCCCTGACGTCCATAAAGATTATCTCACCGTGATCCCGCCTTGACGCGATCCAGCCGCAGAGACATATCTCTTTAGAAACGTCCTTTATGGTAAGTTCTCCGCAATTGTGCGTCCTGAGCATCTTTTCCTTTCAGGTTTGTTTCACCCTCTTGAGATATTTTACCGCTTTCTCAAAAGACAGCGCCTTCTGCTCTCCATTTTCCATAACTTTAAGAAGCAGTTTTCCGCTCTTTACCTCTTGTTCTCCCATTATAACGACAAACTTCCTTCGTTCCTTATGCGCCTTGCGCATCTGGCCTTTGAATGAACGGCCGTAATAGTCCATCTCGCACGGCACGCCCTCCAGGCGCAGTCTGTTGGTAACACGAAATGCCTCCGGGCGGGACTCCTTATCCACGGGGATCACGAGGAGCCCGGGGGGATCCAGACGGACATCTTTCCTGTCAACGGCCAGGAGCAATCTCTCGACCCCGACGGCATACCCCGTTGCCCCCACATCCGGCCCGCCCATCTGCTTCGTAAGATCCTCGTACCTGCCTCCCGCAGCTATCGCGTCCTGCGCACCCAGCAAAGGATGCACCACCTCGAATATGATCCCCGTGTAATAATCCAGGCCTCTCACCATGTCCCTTTTCTCCCGGAAAGGCACGCCCATATCCGTAAGAACGCTTTTTAAAGTCTCGTAATCCCCGCGGCAGCCGTCACATAGATGCTCCAGAATATCCGGGGCTTCTTTGACTACGGATTTACATTCTTTTCTTTTGCAATCCAGTACGCGCAGCACATTTGTCCCTACCCGCCTCCTGCAGTCGGCGCATAACCCGGAACTTTTCCCGGCAAGGTATCCTGCCAGCGCTTTCTTGTAACCGGCGCGGTCTCTGCCGCATCCCAGTGAATTAAGCAATATGGTAAAACCGCTGACCTTAAGGTCAGAAAGAAGCATATCAAGGCTGAAAATAAGTTCAGCGTCGATATAAGGGTCCTTCCCGCCTATCGCTTCCGCCCCGATCTGGTGAAACTGCCTGAGGCGGCCTTTCTGTGGCCGTTCCCCCCTGAACATGGGACCGATATAATACAGTTTGACCAGGTCCGCGGTATTATGCCAGCCGTGTTCTATATATGCCCGTATGATCGAAGCCGTGCCTTCGGGGCGGAGTGAAACGTTCTTCCCTCCCCTGTCGGTGAAGGAATACATTTCCTTTTCGACTATATCCGTATCCTCCCCTATACTTCGGGTAAAGACCTCCGTTTCTTCAAGAAGAGGAGGCCGGATCTCGGTATAACCGAACGTCCGGAACACGTTCCGCGCTTTATCCTCCATCCAGTGTATTATGGCTGCATCTTCCGGAAGGGTATCGGGCATGCCCCTGAGAGATCGGTATCTGGGTTTGCTACTCATGTTTTTTCAGGCTGAGGATCCTTCTCTTCTTTATATCTGGGGTTCGCTACCACCCTGTTCAATGTCCAGCTTCATCTTCATACCCGGTTTAAAGGACACTACTTTTTTATCCGGGATCGAAACACTATCACCTGTTCTGGGGTTCCGTCCCAATCTTCCTTTGCGGGTCTTGACCTTGAAGATGCCGAAGTTCCTGAGTTCGACTTTGTCGCCGCGGCGGAGGTTCTCAATGATTATGTCAAAAGTGCGCTGCACGACTTCTTTGACCTTGACCTGTTTCAACCCGGTATCATCGGAAACCTTCATTATGATGTCTTTCTTTGTCATATATACTCCCTCCTTCTTTTTTGTATCTCAAACACTGAAAACCAGAACTAAATCCTGCATAACTCCTTATGCTATCATGGGTTATGTTTTGTGTCAACGTAAATCCACCGCAGGATTATTTTGTCAAAAACTTGACATTGCCGGCGCCCACTATTGCCTCGATCTCATCGATCAGTTTATCGGTCGGATAAACAAACAGCTCCTTGTCGGTGGAGAGCCGGACCCTGCGTCGTTCCGGGGAGATAAGGTCTATGAACAGGGGGACCTTGCCCCTGAATTTCTCGATCGCCCTCCTGATCCTTTTCATCATCTGTTCCTCAAGCCCCGTTGTGGACATCTTGATAAGCACTGCCTTGGTAAACTTCTCTTTTACCTTCTCAAGCGGGATAATATCTTCCGCCACTATCTTGGGCTCCTCCTCGCGGAGGTTCAGACGTCCATGCACGTATATCAGGTTGTCTTCCTTCGCCAGTTCCGGAGCCTTCCGGTAAGCCGCTGGAAAAACAAGTACGTCAACAAAATTATCCAGGTCCTCCAGACTGAGTATAGCCATTTTTTCGGCCTTTTTACGCGTAACGGTCACCCTGGCCTTGTTCACTATCCCCCCTATCAGGACTTCCTGTCCGTCGGACATGCCGGAGAGCTCTGATATCTTACCGGTGGAATATGCGTTAAGCAGTTTCTCGAATCTGGTCAGAGGATGTTTCGTTATGTAAAATCCAAGCATCTCCTTCTCATTGGAAAGAAGTTCGTGCTCCGGCCACTCCGGGATATTCGGTATATTCTGGAAACTTTCCCTGAAACTTTCATCCGTGACGGCGTCGTCGAAAAATGACATCTGTCC
Source organism: Candidatus Makaraimicrobium thalassicum (assembly GCA_003644505.1). Classification (GTDB taxonomy): domain Bacteria; phylum Omnitrophota; class Gorgyraeia; order Tantalellales; family Tantalellaceae; genus Makaraimicrobium; species Makaraimicrobium thalassicum. The sequence continues at coordinate 22,202 of QNCM01000010.1, read as the reverse complement.
GATATCCCTGTCCCTGTTGGTCTTAGCGGCCATCCCCAGAACCTTATCCAGCACCGCCATCGCCTGGGACCTGTATATGCCCGTGGAGTCGAAAGCTCCGCACTTGACCAGGCTTTCCACAACCTTTCTATTGACCGCCCTGGAATCCACCTTATGCGCGAAATCGTATATCGACTCAAATTTGCCGTTTTCCTTTCTTGTGGCGATGATCGCTTCGGCAGCGCCGGAACCCACGTTCTTTACGGCTGAAAGACCGAACCGTATACCTTTTCCGACAACCGTAAAATCCTTAAAACTTTCGTTGACATCCGGCGGCAGGATATCTATGCCCATCTGGATGGATTCGTTTATGTAATTCGATATCTTATCGGTATTGTTCTTTTCACTCGCCAGAAGCGCCGTCATGAATTCCACCGGATAATTCGCCTTGAGATACGCGGTCCTGTAACTGAGCATGGCATATGCGGCACTGTGCGATTTATTGAATCCGTATCCGGCAAAATACGCTATGAAATCCCATATCCTTTCGGCCGTAGCCTTGTCAACACCCTTCTTCTGTGAACCTTCCAGGAATTTTACTTTGACCTCCCCCATGGCTTCCTGGATCTTCTTCCCCATGATCTTGCGGACGTTATCGGCTTCGGCCATACTGAATCCGGCGAGGGTAGAAACGATCTGCATAACCTGTTCCTGAAAGACTATTATCCCATACGTCTCTTTCAATATCGGTTCAAGCGCCGGATGATCGTACCTGACCTCGATATGTCCCTGCTTCCTTTTCACAAATTCATCCAGCATCCCGCTTCCCATGGGCCCCGGACGGTAAAGCGCGAGGATCGCTATCAGGTCCTCGAACTTCGCGGGTCTGAGCTTTCGCAGAAGATCCCGCATACCGCTCGATTCAAGCTGAAACACGCCCACGGTCTCTGTCCTCGACAACAGATCAAAAGTCGTCTTATCGTCAAGCAGTATCCGGTTGATGTCGATGTCTTCTTCCCTGGTGCGTTTCACGATTTTCACCGTCTGGTCGATCACCGTCAGTGTTTTCAGCCCGAGGAAATCCATCTTAAGCATCCCTATCTTTTCCAGCGATTTCATGGAATAACCGGTTGTCACTTGGTCGTCCGCTGTCTTGAAAAGGGGTATGCGTTTCTGCAGGGGCTTGTCTGATATCACCACTCCGGCCGCATGGGTCGACGCATGGCGGTTAAGGCCCTCAAGGCGCTGTGATATGTCGATAAGCTGCCGGATCATGGGATCATCTTCGTATCGCGCCTTGATCTCCGGCTCTATCTCCAGGGCATGCTCCAGGGTTATCCCGGGATCCTGCGGAATGAGTTTTGCGATCCTGTCCACCTCGGCGTAAGGCATACCCATAACGCGCCCCACGTCCCTGATGACACCTTTGGCCATCATGGTCCCGAACGTTATTATCTGAGCTACGTTCTCTTTGGAATATTTTTTAATAACATAATCTATGACCTCGTTCCTCCGTTCAAAACAAAAGTCTATGTCAATATCGGGCATGGTAACCCTCGCCGGGTTAAGAAAACGTTCGAAGATAAGGCCGTATTTGATGGGGTCGATATCAGTGATCCCAAGCGCGTAACTTATAATACTGCCTGCCGCGGACCCTCTGCCCGGCCCCACTGAGATGCCTTTCTCTTTTGCGTGGCTTATAAAATCCCAGACTATAAGAAAATAACTCACATATCCGCTGTCCTGAATGATCTTCAATTCGTGCGCGAGACGCTGTTTGATCTCGTCCGTGATGATTTCGTAACGCTTTTTGATCCCATTATTGACAAGACGCTTGAAAAAGACGGAATTCTCTTCGTTCCCCGGAGCCCTGAAACGCGGCAGGTGCAACTCGTCAAAATTAAGCTCCAGCTGGCATCTGTCCGAGATCCTTATTGTGTTCTCTATCGCCTCGGGAATATCGGAAAACGCTTTTTTCATTTCCTCGGAGGATTTGAAATATAACTGATCGCTCTGGAATCTCATACGGTTGGGATCATCCAGCGTGGTCTGCGTCTGTATGCACAAAAGCGCGTCATGCGCCTTTGCGTCGTTCTTGTCCAGATAATGCACATCATTCGTGGCCACAAGAGGCAGATCCAGCTCACGCGCAAGTTTGACCATATCGGAGTTAAGTTTGTACTGCGGCTGGAGATGATTGTCCTGGATCTCCAGGTAAAAATTATCCCTGCCGAATATATCGGCATACTCCATAGCGGCTTTTCTGGCCTGTTCCCATTGATCCGACAGGAGGAAATGGGGCACTTCTCCCTTGAGGCAGGCGGACATGGCGATCAGCCCCTTGCTGTGCCTGGCAAGCACTTCCTTATCTACCCTGGGCTTGTAATAAAAACCTTCCAGATAACCGATGGAGACGATGTCTATCAGGTTCCTGTACCCGGTTATGTTCTTTGCAAGCAGGACAAGATGATACGACGCGCCTCTGATCCCATGGCTTGTCTTGTCGAACCGGCTTTCCGGCGCCATGTAAATCTCGCATCCGATGATCGGTTTGATCCCTTTTTTTCTGGCTTTTTCATAAAATTCTATCACACCGAACATGTTCCCATGATCGGTTATGGCGCATGCAGGCATGCCGTGTTTATCCGCCAGGTCAAGAAGCTCAGGGAGACGGCATGCGCCGTCGAGAAGGCTGAACTGGGTATGGACATGCAAATGTACAAAGTCTGACTGCGGTTTTGTCATGGAAGGCCCACGGCTATTGACTATTATTTCCTCATTCCAACACGCTGAGCGGTCTGATAGACCTTTCCTTCGGTCTGGATCGAAGGAGCTATGATCATATTGACAAGCTGCATCTCTCCGATGTTATAGACTCCAAGATTGCCCATGCTTGTCGCGAGCGCGCCCACGAGGTTCTGTGTCCCGTCGTCAAGCCGGGCAGGGCCGTACAGTATCTCTTCCAGTGTCCCTGTCGTGCCTACGTGGATACGGGTCCCTCTTGGAAGTGAAGGATGCGGCATCGCCATGCCCCAGTGGTAACCTTTACCAGGCGCTTCCTTGGCCCTGGCAAAAGCGTTTCCAAGCATGATAGCATCGGCGCCTGCGGCAAATGCCTTACAGATATCGCCGCCGGTAGCCATACCGCCGTCGGTAATGATCGGGACATATCTTCCGGTTTTCTTGCAGTAAAAATCCCTGGCAGCAGCGCAATCGCAGGTCGCGGTGATCTGCGGCACGCCTATTCCCAGAACTCCGCGCGAGGTGCATGCCGTGCCCGGACCGATACCCACAAAGATCCCCCGGCATCCGGTCGCCATAAGGGAAAGCGCTACCTTATAGTCCACGCAGTTCCCAAGAAGTACGGGTATCTTCATGTCCCTGCAGAATTTTTGAAGATCCAGAGGTTTATACTCGCTTGATTCGTGCCGGACGCTGATAACCGTGGACTGGACGATAAAGATATCACATCCCGCGTCCCGTGCTATAGGGCCGAACTCTCCGGCTGCCTGGGGGTTACAGCTGACAATGGCAGGAACCTTTGCGGCTTTGATCTCGCTAACCCTTTTACTTATAAGCTCTTTCTTGATCGGTTCGGAATAGACATCCTGTATCACCCTGGTAGATTCCATGGCGTCACAGTTTATTATGCGCTCAAGCGCCTCCTCTGGATCCTCGTATCTGGTGGAAATACCTTCCAGATGAAGAACGGCTATGCCGCCCAGCTTGCCCATCGTAATGGCGAAATCTACGTCCACCACACCGTCCATCGAGGATGCCATAATCGGAGCCTGGAACTTTATCCCGCCTATTTCGCAGGAAGTATCGATATCATTTGGATTTATCGTAAGCTCTCCCGGCACCAGAGCCACTTCATCAAAACCATAACTGCGTCTGGCTTTTCGGCCTATGCCGACCCACATTCCCATAACAGCCTCCCGTATTTTGATTCCTCATGAATAATATTATAATGCAAAGACGGATAAGATTAGGAGTATAATACAAAAGAGCGCCCGATTTGTCAAGGGATCGTCAGGAGAGTGCCTGTTCGGATAGCAGAGAAGCGTCTTCTTCCTGCCCTTTCCACTTCATCTCTCCCATGACCCCCTGGGCTATGTTGGTGAGGTGGTCGCCTATCTTTTCCAGGTTATCGACAAAATCCATGAAAACTACACCTGATCTTATATTGCAAAGGCCGTGATGGAGCCGGTTTATATGCGCCTTTTTAAGATTTATCTGAAAATCGTTCACACGCTGTTCCCTGTTTAGAACAGTTTCGGCTATCTGGGAAGCGTTCTTCCGTAGCGCTTCCTCGGCCTCTATCATCATACTGCTGAGCTCATTCCACATCAGGCTCAGTTCGTTGATGGCTTCATTGGTAAACGGGAGTTTTTTCTCCATTTTGCGTTCGCTGAGCTCCGCGATATTCTCAGCATGGTCCCCTATCCTCTCTATATCGTTAACGCTGTGGATCAGAACGGGGAGCTCCTCCGAAATTTCCCGGCTGAGCTTCCTTTGAGAAAGTTCAACCAGGTACTGCGTGATCGCCGACTGAAGATTATCAATTGCCTGCTCCAGTTTTGTCACCGGCTTTAACGCGGCCATATCCCCTTCAAGAAAACTCTTCACCGAGCTTGAGACCGACTCACGCGCCTGTCCCATCATCCGGACAGCTTCCCTGCGGGCCTGTTCCATGGCAATGGGCGGCGTCTCCAGCAGGTGTTTCTCCAGATACTGTGGCCCCATCTCAATGGCGCCCTTCTTCTTAGAAACGAGAAAGACACTCGCCTTTTCGAGAAAACCGACGAACGGCAGAAAAATAAGGGCATTGACAACGTTAAAAGCGCTGTGGGCAACCGCAATATGAAACATTATATTTTTAGTTGTTATCCCACCTGGTATCAAAAAATCTATTACCCTGGTAAACCATCCGGTATAAACAAAGAACAGCATATACCCCACACCTATGATGTTAAAAAGGGTATGCGCCATCGCCGCCCGCCTGGCTGAAAGAGTCGTTCCCACAGAAGCCAGCTGAGCGGTTATAGTAGTACCGATATTATCGCCGAGTATGATCGGAATAGCGGCCGGAAAACTTATAAGGCCGCTAAAAGCCATAACCTGAACTATGGCAATGGTCGCGCTGGAACTTTGCAATAAAATGGTGAAAATTATACCCACGAGCACGCCCATCATGGGGTTGTCGCTAAAGGTAAGAAACATGTCCTTTACATACTGGCTGTCTTTCAACGGCGCAAAAGCATCCTTCATAAAATCCAGGCCGAGGAAAAGAAGGCCGAACCCCACAAGAACCTGTCCCCAGAATCTTATGTTCTTGGTCTTTCCGAACGTTTTAACCGCAAAACCTATACCGACAACTGGAAGAGCGTAGTGCGTTACCTTAAAAACGGACATGGAAGACACAAGCCATGCGGTAAATGTCGTCCCGATATTGGCGCCGATTATGACGCTTATGGCTTGTTTTAACGTCATGAGGCCGGCGTTCACAAAACCAACCACCATTACGCTGGTCGCGCTCGAGGACTGGATCAGACAGGTCACGGCCGCCCCGGCCAGAAGACCAATGACGGGAAGTTTTGTCACTATGGACAGGACGGATTTAAGACGCTCACCGGCTACGCCTTTCAGCCCCTCGGACATGATCTGCATGCCGAAAAAGAAAAGCCCGAGCCCGCCTATAAGTACAAATATCAGCTGTAAATTCATTATTCGTTACGCGTTAAACCTTCTATCCCCGATTCAAACAGGCATAAGTTAGCATGAAGTGTCAGCGCTGTCAAGTTCCGATACGGACAGTATCGAAATATCCTTTTAATGCGGCAACAGCTGCAAGTACGGCAAGGTAACTGGTCCTCGGATTATCCGGTGACGGCACATTTTCAGTGCGCATGGTCATGATCCCCGCTTTACTTCTGACTTCTATCTCGTGTATGTTCCTGGTATATGCGGGAGAAACTACTATCCTGACCCTGGTCCTCTCAGCGCCTATCCCCGCTATTGAAAGAAGCGCGGATACATTGATATTTTTTGGGAATCCCCTCATTGCTTCCAGCGCGTTGCCTTCAAAAACAACATCCTCGCCGGTTATCGCTTTCACGTCAATACCCTTTTCTGAAAGGTACGGCGCGCCTTTGATCGATTCCGGCCCTTTGCGCGTGGTAAGTGTCACGCTCTCGATCCCGGCTATATCCGCGGCTTTCAGGGCATCTATGCCGGGAACAGCGCCTGAAGGAAGCACCAGGGTTATCCCTTTCTCCCTTGCCGCTCCAAGAAGATCTTCGCTGCGGAGAAGCCCCCCTACACTCATCACCATGGCGTCCTTCCCCCTGTCAAAAACTGCTCTCAAAAGATCCGGCACGATCCGGGCGGAGGCGGCTTCTATTACAAGATCCGCCTTATCAACAGCTTCCTCCAGGCTGCCGGCGATTCCCGCACGTCTGAGTTTCCCCGATAGCGCTTCAGCCTTACGTGCGTCGATGTCATAAAGGACTGTCTCCGTAATAAGCGCTGCCATGTTCTTCTCCGCGTATTCGGCAAGAGCGGACCCTATGGCGCCGCATCCTATAATTCCTATTATTTTTTGCCGCATCGTTCTCCTCCGCCACCTTTCAGGTAACTGACAGCCGGAAGCTAAGCCGATATCCGGTGCGTCACTTCGAGCATGCGCTCCAGCGCTCCGCGGGCTCTCTCCGCGGTGTTTTCCGGAACCTCGATTCTATACACCATCTTCTCAAGGGATCTCGCGAGCCAGCCAAGCGTCGTGAGCTTCATGTTAGCACAGATGAACTGCTCCGTGGGAACATAAAATTTTTTATCCGGGTTATCACGGGTTAACTTGTAAATAATGCCTATCTCGGTCCCCACGATGAACTCTTTACACGGGGAGCCCTTGACGTATTCTATCATGCCGGCAGTGCTTCCTATATAGTCCGCCAGGTCAAGCACTTCTTTCCGGCATTCGGGATGCGCTATAAATTCAGCCCGCGGATGAAGCTCTTTTGTGCTGATCACCTCTTCCCGGGTCAATCTCATATGCACGACACAATATCCATCCCAGAGAATGAGTTCTTTTTCCGGAACGCGTTCGGCGACATAACGGCCAAGGTTCCTGTCAGGGACAAAGATCACCTTATTCTCGTTGAGGGATTTTACCACTCCGACCGCGTTGGAAGACGTGCAGCATATGTCACTTTCCGCCTTGACCGCGGCCGTGGAGTTAACGTAGCATACTACAGCCGCATCGGGATGCTCCTCTTTTTTCTTCCTGAGTTTTTCTGCTGTGATCATATCCGCAAGCGGGCACCCCGCCTCTTCTACAGGGAGAAGCACTGTCTTGTCGGGACTGAGCATACACGCGCTTTCAGCCATGAATTTTACGCCGCAAAAAACGATCACCTTCTCCTTTGCTCCGGTAACCGCCCGGGCCATGGCATAGGAATCTCCCCTGATATCGGCTATCTCCTGTATCTCGTCACGCTGATAATTATGCGCGACTATCAGCGCACCTCTTTTCTTCTTCAGATCCGTGATCTTTCTGTCAAGGTGTTCCTTATATTTAAGATCAAACTCCGGCCTCAACATCTCACTCCTTGTTCCTGATTATCACATTGTCGATAAGCCGCGTTGTCCCGACAAAAGCGGCTACCGCTATCAGCGCGTTATCCGTTACGTTCTCAAGGGATTCCAAACTCTCCGCATCTGCTATCTCGATATAATCTATCCGGACGTCTTTGCCCGCCTCCAGTAACTTTCTCATTTCTTCCTTTATCCGTCCGGCGGAAAGCTCCCCGGAAGCGATCATTTTTTCCGCCAGTTTTAAAGAACGGAAAAGCCCCAGCGCCTGAGGCCTCGCGTCTTCGGAAAGATAGGTGTTCCGCGAACTCATTGCCAGGCCGTCCACCTCCCTGACTATCGGCATAACGCGGATATCCACCGGCATGTTCAGATCCCTGACCATCCTTTTTATCACAACAGCTTGCGCCGCATCCTTCTGTCCGAAATAACTCTTATCGGGCAGGACGGCGTTGAACAATTTGGCCACAACAGTGGTAACGCCCCTGAAATGCCCCGGCCGGGAACCACCGCACAGCTTCTCGGTAATGCCTCCCGTTACTTCAACATATGTGGCATATCCGTCCGGATACATTTCCCCTGCCGAAGGCGCAAACACGGCATCAACGCCTTCCTCTTCGGCAAGGCGTCTGTCGCGTTGCATGTCGCGGGGGTATTTATCAAAATCTTCACCCGGCCCGAACTGATCCGGGTTGACGAAGATACTCATGACAACAACGTCGCATTCTTTCCGTGCGGCCCTGACAAGGCTTAAATGCCCCTCATGCAGATAACCCATTGTCGGGACAAAGCCTGTGGTCCTTCCTCCCTGCCTCGCGTTACGCGAGTATTTTCTCATATTGTCGACGCTTGTGATAAGCTGCATAACCTCTTAAAAAGTTCCGTGATAGTCTTTCCCAGCGCAGGGTGCACAACATCCGGTGCGATCTCGGCAAGCCCCCGCAGGACAAAATATCTCTCATGCATCCTGGGGTGCGGAATAGTGAGATTATCGGTTCTCATGACCACACTGTCATAAAGAAGGATATCAATATCAATGATCCGGGGATGATTCCGGCCTGCGGGCCTGCGCCCCATGTCGTTCTCTATCCCCTTCAGTATGCTGAGGAGTTTTTCAGGAAAGATCCCCGTTTTAATTTTCAAAACACCGTTGAGGTAGTCCTCCTGAGGCGGACCGCTCACCGGCTCTGTAAGATAGAATTCCGAATACCGTAATACCTCTATTTCTTCAGCCGACCGCAGGCGGCTGACAGCTTCTTCACAGCTTGCCCCCCTGTCCCCGATATTTCCCCCTATCCCCAGGTATGCGATAGACATTTATGAAAAAAATACTTTCTTTATGCGGCTCGCGGCTTCTTCCAGCTTATCAGGTTCCACGGTCAGCGCCATGCGCATATAGCCTTCGCCGCTTTTTCCAAAACCGCTGCCCGGGGTCACGATTATATCCGCCTTCTCAAGCATCGCCTTTGCGAGCGAAAAGGAATCATATCCCCCGAAAACAGGTGCCCATACATAGAAGGTCGCCAGTGGACGCTGCACTTTCCATCCGGCCTTATTAAGCCCCTTCACCAGTGTATCGCGCCTTTCAGCGTACAGCCCGCATATTTCGCTCTTGATCTCTCCAGCGTGTTTCAGGGCCTCGATCGAAGCCATCTGCACGGCCGTAAATATCCCGGAATCTATGTTTGACTTGACCCTGGCAAGACCGTTCAGTATATCCGCGTTACCGAGGGCCATACCCACTCTCCATCCAGTCATATTAAAGGTCTTTGAAAGTGAATGGAACTCAATGCCGACATCCTTCGCTCCTTTGACTTCAAGAAAACTGGGAGGAGTGAAACCGTCAAAACTTATTTCCGTGTATGCGGCGTCCGAGCATACGATAATGTCGTGTTTTTTCGCGAATGACACGGCTTTTTCGTAAAACGCTTTATCACATACCGCTCCGGTCGGATTATTGGGATAGTTCAGGTGCATGAGCCTGCACTTCCGGGCCACGTTTTCATCGATGGCGTCCAGGTCCGGAAGAAATCCGTTTTTCTCGAGTAACGGCATAAAATGAATTCCGGCGCCCGCAAATATCGCTCCGGACTTATAAGGTGGATAGCCGGGGTCAGGCACAAGCACTTCGTCTCCCGGATCGATAAACGCCAGCGGGATGTGGGCAATCCCTTCTTTGGAGCCGAGAAGCGGCAAAACTTCCGTATCAGGATCAAGACTTACGTTAAAACGCGATCCATACCAGCGGGCCATCTCTTCACGCAGGGCGCTGAGCCCCCTGTTCAACGCATATGTGTGGGTGGCCGGATCAAGGCTTGCCTCATGAAGCTTTTTTATAATAAAATCAGGCGTGGGGCGGTCCGGGTCGCCGACACCCAGATCAATGATCGGACGCCCCTCTCCGGCGGCTTTCTGCTTTGCCCTGTCGATCTCTTCGAATAAATACGGGGGCAATTGTTTCAGACGCTCCGCGTAATCAATACTCATGTATTTCCTTTTCTTTCCAGCCCGAGCACATCCGCCATTCCATAAAGTCCGGCAGGCTTGCCAACTACGAATTTCGCGGCTTCTACCGCCCCGGCGGCAAAAACGTCCCGGCTCTTGGCACTGTGCCGTATCTCAAGCTTCTCGTATTCACCGTCAAAGACGATCCCATGGTCACCTATGACCTCCCCTTCCCTGAATGCCTCTATCGGGGGAGGATCCACACCAGCGGCTTCAGCAACCACCCTGGCTATCATCTTAGCCGTTCCGCTCGGGGAATCCTTTTTGTGGACGTGATGTGTCTCGTCTATCCTGATACTGAAACTACGGCCCAGGATACGCGCCGCTTCCCGGACTATGTTGAAAAGAAGGTTCACCCCCACAGCCATGTTAGGCGAAAATACGACCGGTATCGTGTCCGCCGCTTTCCTGATCCTCTCTTCACCTTCGGGATCCAGACCCGTAGTCCCTATTACCATAGGGATCCCTTCCCTGCGGCAGATCTCCAAATGTTCCAGTGTGGGGGCCGGCAGGGTAAACTCAATAAGACAATCTATATCCTTATGAACGCCTTCCAGATCTGAAACGACCGTTACTCCCAGCTCTCCGGCCCCTGTGACAAGACCCAGATCCTGGCCTCTCTCAGACGCTTCGTTCCTTTCCAGGGCAGCGGATATGTTCACATCGGGATCCTTCCCCGCTATTTCAGCGATCCGTCTGCCCATTTTCCCGCATGCCCCGCTTATCCCGATACGTAACATAGCTACACTAATCCGTATTTTTTAAGCACCTGCTTAAGTTTTGCCTTGTTCTCCCGTCCCATCTCACAGAGCGGCAGCCGCCATTCTTCATTGACCATACCCATCATACCGAGAGCTGTCTTAACGGGGATGGGATTGGTCTCTATGAACATCGCGCGGCACAGGTCCATTATCTCGTAATGGATCCTGCGGCTTTCCTCTGCCTCCCCGTCCAGGCAAGCGCGAACAAGATCGTGCACCCTGGCCGGGATAATGTTCGCCGCGACACTCACTACACCCGCAGCCCCGACGGACATGAAAGGCAGGGTCATTGAATCGTCCCCGCTCATCACGATTATGTCGCAGAGAGAGAGGATATCCATGACCTGCTGGACGCTGCCGGCAGCCTCCTTGATGGCGACAATGTTATCGATCTTTGAAAGCCGGGCCACTGTCGAAGGAAGAAGGGATATCCCGGTGCGGGAGGGGACATTATACAGCATTATGGGTATGTCCACTTTTTTCGCGATCTCCGCGTAATGCCGGTACTGCCCTTCAGGCGTGGGTTTATTATAATACGGTGTGATGATAAGCGCGCCGTCACAGCCGGCCTTTCTGGCGTAAGAAGTAAGTTCTGTCGCCTCCGGAGTGCTGTTCGAACCGGTCCCGGCAAGGACAGGGATCCGTCTGTCTGATATCTCCGCTGTTATCTTTATAAGGCGCTTCTGCTCCGACATGGTCATAGTCGCTGCTTCTCCGGTACAACCGCACGGGAGAAGACCATCCGTCCCATTGTCGATATGGAACTCTATAAGTTTACGAAACGCTTTCTCGTCTATCCTGCCGTCTTTGAACGGCGTAACCAGAGCAACATATGACCCCTTGAACATCTTCCCCGAGCCCCTTTCTTCCGTTATACCCGGCCGTCGCAAATAACATTCGCGGTGCCTTCCAGATATACGTCCGCGACTTTATCTCCGGCCTTATTGTAATGAACCGTCAGGATATCGCCGCTGCGTGTCCTGATTTTTACCGGGCTGGAAACATACCCCAAAAGCCCCAGAATAACAGCGGACGCCGCGGCGCCTGTCCCGCACGCCAGTGTCTCGTCTTCCACCCCGCGCTCATATGTCCGCAGTGCAGCGCTGTCCCCTTTTATATCCCCTATAAAATCCGCGTTGGTCCCTTCCGGAGCGAACAGCGTATGCTCGCGGATCCTGCGGCCGATCTCCTTTACCTTATATCCTTCCAGGTCATCGACAAGATGGACAGCATGAGGCACCCCGGTATTGATATAATGCACGGTCGTTATATTATGGCCTATGCCGAGATTGACCCCGAGTTTGATATCTTTCGGATCGCTCATCTTTATCTTCACGTTGTTCCCGCGGGCCCGGGCGCGGAGCACGCCGGACCCGGTCTCGATGGTGAGGTCTTCCCCCCACCCGCAGACTGCCGCATAAAGCGCGCTGCACCGGGCTCCGTTGCCGCACATCGCCACTTCGGAACCGTCGGGATTGATTATACGCATCCGGAAGACCGCCTCATCCGAATCTTCCAGAACCAGCAGTCCATCGGCTCCTACAGAGACCCGCCTGCGGCAAAGGTCCCGAGCCATATTTGAGTAGTCAATATCCCTGGTATCCAGCTCGCCGCTTTTGTTGTCAATGATTATGAAATCATTGCCGCTGGCCGCGGCTTTTGTAAAAGAGATATTGTATCTTCTTCTCATCTCATTTGAACTCTTTCAGTATTTTTTCGCCGCGGATCAGGTCCCGGTATGTTTCCGCCGGACGGATCAGCCTGACCCTCCCGCCGGTTACCAGCAGTTCCGCCGGCCGCGGCCGGGAATTGTAATTCGAAGCCATGCTGAAACCATAAGCGCCCGTGCCCATCACCGAGAGATACTCCCCGGCCATAAGCTCGGGGAACTCTCTGTCCAGTGCCAGGTAATCCCCGCTCTCGCAGATGGGCCCCACCACGTCGTATTTCTGAGCCTCTGACTTCCGTTCGACCACGGGACAGATATCGTGATAGGCGTGGTACAGGCTGGGCCGTATAAGATCGTTCATGCCGGCGTCCACAATAGCGAACTTCTTGCCGCTTGAGCCTATCTTCACATACAGCACCTTGCAGACCAGAACAGCGCTGTTACCCGCGATGAAACGTCCCGGCTCAAGGATAAACTTGAACGGCTTGTTCTTGATGAGCGGGATGATCTCGTCAGCGAATTCCCGCGCGGTAGTGGCCTTTTCCCTGCCATAGACAATACCGAAACCGCCGCCGAGGTTCAGCCATTCGATCTCTATCTTGCCCTTTTCCATGAAATCCAGCACTTTCCTTATCGCGTTCACGAAAGGGGCGGTCTCCGTTATCTGCGACCCTATATGCACATGTATGCCGTTGAGCTTCACATGGGAATACTTGTTCGCGTTATCGAATATGTCCTCGGCCATATTGAAATCTATTCCGAACTTCTTCTCTTCCGTGCCGGTGTTCAGGTAATCATGCGTGCTGGATTTCACATCGGGATTAAGACGTATGGCCACTCTGGCTTTCTTCCTCAGGCTCTTTGCCACGGTATCGATCATGATCAGTTCAGGCACCGACTCCACGTTAAAAAACAGGATATGCTTCTGAATGGCGTTTTTTATCTCTTCCTCGGTCTTGCCCACACTCGCATAGACTATTTTTCCCGGCGGGCATCCCGCCTTAAGGGCTTTGTAAAGTTCCCCTCCGGAAACAACATCCAGCCCCGCGCCGGCATTCACGAGAGCCCTGCAGATATTCAGGTTTGAATTGGACTTCATCGAGAAACAGATAAGAGGATCCACCTCTTTGAACGCTTCGCGTATCTTACGGAAATGATCCATAAGCGTCTTGTAACTGTAGAGATAAAACGGCGTCGGGTATTCCTTGACAACATCGGTCAGCGGGATATTCTCACAGTTAAGTATCCCGTTCTTATAATGAAATTCGTGCATATCGTCTCCTCTTCAGCTTCAGTCCGCAAGATCCGATTTGAAGCCCCCGGTTAGCCTTTTAGCCTCTTTTTCCACCCGGCTATCTCTTTCTTCACGAATTCCGGGTTGGTGCTGCCGGCTGTCCTCTTGTTCCCGATGGAAGTCTCGGGATTCAACAGGCCGTAAACGTCCTCTTCCAGTTTTTCCGAAAAATCCTTAAGCTCCGGCACCGACATATCAGAAATACTGATATTGTTTTCAGCGCAATGCCTGACGATGCGGCCAACCGCCTCATGCGCGTCCGCAAACGCTACTCCCCTGCGAACCAGATATTCCGCCAAATCCGTAGCGTAGATAAACTCGTCCTCGAGCATCTTGAGCGCCTCTTCTTTCTTCAGTCTGACGGTCCTGACCAGGCCGGCCATGATCGCGAGTTCCTCCGAAACAAGCTCCACAGACTCAAACAGGGGTTTTTTGTCCTCCTGCAGGTCCCTGTTATATGAATGAGGCAGTCCTTTCAACAGGACAAACAGGGAATTAAGCGCGCTGATGAGGCGGGAGGATCTCCCGCGCACCAGTTCCAGCACATCCGGATTCTTCTTCTGCGGCATCAGGGAGCTCCCGGTGCAGTAATCCATCCCTACCTCCAGGAAACCGAATTCCGGGATACTGTAAAGTATCAGGTCCTCGCATATCCTGGATAGATGCACGGCGATAAAACAAAGCGCCGCGATAAGTTCCGCGATGAAATCCCTGTCACTGACAGCGTCGATGCTGTTGGCGGAAATATTCCTGAATCCCAGCTTTTCCGCTATAAATCTGCGGTCGAGTTCCAGGGCGGAACCGGCGATCGCGCCGGAGCCCATGACAGAAATATCCGAACGGCGGCCCGCGTCCTCAAGCCTCTGAAGATCGCGCTGAAGCATCTCCACATACGCCATCACAAGATGCGCGAAAAGAACAGGCTGCGCCCGATTGAGATGCGTATACCCGGGGATGATGATATCCATCGTCCTCCCGGCAAGGTCTGTTAACTCTCTCTGAAAATCCACGATAAGCCCTTTAACGCGTTCAATGCTGTCCCTGCAGTACAGACGAACGTCATTGACCACCTGTTCGTTGCGGGACCTGCCCGTATGCATCTTCTTTGCCGCTTCTGGAGCCCTCTTCTCCACGTAATCCTGAATGACAGAATGTATGTCCTCGTGTCCCTCCAGAGGCAGCGAGCCTTCTTTTATTTTCAGGGACAGTTCATCCAGCACATCCAGAAGTTCTTTCTTTTCCTTCCCCGATATAAAACCGCATTTTGAGAGCATCTCCGTGTAGACCCTGGTGCTCAAACAATCGTATTCAGAGAGGACCCTGTCGATATCAAGGCTGGACGTGAATTTCATGACACGGGGATCCATGCCTTCTTTTGAAAACCTTCCACCCCATAGTTTTGACATGATAATTTTCCTTACTTCTTGTATGGCAGCGCCCACAGGTCAATAAAACCTTTTGCCAGCGACTGGTCGAAAATATCACCCTTCCCGTAAGTGGCCAGTTCCATCTTGTAACGGGAGCCCGGGCTCCTCCGGCCGCAGACCGTGACGTTCCCTTTATACAGTTTTAATTTCACGTCCCCGGAAACGTGTGCCTGGGTCCTGTCCGTGAAAGCGTCGATAGCCTCCTTCAGAGGAGTGAACCATAACCCGTAATAAACCAGCTCTGAATAACGATCAGAAAGGGCCTGTTTGTATCTGCGGGTCTCCCTGTCCAGTACAAGTTCTTCAAGAGACCTGTGTCCGGCATAAAGGATCGCGGAGGCAGGGGCTTCATATACCTCACGGGACTTTATTCCGACAAGGCGGTCTTCGACCATATCCACCCTTCCCACCCCGTGCCCGGCCCCTATCCCGTTCAATTTACGGACAAGCTGCACGGGGCTGTATTTCGTGCCGTTCACGGCCACAGGAACGCCTTTTTTGAAACTAATGGTCACGTACTGCGCCTTCGCAGGGGCTTTCTCGGGGCTGACAACGCTGATATACGTATCTTTCGGCGGTTCGGACCACGGATCTTCCAGCTTTCCGCCTTCCACGCTGATACCCCAGAGGTTGGCATCTATGCTGTAAGGCTTTTTCTTCGTCTGCTCGATCGGTATTTTGTGTCTTTTCGCGTATTCGATCTCGGACTCGCGCGTCGTAAGTTCCCATTCCCTGACCGGAGCCACTATCTTGAGTCCCGGAGCCTTTAGATGGAACACCACCTCGAAACGAACCTGGTCATTGCCTTTACCCGTACATCCGTGAGCAACAGCACCGGCCTTTTCTTTTTTCGCGAAGTCTGCCATCGCCTCCGCTATAAGAGGGCGGGAAAGCGCGGTGGCCAGGTTATATTTGCCCTGATATACCGCTCCTGTTTTTAGTGTCCGAAACGCGTATTCACTGATAAATCTTCTCTTCAGATCCCCCACGATACATTTTGCCGCGCCGATCTTCATGGCACGCTTCCGGCTGCGTTCAACATCCGCCCCCTGTCCGACGTCGCCCATATAACAGATGACCTCGTACCCGCGTTCCATCAGCCATTTTATGGCTACAGAGGTGTCAAGCCCCCCTGAATAAGCCAGCACGATCTTCTTTTTCGTCATGGTATATCTCCTATCCCCGCCCGAGTATCTTAAGCAGGATCGCCTTCTGGACATGCATCCTGTTTTCCGCCTGATCATAGACTATGGAATTCTTTCCGTCGATCACGTCTGTGATCTCTTCACCGCGATGCGCCGGAAGACAGTGCATTATCAATGCATTCTTTTTAGCCGCTTTCATAAGCCGTTCATTTACCTGAAACCTCTCGAAATCCCTGAGGCGCTTATCCCTTTCTTCTTCCCGGCCCATACTGACCCATACATCGGTATAGACGATATCACTCCCCCTGACAGCTTCGTATGGATCTGTTGACATCTCCATGACCGCGCGTTTACTTTTGGCTATCTTTGAAGCCTCGTCGAAAATTTCCCTGGAGGGTCCGTAACCTTCCGGAGTAGCGATCTTCATGCTTACACCTGTCTTGGCACAGACCATAAGCAGCGAGTTCAGCACGTTATTCCCGTCACCGACGTACGCCAGCGTAACCTTCCTGAGCCTTCTTATCCTCTCCCTGATAGTAAATATGTCACTGAGCGCCTGACAGGGGTGCGCGAGGTCAGACAGGCCGTTTATCACCGGAACGTCCGAATATCTCGCAAGAGAAACGATGTCCTGATGCGAGAACACACGGCCCACGATACCGTCCACATACCGCGAGACCACACAGGCCACGTCCTTGACCGGTTCCCTCGTTCCCATCGCTATCTCCTGCGGGTTGAGATATAACACATGTCCTCCCAGATGGACCATGGCCACTTCGAACGATATCCTCGTCCTGTTGGACGGCTTTTGGAATAAAAGCGCAAGCGTCTTGTCCCTGAACACCTTTTTTCGCGACAGCGGCGCCTTTTTCAGTTTCCGGGCAAGTTTCATGATACTGAATATCTCCCTGGAACTCAGGGCCTCAAGTGTTATAAGGTCTCTCTTCTTCATATTTTCTTCAGTACCTTTGAAAACTTCTCAATAGCCGCGTCGACATTCTTTTTTGTAACCGTGATAGGCGGCATGATCCGCAGTATGTTCTTCTGCGCGCAGTTTATCAGAAGCCCTTCTTTCATACACGCGCCCACTATGCCCGCGGCATCTTCAATATCCAGTTCTACTCCTATCATCAGGCCTTTTCCCTTTACCATTTTAATGACAGGGTGCTTTTCTTTTAATTCATTAAGCCGTGTAATAAGGTACTCGCTCATCTCAGCGACGTTTTCCAGCAGATCATCCTCCTCGATGGCTTCGAACACGCCCAGAGCCGCGGCGCAGACGATCGGGCTCCCGCCGAACGTGGACGCGTGAGAACCGGCTTTCAGAACATCTACAAATTTCTTGTTAACGACCAGGGCCCCGATAGGCAGCCCGCCTCCCAGAGATTTAGCCAGGGTCATGGCATCAGGTTCGATCCCGAAGTGTTTGTAAGCGAACATCTCGCCTGTCCGGCCCATGCACGTCTGGACCTCGTCAACAATGAGGAGGATATCCTTTCTCCGGCAGGCACAGCTCAAGTCACGCATATACATCTCATCGGCGACATTGATCCCGCCTTCCCCCTGTATAGGCTCTATTATAACAGCGGCCGTCTTATCCGTGACAGCATCTGTAAAAGCGTCGATATCATTGAAAGGGACGTGCTTGAACCCTTCCGGCAGCGGAGAAAAGCCCTCCTTCACCTTATCCTGGCCGGTCGCTGTCAGGGTAGCCAGTGTCCGGCCATGGAAGGACTTCTCCATGGTTATGATCTCGTATCTGTCAGGATTCCCGTACCTGCGGGCCAGTTTTATCGCTCCTTCATTGGCCTCCGCGCCGCTGTTCGCAAAAAACACCTTTCCCTGGAACGAATGCTCCACTATCTTTTTCGCAAGAAGGGGCTGGACGTCGTTGTAGTAATTGTTCGACACGTGCAATATTCTTTCAAGCTGTTCGGCAATCCTGCGGACAACTCTCGGATGGCGGTGTCCTGTCCCGCTGACAGCCCAGCCTGGGAAAAAATCCAGGTATTTTTTCCCGCCGGCGTCCTCCACCCAGATACCATCGCCCTTGACCAGGCACAGATCCTGACGCGTATATGTCGGAAGCACATACTTTTGATACAGCTCTTTAATTTCGTTCATATCCATCTGTTATTTCTCTTCCTGTTCAGCTCTCTTTTATGATCTCCGTCCCTATACCTTTGTCGGTGAATATCTCAAGAAGCAGCGCATGAGAAAGGTTCGCATCGACGATGTGTGATTTCCGCACCCCTCCACCGAGCGCGTTAAGGCAGGCATTTGTCTTCGGTAACATGCCGCCTTTGATGACTCCGGTCTCGATCAGATGTCTGGCAGTCTCCAGCGTCAGCGAATGGAACAGGGATCCCGGATCGTCCTTGTCTTTCATAATGCCCGTGACATTCGTCAGAACAACGAACTTCTCAGCGCCGAGCGCTACCGCAAGGCTGCTGGCGACCTCATCGGCGTTTACGTTATAAAGTTTGTTATCCTTCCCTTTCCCGACCGGACAGACCACGGGGATTATATTCGTGTCAATAAGCCGGTGCAGAATCGTCGTGTCGATCGCCTCTACCCTGCCGACAAATCCCAGGTCCGGGGCTTCCCGTCTGACGGCCTGGACCATGTTATTCTCTTTTCCGCTCAGTCCGAAAGCATCGCCGCCAAGCGAATTTATCTCATCCACAAGGGCCTTATTCACCTCCATAAGGACGGAATCCACAACACCCATCGACTTCTCGCACGTAACCCTGAGCCCGTCGATAAACTTCGTCTCTATCCCGGCTTCCCTCAGCCGCTTGTTTATATTGGGGCCGCCTCCGTGGACCAGCACAGGTTTCATGCCGGCATACCGCATGAACACTATATCCTGCAGGACCATGCTGCGGGCGGTCTCTTTAAGCAGCGAACTGCCGCCGAATTTTATAACTACGACCTTATTGAAAAATTTCTTTATGTACGGCAGCGCTTCTATAAGGACTTCGCTTTTCCTGATAGCCTCTTTCATATCTCACCTTTAAACGAGACAGGGTCCCGGGGTCACGTCGTATAATGCGAATTCAAAGTGATATACTTCTTTGAAATATCGCAGGATAAGACAGAAGCTTCTCCCTTGCCGCTGTGAAGGTCCACCTCTATCCGCACATCCCTGCCCTTGAACACCGAAGCTGTCTTACGTGTCACGGACGACACGGCTCTCCCTCTTTTAAAAAACGTTATGCCGTCCAGGATTATTTGCATTTTCCCGGGGTCAAATACAACCCCGCTGGCACCGGCCGAGGACGCTATACGTCCCCAATTAGGATCACCTCCGAGAACGGCACATTTGACCAGGAGTGAATTCGCCACGGTCCCCGCCACTTTTTTCGCGTCGGAGCCTGTCCTCGCTCCTTTTACCCGCACCTTGATGACCTTACTGGCGCCCTCTCCGTCCCGCACGATCATCCCGGCAAGATCCCTGGAGACGATCTCAAGATTTTTACGAAAAAGTTCGAAATCCTTACCCTTCTCTCTGATCAAGCGGTTGCCGGCCTCTCCGTTAGCTAAAAGCATCATCGTATCATTGGTACTCATATCGCCGTCTACCGTTATGGCATTCAATGAGACATCGATGCTGCTGGACAGGGCCCTTTTTATGGCTTCCTGTGATATGCTGGCGTCTGTCAGGATATAGCAAAGCACAGTCGCCATGTCAGGTTTCACCATCCCGGCGCCCTTGGCTATACCGGTCATGATGATCTTCTTCCCTCCGACCGTGAATGTGCGGCATACGATTTTAGTAAAACGGTCCGTGGTCATGATCCCCTCAGCCGCGTCAATAAGACCGCGCGTGGACAGCCCCGCCACAAGAACAGCCATCCCGTCCATAATGGGCTTCATGACCATGGGCTTGCCTATTATTCCCGTCGAGGAGACCAGGGCTTCTCTATGCGGAATACACAGCAGCTTTGCCACGCCGCGCGCCATGCGCTTAGCATCTCTCATGCCGCCCCTGCCGGTCATGCAGTTGGCGTTTCCGCTGTTGACCACCACAGCCCTGACATATCCGCCCTTTTTAAGCTGCTCCCGGGCCAGCAGCACAGGAGCGGCTTTTACGGTGTTTCTGGTAAAAAGAGCCGCGACTTTGCAGGCTTTTTCCGAATAAAAAAGCGAAAGATCCTTCCGCTTCTTTTTGATCCCGCAATGTATGCCGCTGGCAAGAAATCCTTTTGGGAGGATATGTTCCTTCATAAAGCAAACCACCTTTGAAACGATATGTGCGGTGCAGCTTCTATGACGCCTCTATAAAAGCCCGGTGCGTTCGTCCAGACCGGACATTATGTTCATATTCTGGAGCGCCTGCCCGCTCGCACCTTTTAAAAGGTTGTCTATCACAGTGACTATTATCAGCATCCCGCGGGCAACTTTGATGCCTATATCACAGAAATTAGTGCCTGCAACATCCTGTATCTGCGGCATCTCGCCCGGAGGTCTCAGTCTGACAAAGGGTTCTTCCCTGAAATGATCTTCATACATCTTATGTATCTCGTTCTCTCCCGGCAGACCTTTATGCTGGATATAGATGGTTGACAGTATGCCCCTTCTTATCGGCAGAAGGTGGGGCGCAAAATTCACCTGGACTTCCGCGCCGACTACGCCCGAAAGTATATACTCCATCTCCGGCATATGCTGATGTTCATTAGCTTTATAACAATAAAAGTTCTCGTCGATCTCGCCGAATGACAAAGGTATCGTGCCCTTTCTCCCGGCGCCCGTGGCCCCGGTCTTGGAATCCACTATGATCGTGAGGCCTGCATCCACCACCGCTTTAACGACCGGCAGAAGACCCAGAATAACACCGGTGGGGTAACAACCGGGGTTAGCCACAAAATGCGCGCCCTTGATCTTATCCCTGTTCAGTTCCGGCAACCCGTACACGGCATCATGGAGATTTTCCGGATCTGTGTGCTTTGTCTTGTACCATTCCTCATATATCTCCGCGGGCAGACGATAATCAGCGCTGAGGTCTATCACCTTCTTCCCGTTTTTAAGGAACTGAGGCGCGACTGCCATGGATACCGTATGCGGAAGAGCCAAAAAGACCACGTCACTACCGGCAGAGACCTCTTCCACGTCAAGATTCTTGCATAACAGGGAGATCTTCTTACCGAATTTCGGATAAAGGTCTGAAATCATTGTCTCCCTCTCGACAAGCGCCGAAAGGCAGGTTATCTTCACTTCGGGATTCCTTAGAAGGACTTCCAGAAGCTCCTCTCCTGTATAGCCGGTTGCGCCGACCACCCCAACTTTGATCATCGCCTCTCCTCCGTAAAAACGTCTCTCAGCAGGCCTCTGAATAAGCACATAATTTACGAACACGCCAGTGTGAGTAAATCATAAGTGCGAATTTATGCAGAGCTAAGTTTCTAAGTTATATATATATATCTTGTCTTATATATAATACCCACATCAAAACTTATAAAAATCCAAGTATAAAATAAATGGCCTGGCATGTCAACTAAAAACCATAGTTGACCGAAAGTTACACCCCGGAGACTGTGTCATAATTAATAAAATCGGACATTTTAACATAAAACGGAAAACAAAATTCAAACCTATCGATATGGTATAATATATGAAAACCCACTAACAAACAAAGGAAATAATATCATGGCATATCGAAACGGCGAAAATCCTCAACAAATGCTTCTCTTTCCTCAAAGTATCGGTCTGTCAAGATCATCCTGTTCGTGCGTATGACGCATTTGTCAATGCTTTAGACCTCAATGAGCTTGGGATCGAACTGGATGATAATAAAGTCGGCAATTCCGAGTATCATCCCCGTCTTAT
>QNCM01000009.1 GCA_003644505.1 Candidatus Makaraimicrobium thalassicum | reverse complement strand
TCGCCGTATCCGGTATTTCGATTCAGAAACACAGAAATATCCCACATTCTTAACAAACAATTTCAGTCTTCCGGCAATAACCATAGCACAACTTTACAAATGCCGCTGGCAAGTAGAACTATTTTTCAAATGGATCAAGCAACATTTGAGAATAAAAGCGTTCTTCGGAACATCCGAGAACGCAGTGAAAACTCAAATTTGGAGAGCAATTTCGATTTACGTGCTAATCGCGATTATCAAAAAACGGGAAAACAACTAAAAATAGAGCAAAGCCTTTACACAATATTACAGATTTTGAGTGTTACAGTTTTCGAGAAAACCCCCATTTTACAGGCACTTGCGGGGTATGATCTACAAATTAAAACAAGTGATTCTTGTAACCAGTTGTTATTATTTAACTTATAACCGGACAGTAGTGATTTGGACGTATATATAAGAGAAGAGTTGCCATAATAGAATGACAGTTTTGTCATTTCAGTTTGTAATAAAATATGTTGAAGAGATTTTTTGTTTAAGGTATTGTATAAACGTTTTATTGAACCGAAAGGATAAAATGGAAACCATCCGGGAAGAGGAGAAAAAATGGTTTTATAGGCCCTGGGTAATAGTGGGCGCGATTCTTTGTTTCGGGCCGCTGGGGCTATTCCTTTTATGGTTCAGGCCCCGGACGAAATTGTATCTGAAGGTATTGATCTCTGTAGCCGTGATCATTTTGACCGTCTGGATGACACAGGAAACGATCAAGGTTTTCGAAAAATTGATGCTTTACTATAAAGAATTGGCCGATGTTTTGCGATGACCCTTGGCAGTATAGAATAGTACGAAATAACGTGAGTAAAAAAGGAGTCGACAATGGCAGAGCTTGTATTTAAAAGATATGGAGGCAGTCACCAATTGAAGATCCAGGATGCGCATGATTTAGGGAAAATTCAGACACTTAATGAAGCTCTTTGGGCTGCTACAAGCGTTCCGATCGATAATCTTGATTGTGACCGCGTATTTCTTTCTCATGTAGATATGGATAAGAATGGCCGCATACGGACGCGTGAACTCAAGGAAGCACAATCCTGGTTATATCGGATGCTTGCCGGTCGCAGCCATTTATCAGAAGGTACCGATGTTCTCAGACTTGACGATATTGACACCAGCCATGTCGAAGGTCAGGAGTTGCGAAAGACAGCAGAGTTTATTCTAAATAATCTTGGAGTGCCGCAGGCAAAAGAGATCAGCTTGCAGCAGGTTCGTGACGCCAGGAGTATCATAGCGAATGCCGCGAATAACGGAGACGGCGTTGTGCCTCCTGAGGCGGTTGCTGACGCCGATCTCGCGCAATTTATTTCGTCCATTATGGATACGGTTGGCTCTACAATGGATGCCAGCAACAGACCGGGTGTCGGCAAAAAAGAGCTTGAAGACTTTTTTCATACGGCAGAAACATACCTTGTCTGGAAAGAAAAAGGTAATGTCCCTGCCGGAAAAGAGTCTACGGATGTTATGCCATGGGGGAACGATACTCCGCACCTATATCAGTTAGTGGCTGATCTGGAGGAGAAGATAGATCAGTATTTTACCCAATGTGCCATGGTCGGGTTTGATGAACGGGCGGCAGTCCAGATGCAGCTTCGACAAAAAGAACTGGAAGAAATTGATTTTGCGGATCCGGAAGTTTTAAGAAATCGACTTATGAATGCCCCGCTTGGTAAGGTTGATCCGGAAGGTATGTTGGACTTTACCAGCGCGATCAATACTCTCTATAGAGAGCGGTTACTCGAGTTGAGAGATAAAGTTTTCAAGCGTGCGATTGGAGAGGATGTCAAGCAATTGACACGGCAGCAGTGGGAAAAAGTAAAAACTATATTTGCTCCATACCGGGCCTACGTAGAAAGTAAACAGGGCGGCGCTGTTGAGAAATTGGGTGATGATTCGCTCCGCAAATATCTTCAGGGACAGTACAGGGAACGGGTAAACGAACTTATTGACAAAGACAGGAGTGTCGCGGATGAACTAAGTCAAATTCTTACAGCAGAAAAACTTATTCTTTATCAGCGATGGCTATTGGAACTGGCCAACAATTTTGTGAGTTTCGCGAATCTCTACGATCCGGGCATTCGCGCGCTTTTTGAGGCAGGTACATTAGTGATCGATGGGAGAGAAATAATGTTTACCATGAAAGTTCAGGATGTACAGGCACATAAAATCAGGTCAGAAAAAAGTTATATGTGTCTGTTGTATTTGGAGGTGACAGGCCGCCAGGACCGCGAAATCGCATTTAATATTGTAGCCCCCGTGACTTCAAGCAACATTGGAGAGCTCCGTGTTGGGAAACGGGGCATATTTTTTAGCACCGATGGTTGCGAATGGGACGCGGAGGTTAAGGATATTGTGGTTAATCCGATCAGCATTTGGGAATCAGTAACCGCTCCTTGCAGACAAGTAAGCGATTTTCTGAAGGCGCAGGTCGATAAATTAAGTAAAGTCCGCGAAGAGAAGATCCAGACGACTATGGCTGTACCTACTACGTCAGGTGCCGCGCGGGATCTTCTGTTAGGCGGAGGTATCGCTATCGCCGCCCTTGGTTCAGCGTTCGCTTATATTATCAAGGCCTTATCCCAGGTAAAACTGAGTCATGTACTGGGTGTTTTACTGGGCATCATAGTGATCGTTATATTGCCCGGCATGATCGCAGGTTTTGTAAAGATCCGAAGGCGGGATATGAGCATTCTTTTGGAAGCATCGGGCTGGGCTATCAATGTGCGCATGCGCCTCAGCATAGCACTTGGACGGCTTTTTACGCACATTCCCGGATTACCGAAACGAGCTCGAAAGGAAAAGAGGGATTCAATAGGTAAATTCTTAAAACAATTTGGATATTCTTCAACCTTTTCAAGGAGTTTTTTTATAGTAGTTTCGATCATTGTCATTGTTTTTCTTATTTTCCAATTATTTATGATGAGATAAGCCCCGACCTGAAAATATTCAATAGTTCTATTGACAAATACAAAAAATAGTTTATAATACTATATTCGGAAGTGGTAAATGGGAAGTAGAAGTTTTAAGCCACAAGGTTAGGAGGACATGCGCCTTGTGGTTTTTTACACTAGTTCCTGTTTACGGTAATTTTATTGTTAAAAGGAGGTAGAGAGTAATGGCAACAGGAACAGTGAAATGGTTCAATGACTCAAAAGGTTATGGGTTTATTACACCAGATGATGGAAGCAAAGATTGTTTTGTTCACCACAATGCGATCCAGGGCGAAGGCTTCAAGTCCTTAAGCGAAGGACAAAAAGTCCAATTTGAGACCGAAGAAGGTGCCAAAGGCCCTCAGGCTGTAAACGTAGTAAAGATATAACATAACCCGCGAAAAAAGGCCTGGCGATCTTTTGCCAGGCCTTTTCTTTTCGATCCCGCACCTGTCCCCGGAACCCCACCATTTACCACGTGAGCACTAAGCGCTACAATACAATAAAGTAAATATAGGGAAAAAAATGATCATAATTATTGGTGGCGGGCCCGCCGGGATGATGGCGGCAATAAGTGCTGCTTCTACTCAAAATGAAGTGATTCTTATTGAAAAGAATGAACACCTTGGAAGAAAGCTTCTTTTGACAGGCGGCGGGCGCTGCAACCTGACAAATATATGTGGATCAGAGGACCTGATCCATCATTTTTCTAAAACGGGGAGTTTTTTGAGGGATGCGTTTAAGGCTTTTGATAATAATGATCTTATATCATTTTTTGCCAGGAGAGGACTAAAGACCAGGATAGAAGAGGACGGAAGAGTTTTTCCTGTGACAGATAAAGCATCGAGTGTTTTGGATCTACTTATAGAAGAAGTAAAGAAACTAAAAATAAAGGTTTTGGTTAATACAAGCGTTAAGGAAGTTATTGTATCTCAAAGTGTTGTTAAAAGTGTTTTACGCGAGGACGGGACTATTATTGAAGCGGATAAGGTTATTGTTGCTGCCGGCGGACTTTCTTATGAGGCAACGGGTTCAACTGGAGATGGAATAAGGATAGCTGAGAAACTGGGTCATACGATAGTCCCTTTGACCCCCGGGATAGTAGCATTAACTTTAGAAAGCACTCTTCCTGAAAGGTTGGAAGGGGTGTCTCTTAATGATGTAAAACTTGTTTTTAAAGCCGGGAAGAAGAAGGCAGCATCAGGAAAGGGAAGTATAATTTTTACAAAAAATGGGATATCAGGTCCTATAACACTTTCTTCCAGTTCGAAAGTGGTAGACTGGCTTAATGAAGGAAAAAAAGTGTCTCTGGAAATTGATATAATGCCTATGCTTGATCCAAAAGAAACAGAAGAGGTGCTGATAAAGAAGATTTCAGGATCTTCAGTGAAGAAGCTAAAGAATATTTTGAAAGAATTTGTGCCTATGCGGTTTAGTGAGCTTCTTTTAGAGCTTTCTAAAATTCCTCAAGACAAAAAAGCCAACCAGTTAACATCAAAAGAAAGAAAAGATCTCATAATGCTTTTTAAAAAAGTAAAGTTTGATGTTGCAAATACCGTTTCATTTGAAAAAGCTCAGATAACACGCGGCGGAATATCGGTAAAAGAGATAGACCCGGGAACTATGGAGTCAAAAAAGGTAAAAGGGCTGTATTTTGCCGGGGAAATGATAGATGTTGATGGGGATTGCGGGGGGTTTAGTCTGCAAGCAGCATTTTCAACAGGCTATTTAGCCGGGCTATCGAGAACACGATATGAGGATCTGGATGACAGTATTTTTGTTGACAGGAAGGGGCATAGGGGTATAATATTTCCAAAAGGAGGAAGTGAACAATGGCAAAAGGAACAGTAAAATGGTTCAATAGCTCAAAGGGTTATGGATTTATTACCCCTGAAGACGGCAGCAAGGATGTATTTGTACATCACAACTCGATTCAGGGCGAAGGCTATAAGTCTTTAGATGAAGGGCAGTCTGTTGAGTTTGAGATTCAGCAGGGACAAAAGGGCCCGGAAGCTATAAACGTAGTAAAGCTGTAATGTAATAAACAAAAGACAAGGCCTGGCGATATGTTGTCAGACCTTGTCTTTTAAGATGTTATTTACCATCCATAGTTCCACGAAATTCCAGGGATGGGTCTGATAAGTTGACAAACTTACTAAATTAGGATAGAATAAAGTAAGCATCAGATATTAGATCGGTGAGTCGCAGGAATTCTTAAACTACAAGGTTAGGAAATCTTAGCTTTGTGGTTTTTTGTTTAATAGGAATAAATAATATGCCGAATCAGAAAAGAAGGAAAGATGTAAGGAATATTGCCATCATAGCGCACGTAGACCACGGGAAGACGACACTTGTTGACGCACTTTTGAAATACACCGGAGCCTACGAGTTCAAGGAAGGCGAGGCCGCTATAATGGATTCCAACCCCCTGGAGAAGGAGAGGGGGATCACTATCCTGTCAAAGAATGCCTCTCTTGAGTATAAAGGAGTGCGGTTAAATATTGTTGATACTCCGGGACATGCCGATTTCGGCAGTGAAGTAGAGCGGATCCTGAAGATGGTCGATGGTGTTCTTCTTCTGGTCGACGCGTTCGAAGGGCCTATGCCTCAGACGAAATTCGTCCTTAAAAAATCGCTTGAGCTTCATCTGAAGCCGATCCTTGTTATCAACAAGCTTGACAGGCCCAATGCACGGCCCGATGAAGCTGCTGATATGACATTTGACCTTTTCTGTGAACTGAACGCCACGGATGAACAACTTGATTTCCCTATAGTTTACGCTTCGGGTAAAGACGGTTACGCGGCTCTTGACCTTGATGAGCCGAGGGAATCGGTGAAACCGCTTTTAGAGACGATCCTGCACAGAGTGTTACCCCCGGTCGCTGATCCCGAACGTCCTTTTCAGATGCTGGTTACAATGCTTGATTACGACTCATATGTAGGGCTTATAGCGATAGGGCGTATTTTCCACGGAGCTATCCGTGTCGGCGACCCTGTGGCCCTTGTGAAACGGAACGGCACTATCCTCCGGGGGAAAGCGACCAAGATAATGAAGTACCGGGGTCTAAAGCGGGTAGAGAGTATGGAGGCGACAGCGGGTGATATAATCTCGATCTCCGGCATAGAGGGTGTACAGGTAGGTGAGACTCTGACGTGCGTTGATGACCCAAAAGGGTTGCCGACAATAAAGGTAGACGAGCCGACGATCTCCATGAATTTTTCGCATAATACAAGTCCTGTTGCGGGCAGGGACGGTGGACGATTTTTGACGTCGCGTCATATACGTGAACGGCTCGAGCATGAGGCAATGATAAATGTCGGGATAAAGGCCGCTGAGGTCGAAGGCGGGGAGCGGTTCAAAGTTTCAGGCAGGGGTGAGCTGCATCTGGAGATCCTGATAGAAACAATGCGCCGTGAAGGATATGAAATGGAAGTATCGCGCCCGCAGGTAATATTAAAGAAAATGGGAGGGCAGACACTTGAGCCTGTAGAGGAAGTGGTCATTGAGGTGGACTCAGAGTACCAGGGCGTTGTCATGCAGGCGCTTGGGGCGCGAAAGGCGGAGGTAAGGGGCCTTGCCTCGACATCGTCGGGCACCAGCAGGATGGAATTCGTTATCGCCTCAAGGGCGTTGATAGGTTTCAGAAGCGATTTTCTGGTTATGACACGGGGGACCGGGATCATGTACCAGAACTTTTTTGAATATCAGACATATAAAGGGAAAATGCCGTCACGCCAGACGGGTGTTATGGTGTCACAGTCGGGCGGTAAAGCGGTCGCTTACGCGCTCTATAATCTGCAGCCGAGGGGGGAGATCTTTGTCAGCCCGGGGGATGACCTGTATGAGGGGATGGTCCTGGGGATAAACAATAAAGGGATGGACCTTGTCGTAAACGCGTTAAAGGAAAAGAAGCTGACTAATATGCGCGCGTCAGGGTCAGATGACGCTATACAGCTTATTCCTCCGAGGGAGATGACCCTTGAATTTGCCCTTGAGTTCATCGAGGATGATGAGCTTGTAGAGATCACACCGAAAAATATAAGGATAAGAAAATTCTATTTGGATGAAAATGACCGGAAAAGGGCAAGAAGGTGAAGCTCTGATCCCAGGTTAGAAAAAATGAGGAGTTAAAATATCATGATGAAAGAAGCGAGAACGAATGTCTCTTTTGACGGGCTGGGCATCGCCCCGAAAATACTCGAAGTGTTGGACCGGCTGAAGTTCACTCAGCCGACCCCGATCCAGCATAAAGCTATCCCCATCGCTATAGAGGGTACTGATATTATCGGGGTGGCCCAGACCGGCACAGGCAAGACACTGGCTTTTGCTATACCCGTTATCCAGCGTCTTTCCCGCAATAAGGGACAGTGTCTGGTACTCGTTCCTACCAGGGAATTAGCTCTACAGGTAAATGAGGCCTTCCGGGAGATAGCGCTCTTATTCGGGATAAAGACCGTGGTCATTATAGGGGGGGTTCCGATGCAGGCCCAGCTGAAGGTCCTGAAAAAGAACCCGCGTGTTATTATCGCCACGCCCGGACGGCTTATCGACCATATGAATCAGAGGACACTGCGTTTGAATGAAGTTGAGGTCCTTATCCTGGACGAAGCTGACAGGATGCTGGATATGGGTTTCAAGCCGGATATAGAACGCATCCTTAAGTTCGTCCCCAAAAAAAGGCAGACCATGCTTTTTTCGGCGACGATACCCGGGGAAGTCGTGTCAATAGGGGCCGTGCATATGAAGCTTCCCGTCCATGTCGAGGTCGCGCCGTCAGGGACCGCCGCGGAACGTATTATCCAGGAGTTGTTTATCGTAAAAAAAGAAGCCAAGAAGAAATTGCTGGCCAACCTGCTCGATCAGTATCGCGGTCCGGTGCTGCTTTTTTCACGGACAAAAAGGGGAGCGGGCAAGATCAAACGCCTGATCAAAGAAATGGGGCATAACGCGGCGGAGATACATTCGGACCGTACACTTAAACAGCGGAGGGAAGCGCTTGAGGGGTTTAAAAGGGGAAAGTACAGGATACTTGTCGCGACCGATATAGCGGCAAGGGGGATAGATGTTGTCGGTATAGAAACGGTCATAAATTACGATCTTCCGGACGATACGGAGAATTACGTGCACAGGATCGGACGCACAGGCCGGGCCGGGCATAAAGGGCGCGCTATCTCGTTCGCTACCCCGGAACAGGGCAATGATATCCGCAACATCGAGAAACTCATCAAGACAGCCTTGCCCGTTTCAGAGCATCCCGAGCTTCCGCGTGAAAAGTTCATAACCCGGACGGTATTCCGGAGCAGTCCCCGGGGGGCGGCGAAGAGGAGGAGTAAAAGCAGCTTGTCCCGTAAACGCTGGTGATATGAGGGGCGTTTCCTCCCTCTCCGCCATTCCATATTTGCAAGTAGTTGACTCTATTACATTTACAAATTCGGAGATGTGGAATATCTTGGTTTTCAGGGATTTCTGTATTATAATAATAACCCCCATGAGGGGGTTATATAAAAGGAAAAAATTATGTCTGATAAATTAAAGCCGCTTGTAATCGGCGATTTGGAAATTAAGGTTCCTGTCATTCAAGGTGGAATGGGAGTCAGGGTATCTATGGCGTCTTTAGCCGCTGCGGTAGCGAATTGCGGCGGTGGAGGTACTATAGCCAGTGTAGGGCTTCCTCCAGATACGGAAGAAAACAGGGCAGATGTGCCTAAATCTTGCAGGGAACATCTTCAAACGGAAATAAGACGAGCAAGGGAATTATCCGATGGAGTTATCGGTGTTAACATAATGGTCGCTTTAAGCAATTATGAAGATATGGCGAGAACTACCGTAAAGGAAAAAGCGGATTATATTATTTCAGGGGCGGGACTGCCTATAAGCCTGCCGGAATTTGCGGAGGGTTCACCGATAAAATTGATCCCGTTGATCGCTTCGGCAAGAGGAGCTAAACTTTTGCTGAAAACGTGGAAGAGACGTTATAACCGCTTTCCGGACGCTTTTGTAGTTGAGGGGCCGTTATCAGGAGGGCATATAGCGGGTTATAGTTTAAAAGAATTACGATCTCTTAAAGGAAAGATGAGAGAGAAGCCGCTGCTTGAGAATGCGTTGAAAGATGTTTTGGATCTGGTTGGAGAATACGAAAAAGAGTATGGAATAACTATTCCCGTTATCCCGGCAGGAGGTATCTTTGACGGGAAAGATGTAGCGAAGTTCCTGAAAATGGGGGCAAAGGGCGTACAGATAGGTACCAGGTTTGTAGCGACTTTTGAATGTTCAGTGGCTGATGAATTTAAGCAATTATATCTTAACGCGAATGAAGATGATATTGTTTTTATACAAAGTCCGGTGGGTATGCCGGCGAAAGCAATAAGGACAAAATTTCTTGATGAAATACTGCGTGGAGAAAGAAAAGAATTTACCTGTAATTATCAGTGCCTCAGGACCTGTGACCCTGATACGGTTCAATATTGTATTGCCAAAGCTTTGATCGACGCTGTTGAAGGGGATATAGATAACGCGGTAGTGTTTGCCGGAACGAACGTTTCAAGAATAAAAAAAATTGTATCGGTGAAAGAATTGATGGACGAAATAGTTGCGGAAACTCTGGAAGAATTTGAAAAAGTTATTCCGCAAGAATAAGGAGGAGAAATGCAGGGAAGTAAACTGTTTGTTGGAAATCTAAGTTACTCTACAGACGAAGATGAGTTGCATGAATTGTTTGCTGAACATGGTATGGTGAAATCTGTAAATATAATCCCGAACAAAGGCTTTGGATTTGTCGAAATGTCAAGTCCCGCTGAGTCGGAAGCTGCTAAGGAAGCATTGAACCTTACTTCTGTTGGCGGACGAAATATAAATGTAAGTGAAGCCAGGCCTCCAAAAGAAAGACCAAGCTCTAATTTTAGAAGATATTGAGAGCTTTTAAAACAAGCCGTCTGGTGAGGAGTTCAGGTGGTGACAAAAAGATTTCTTATTATTCTTTTAACCATAGGTTTGTTGTCAATGTGTGTATCAGGGTGCACGGAGAGCAAGTCCACCGACCCGGGAGTTATTGATCATATAACGGGTGCCGGGCAAATCAGGACATATAAAAAGGCAAGATCAAAAATCGAAAATATAAATAAAGTTTTAGAAAAAAGATACCAGGAAATCGAGAGACAGGAATAAAAGGCCAGGCTTTCATGCGTCCGGCTTATATTTCTTTTACCAGCTCGCTCGATGCGCGTCTGCGGGTCCAGATCAGGACAATATTCCTGGAATATATAAGAAGCCCCATACCCTGACCGATGATAAAGACCGTATCTTTCCTGTGCAAAGCGTAGATGAAAAGCATTATCCCTCCGAGAAGGCTGAAATACCAGAACACCGTTGGCACGTAACTTCTTTTTTTTATCTCGGAAAGTATCCACTGCACCAGAAAGCGCATCCCGAAAAATGTCTGGCCCAATAAACCGAAAACGATCCAGCGATTCATAAAAATCCCCTCCGATAATAAAATTTAATATTTTCCGAAAAGAAGGCCCAGGAACAGACTTATGGTTTCCGGCACTTTTTTTAAAGAGTATTTCGAGCTTCCGTATTTTCTCGGCCTTTGCGCCACCACCTTCTCCGCCAGAGTAAATCCCTCTCTTTTAAGAATGAACGGGATGAACCTGTGCGCGCCGCGCCTGCTGAGATCGACAGCTTTCGCCGCATCTTTCTTATATATCCGCAATGTGCAGGATATATCATGGATAGAAAGCCGGAGAAAGGCCCTTTGAAAAAAATTGCCGAGCCGGGAAATGAAAAGTACCGGGACAGGAGTCCTGCGGTTTTTTCTCCACCCGCACACAACATCCGCGTTCGTGTCCTTTAATACCCGCAGCATTGCCGGTATCTCGGCAGGATCATCCTGCAGATCTCCATCCATGGATATCACTATATTCCCGCGGGCCAGGCTGAACCCCCCGGCAAGGCACGCTGTCTGCCCTTTATTGCCGGAAAGATCAAGCAATATAACGGAAGGGTCTGAACCGCTTATTTTTTCGATCTCCGCCCGCGTGCCGTCAGACGACCCGTCATTGACAGCGATGATCTCATAAGGTTCTCTCAGGCCTTTCATCGTGTCCGCGACGCCGTCAAGTAATTCTTTTACAGAAGCTTCTTCGTTGTAAAATGGTATGACTATCGAATACATATTGCCTTTTCTGTCTTATTCTTCTCTTACGGCCACCAAAAATACGTCTTCCCGGAAAGCCTTATTAAAATGCTTCCTGATGTTCCATGGGTTTGCCCGGATATCACCGCAGAATTCGGAAAACCTGATGGTCTTTCTCCACCGCCGGCCCCTGGACAACTCATTGCCTGTAACGGGCCTCTGGAGAGTTTTAGCCGTATATTCAAGAAAATCTTCCAGGAATTTGTCATATCCTTCCCTTGCTATCATTAAATATAAGATGACGCCGTTCCTGCGCACGGGAAGCGCGTCATTCCTGAGCCTTCGCGCGATCATATGGTATTCTTCGAATTCCACGCCCATTATCACGTTTACCGGCTGGTCTATATACAGTTCTATTTCCTGAGGGTCGAGCCTCCATGAAGCAAAGACCGCTGCCTTTTCTTCCATGAGGGCCTTCTTGAGTTCTGCTGACAGATGATCTACCCCGTCCATAAAAATGTAGGGGAAGAAGACCATCACCGCCAGAAAATACACTCCAATGGTCAGGGACAACAACACCCTGAACATCCTTCTTATATGCCGCAGTTCAAGATCAAAGAACGAGATCAGATATAAGGAAAGCGCGGGAAAAAGCAAAAGGACATAATGGTGTCTCTTGGCTGTTACCGCGGTGAACATCAAAAAACCTGTTATCATCCATATTATCAGGAATCTGCGCTGAACAGAGAACTTTTTTTTCTCGATGTTCTTCCGTCCGATGATCATGGCCGCGGGACACAATATCGACCATGGCAGGAACTGGATCGCCAGAACGGGAATATAGAAAAATACGTCTTTAAAGGCCTGGTAGACGCCCTGGCTGAAACTCAGGCCGCCGGCTTCCCTGGTCATCCTGTCGACTATCTCAACATTGACGATATGATCCGCGAATTCCTTCCCGAACAGCAGAAAGGCCGGCAGGAACCAGAGAAGGTTGGAACCTATTATGATCAATATCCCCCATGCCCACGGTATCCGCAAAGGAACGTCTTTTTTTACGGATGTTATGGAAAAGAGCAGAATGGCCGCGGCCGGCAGAATAAAACCTACCGGCCCCTTGACCAGTGAGGCTATGCCCATCAGGCAAAATGACAGGTAAAAAAGGTTTCGCCTGTTTTTCTGGAACCCCGCATAAGCGAAATAAAACGCTCCTGTCATGAAAAAGACCAGCATCATTTCCGGGAGAACGATCCGCCCGAACCGGAAAAAAAGTATGGTAGTGGCCAGTATCCCCGTCCCGAAGAAAGCCCTGTCAGCACCGAACATTCTCAAACCCAGGAGATACGTTACGATGAGCAGCAGGACAGCCGACGCTATCGTTACCAGTCTTACCGACAGCCAGTTCGCCCCGAAAATCCTGCAGAAAAACGCCACGACGAGATAAAACAACGGTGGTTTTTGGAACCGCTTTTCGCCGTAATAATCGGGGCCGTATATGTCTTTAATGCCCGAAATGGCCTGGCTGCTTTTGTAGTAGAAAAGCTCGTCAGGGGCAAAACATATCTTGGGCTGCCAGGCGAAAAGAGAGAGCATTATGAAAATCAATAACAAAAATATGGCCAGTCGGGGCTTCATAACGATCCTGTGATTTTGTCCATCAAGGTTTGATCCTTATATTTTTACCATTTAAATCTTAAGAATACAATATCTAATAAAAAGAAGGCGGACAAGGTATTTCCGATCCTGCATCGGAAACCTGGTTTTGATTATTCATTTGACAGAAGCGGGACAAAGGCGGTATTATCGATAACAAGAACCATCCCCAATAACACGAGATCGGAGAGGTATCCCCTGTCATAATGTGAAATGTCCTGAATGCGGCGCATTGATGATCAAAGGGTAAAAAGATCCTTATAACATGGGGACGTCAGCGGCAAAAAAATATCTTCCCAAATTCAATAAAAAATATGATCCGGAGGCGGTAATGAAACGATCGAACAGGATAGTAGTCATAGGATGTTCCGGTTGCGGTGCTTTAGCGGCACGGACATTAAAAAAAATAGACCATTCTTTACATGTAACCATAATCAGAGAGCAGGAAGAAAAAGGCCTTTTAACCAGGTGCGCGACGCCGTATATCTCTTGTGGGGATGTTATGGTAGAGCCCTCGTATAAAGATGATAATATTTTCATAAGCCAGGGGATACAATTGGTAAATGCCGGAGCGGCGGGTATAGACAGAGGGGAAAAGGTAGTGACTACCGCTGACGGGAATAGTTATCCGTATGATAAGCTTGTTTTAGCGACGGGAGCGAAGCCGGTGATCCCGCCTGTTTCGGGTGTCGATCTGCCGGGGGTTTTCTTTCTGCGGACAAGCGGAGATGCCGTTAATATCCTGCACTGGA
Organism: Candidatus Makaraimicrobium thalassicum; assembly: GCA_003644505.1. Classification (GTDB taxonomy): domain Bacteria; phylum Omnitrophota; class Gorgyraeia; order Tantalellales; family Tantalellaceae; genus Makaraimicrobium; species Makaraimicrobium thalassicum. The sequence goes on along the minus strand of QNCM01000009.1, from coordinate 32,185 downwards.
TGAATTCCAGGCGGGTAAAGAACGCCGTATTGATAGGTGCCGGGGCGATAGGTACAGAGATCGCTTATTTGGCTTCCCGGCATGGGGTAAATATTATATTGGTCGAGATGCTTGAACACGTTATGCAGGGGATACTGGACGCGGATATGAGTGAAGAAGTAGAAACATACATGAAAGGCAAGGGCGTTGATCTGCGATTAAGCCGGCGGGTAAAGGCAATCGGAGGTAAAACCGAAGTAGAGAAGGTGGTGTTTTCTTCGGATGAAGAAGTAACCGCGGAAATGGTGATCATTTCAGCCGGCGCTCAGCCGAATAGTGAATTAGCTGAAAAAGCAGGCCTTGAAATGGGAAAGTCAGGATTGAAGGTAGATAATTATCTGCGGACCTCTGACCCCGATATTTACGCCGGAGGCGACCTCATCCAGTACGAGAGTCACGTTACCGGGAAATCCATCCTTGGGCAGTTGCGCCCGAACGCGGTGATCAGTGGCAGAATAATAGCCAGGAATATTTTAGGATATAACATAAAATTTCCGCCTTTACTTAATACCTTTGCTACGAAGTTTTTTGATAAATCGATCGCGGGGACAGGAATTACCGAAGCAGAAGCGGTGCGTGAGGGTATCGATGCGGTCAGTGCCGCACAGTCTTCGGCGAGCAAGCACTCTATGATGAGAGGAAGAAAACCTTACACTGTTAAATTAGTATTCGATAAGGAGAGCGGAAAAATTATAGGAGGGCAGCTCCTCAGTGATTCCGAGCTTCCTGTAAAGCATATTGACATGATAGCCCTGGCGATAAGGTGCGGTTTATCGGCTCTGGATCTAACAACACTGAGGTGTGCGGGGCAGCCTGAGTTATCCTCCGATCCGGGTACGGAACCGATATCGTTGGCAGCCGAGAAGGTTTTTCAGGATTTTGCAGGAAAAAGGTCGAAAAAATAAATGAACACCGAGATCACAAAATGGGTAGAGGAAGAAGGCCTGAAGTTTTTCCGGAAGATCGGCATTAGAGAAGGGCAAACTTTGTTGGATTTTGGCTGCGGGGAGGGTTATTACACGATTCCGGTCTCGAAGGCAGTGGGGAAAACCGGCAAAGTGTATGCCCTGGATAAGGATAATGCGGCTTTGGATAAGTTGAAAACAAGGATCGAACAGGGTAATGTAAAAAATGTTAAACTGATAAATGAAAGAACGAAGATCCCCCTGGAAGATAATTCGGTTGATGTGGTCTTGTTTTATGATGTTATACATTTAGTGGGCAAAAACAATAGAAGCACTGTAAAAGACAGGATGAAGCTTTATGAAGCGATGAGGCGGATCACTAAAGAGGATGCTCTTGTTTCAGTTTACCCGACGCATCTTGATACGCATACGGACGTAACTTCGAAACAGGAGATAAGAAAAGAAATCGAAAAAGCTGGTTTTAAATTTGAAAAAGAAATTTATTGTGAGCTGGTTCATGATAATTCCAGGGTTGAAGGTTACGTTTTAAATTTCAGGAGGCGCCGGAATGCCCATAATGGAGATAAGACCGGATGAAGACGTATTTAGACTGTATTCCATGCTTTTTCAAACAGGCTCTTGCGGCGGCGAGAACGGCCGGTGCGGATACAAAAACACAAAAAAAGATACTGGATAAGGTGGCCGGGATCCTGCCGGAGATCCCTCTGAGGTTTTCTCCACCCCGGATAGGCAGGATCATTTACGCCCTGGTGGGGGAAATGACCGGGAATGATGATCCTTATTTGAAGGAGAAGAAAAGAAGCAATGAGCTCGCTTTGGGCATTTACGATAAGTTGACACGGAAGGTAGCGCTGGCCGGTGATAAACTGTTGTTGGCGGTTGAGCTGGCCATTGCCGGCAATATAATCGATTACGGAGTAAAAAACTCCCTGGACGTTGATGCGGAGCTGGCCAAAATACTGGATGAAGAGCAAGAGGTCATTAAGAAGGAAAATAAAGTGATATTTGATTATGCCAGGTTCAAGCGCGACTTAAAACAGGCGAAAAGGATCCTGTACCTGGCGGATAACGCCGGTGAGGTCGTGTTTGACCGTATCCTGATCGAGCGGATAAAAGGTATGGATGAGGGCAAGGAGATCATTTATGCCGTCAAAGAGAAGCCGGTTATCAACGACGCTTTGAGGGCGGACGCCGCAGCTTGCGGTATTGAAAAAATAGCGCGGGTGGTCTCAAGCGGTTCAGACGCGCCGGGCACGGTGCTTTCTTTATGTTCAAACAGGTTTTTATCGATATATCGAAGAACGGATATGGTCATAAGCAAAGGGCAGGGCAATTTTGAAGCGCTTTCTGACGCGAAAAGGCCGGTATTTTTCCTGTTCATGGCAAAGTGCCCGGTCATTGCCAAAGATGTCGGGTGTAAGGTCGGTGACGTTATTTTACGTTATCACCAGGGAAGAAGACGAAAGAAAGGGAACCGCAGGCGCGGGAAAAGGAGAATGTAACATGATCGGACAGATCCCCAAAGAATTGAGGAAACATGCGCCTTTTACCGTTTTTGGGGCGGTCACAGGCATTATGATCATGGTATTTTTTCAGAAATTGCCTTCCCATACCGCCTACAATATCTTTTATACGCTACATCCATTTCATGTTGTTCTGAGCGCGCTCGTCACGGCTTCTATTTATCGGCTTCACTCCTGCGGAACCGGTCCGCACATAAAGGGGAAATGCAATCTCTGGATCCTGCTCGTTGTCGGGTATGTGGGTTCAGTAGGCATCGCGACACTCAGCGATTCTTTGATCCCTTATCTTGGAGAGACGCTCCTCAAAATGCCCAACAGAGGTATACACATCGGTTTTATCGAGAAATGGTGGCTTGTTAATCCGTTGGCGATCCTTGGGGTCGCTGTGGCATATCTCAGGCCCGCAACAAAATTCCCCCATGGTGGCCATGTTCTGTTAAGCACGTGGGCATCGCTTTTTCACATCATCATGGCTACAGACCGCACGTTGAACGGGTTTTTATACGCTGCTATTTTTCTGTTCCTGTTCCTCGCGGTTTGGATACCCTGTTGCTTAAGTGATATAGTTTTCCCTTTACTGTTCGTCAAAGGAACGAAAACAAATTAAGATCGTTTGATCGGATTGTCATGGATAACAGGAAGGTCTGCAAGTGGTATGATGTCTGCCCCCTTAAGAGGTTTTATGAACATGGGAAACTGGACAGGAAATGGGTCGAAACATACTGCTGGGGCGATCATGCGAAATGCGTAAGGAAGAAGATGGAAGAAGGCGGCATTTACCACCCCGATAACATGCTGCCGGATGGGACGATCGAGGAGGGATTGAAATGAGCGAGAAGAGCAGGAAGGAGTACAAGTATATTTACGGTCCTGTTCCTTCATGGAGACTGGGAAGCTCTCTGGGGATAGATCCTATTTCAGGTGAAGGAAAGATATGCAGTTTTGATTGCGTCTATTGCCAGCTTGGCAGGACAGTGCTGCATACTAAAAGAAGAAAGGTATTTGTCCCCGTATCAAAGATCATTAAAGAGATAAGATCCTTACCTCCAGTGAAAATAGATTATATGACTTTCTCAGGGACAGGCGAGCCCACTTCAGCGAAAAATCTGGGGAAGATGATAAAAGCCGTAAAAAGGATAAGAAAGGAACCTGTGGCGGTTCTGACCAATTCGTCTTTGATGTACAGGAAAGATGTAAGGAAAGATCTGTCGCTGGCCGATGTTGTGATAGCCAAGCTGGATGCGTCTTCAGAGCGGACATTTCGCAGGATAAACCAGCCGGTAGAAGGCATGAAACTTGCGGACATCGTAAGAGCGATAAAGAAGTTCAAGACAGGTTATAAGGGGAAGCTTGTTCTTCAGATCATGTTCATGGAGGAGAACAGGGGATACGCGGGCAGGATAGCGCAAATAGCGAAAGAGATCGGACCATACGAGGTTCAGCTCAATACACCGTTAAGGCCGAGCGTCGTGGAACCTCTGTCCAGGAAGAAGATGATCGAAGTCGGGAGGTATTTCAAGGGCATGAATGTCATCTCCGTCTATAAAAGTCCCAGGAAGCGGGTCAAACCGATCAGCGGAGAAGATACCATGAGGAGGAGGGGAAAGGTCTGAGACACTCGCACATTGACCCCGCTCGCACAGATCAAATGAGGTGTAATGGGTTCGCTGGTGACGGATAGTTCGGCCGGTATTATATACAGGCAATGGACCGTTCCTTTTCCCAGGGCTGTTCTATTGCTCGTACACGGCCTTGGGGCTCACACGGGCAGATGGGGGCCGTTATCCGGATTCTTTTTGTCCAACCGGATCTCTTCTTACGCGGTCGCGTTGAGGGGGTTTGGAGAGGCCGGCGGGGTGAAAGGGCATATTGATTCCTTTGACGTTTATTTCAAAGATATACGTTCATTATATGAGGTAGCCGGGAAGGAGAACCCGGGCGTGAAAATATTTCTTTTGGGCGAGAGTATGGGAGCGCTCTTATGTTTTGTGATGGCGTGTCTTGCGCCGGATCTCGCCGCCGGACTTATCTGCATCTCTCCCGCTTTCAGGAACGGGCTTAAATTCGCCGCTATCGATTATCTCAAAATGTTCCTGCCTCTTTTGTATGATCCGCAAAAACGGTTTGAAATGCCTTTCGATGCCGCGATGTGCACCCGCGATATCAATATGCGGGAAAAAATGGACGCGGATGCGAGGGAACACAGGTTAGCGTCATCAAAACTGCTGTTTGAAATAGCTGCCGCGCAGGTCCGAGCGACTTTTATAAAGAACAGGTTAAAGACCGGCGTTTTGTTCCTGCTTCCGGGCAGGGATAAACTGGTTGATCCCGGAGCGAGCAGAAAAATATTCGCGGGCATAGGATCCGGGGATAAAGAATTAATAGAGTATCCGGATATGTATCATGCCCTTTCCATAGGTCTTGGGCGGGAAAAAGTATTCAATGATATACTGGGGTGGATAAATAAAAGAGCAGCAAAGGAGGGATGAAGCCGTGAGGTATATTTTGTCGATAGACCAGGGGACTACAGGCAGCCGCGCGGTCCTGTTCGACAGGAAAGGAAGGATAACCGCGAGCGCGTACCAGGAGTTCCGCCAGTATTTCCCTAAGCCCGGGTGGGGGGAACATGACCCTGAAGAAATATAGACAAGCGTGAGAAATTCTATCAGGAAAGTGCTTCGTTCGGCGCCCAAAGCAAAGATCGATGCGCTAGGTATAACGAACCAGCGTGAGACAACGGTTCGATGCTTATTTTTCCGCGACTAAAATCGAATGGATATTGAAAAATGTCCCGCATGCCGCGGCACGCAGAGAAAGGTTGATGTTCGGAACCACTGATACATGGATCTTATGGAAACGTAATAGTTCAGTAATGAAAAGCATTTTGCCCCGTTCCGTCATTACGAGAAGCCCGACCCTTCGACCTTGCTCAGGGCTAGTGCACTGTAACATTAGTCCTTAATAGTGCTTCCTATTGTCATTGTGAGGAGCCCCTCGGCTTCGCTCGGGACAGGCTCCGGCGACGAAACAATCTTTGATAATAATGGATTGCCACGCCCGCCTTTGGCGGGCCCGCAATGACCGAACAGGCACAAAATTAATGTTACAGTGTAGTAGGTGCCGAAACGCCTTATATCCCCATACATAAATGAAGGGGCTTTACGGCGTTTTTCGGTAAGGGCCGGTAAAGCCATACCAAAGTCCAGAATGGATGAAGCTATGCGTGGGGTGAAGAAGATAAGGCTGAAGAGGGGCGTACATGTCGGGGATGTTGTCGCGGATAATTTTCTGGGCCTCGGCGTCAACCTTATCGCTACCCGGGAAATTATCAGATAACGCCGTAAAGCCTCTTGCTTTGTAATAGTTCAGTTTGCACCTTTAAGGGTAAATTGCGCTGACGTGCATGAATTGCAAGATGTGTATCGTGAAAAGACATATGCCGATGATAATGCGGAGAATCCTCAGAAACTGGTCCGGTAAAAAAGGGGCTTTTGATCTGGATATCTTGTAAAGACCCTCAGTCACTAAAAATATTCCTGTTAAGAAAGCAAAGTAATCTATTGTGATTTTCGCGAACCGTGTATTGAAAAGAAGGCATATCGCATATCCGGTAAAAGCGATCAGGCATACGAGGGTTATTTTACTCCATAATATCTTCTTCATGTATCCAAATTTATCATTAGTTTGGGTAAAAGACAATAATGATAAGGGAATTTGTTTGTGTATAATCTCTTGGGGTAAAATATTCCCAATTGCGGAAGTTTTCTGTTTGGAGTAGAATAAAAAGCGAAAATCATGGAAAAACATAAAGAGTCTTTAATGGAAGAGATAACAAATAGCGTTACATATGGCATCGGCTTTTTGTTAAGTGTCGTAGGTTTGGTTATTCTGGTTGTATTGGCAAGCCGCCATGGGGACATATGGCGGCTTGTCAGTTTCAGCATTTACGGCGGGGCTGAAGACAATTATGAAGCGATATGTGTCGGCGCGAGAAATGCGCTGGTAAAAATGCGGGAGGAAAAGTGAAAATAGTTCTGTGGATGATCCTTTTTATTGTTCTTTTTCTTGTCTCGCTGAGATATATCGAAAAGCGCAGCATATATTTCCCCATGAAACAGATCACTTATTACCCCGGGGCGGTGGGATTATCTTATGAGGAGATCTATTTTGATACGTTCGATAATAAGCGGTTAAACGGCTGGTTCATTCCTAACGATAAGGCGGAATGTACGCTTATTTTTTGCCACGGCAACGCCGGAAATATCGGTCACAGGCTGGAGAAGATATTGATGTTTCATGGCCTGGGTCTTAACGTGCTCATTTTCGATTATCGCGGTTACGGAAAGAGCACGGGGGTGCCGTCCGAGCCGGGATTATATCAAGATGCGGCCGCGGCTTTTAAATATCTGACAGAAAAACGTGATATCCCGCGGGAGAAGATCGTTCTTTACGGGGAGTCGATCGGAGGGGCCGTTGCGATAGATCTCGCGCGGAAAGAAAAAGTCCGGGCCATTATCACCGAGGAGACTTTCACGTCGGTTAAGGATATGGCCAGGATGGCCTATCCCTTTGTCCCTCCGTGTGTCTTCTCGAGCAGGTTCGATTCTGTTCCTAAAATAAAGGACGTTAATTGTCCGAAGCTGATCATACACAGCGTGGATGACGAGATCGTGCCTTTCTACCTGGGGGAAAAACTGTTTAACGCGGCAGTCCCGCCGAAAGAATTCCTCAAAATAAGTGGATCCCATAACACGGCCTTTATAGACTCGGAGAAACAATTCATCGAAGGCATAAGATCTTTTCTGGATAATAAGGGATCAGGAGGGCACCTATGAAGAATCTTTTTAATAGGATAACAGGTGCCGGTGGAAAGCCAAAAACCGGGCTGGTTCTGGGTAGCGGGGCGGCAAGAGGGCTGGCGCATATCGGTGTGATCAAGGCCCTGAGAGAAGAAGGTGCTTCTATTGATATGATAGCCGGGACAAGTATAGGAGCGCTTGTCGGCGCATGTTACGCCAGAAAAGGGGAGATATCGAAATTCGAAAAGCTGGTTCTGGGAACAGATTGGAGGAGGCTGTTTCAACTGGCAGATCTTAATTTGGTGTTTATGTTTAAAGGGTTTGTCCATGGAGAAAAAGTCAAGGAACTGTTAAAGACGATCATTGGAGACATTCAGTTCAAAGATCTGAAGATCCCTCTGGCAGTGGTAGCTGCCGATGTGAATACCGGAGAAGAAGTTTTAATAAAAGAAGGTTCTGTGATCGAGGCTGTAAGAGCCAGTATTTCAATGCCGGTTATATTTATCCCGGTGAAGTTTGGAGACAGGTTTTTATGCGACGGAGGGACCGTAAATCCCCTTCCCGTGAATGTTGTGAAAGAGATGGGCGCGGCCTCTGTTATCGCGTGTAATGTGATTCATGCTCCCGAAACGAGAATGGCCGGCAGAAGGAAGAGAGGTTCGGCCGCGGGAGATAAAAATCCTGTTAGTGCGGATAGTGCATCCGGTAAACGCAGTATTTTTTTAAGTTTGAACGATCAGATCAATGCCTTCATACGGGAAAACAGCGGGCAGGTGGAAAAAATCCAAAAATTTGTCAAGAATCTCACACAGAGGCTGCCGGTAGCCTCTAAAAAAATAGATATGAATACTCCCAATATGTTTGATGTTTTAGTGCAGGCGATTTATTCTATGGAATATCAAATAGTTAAAGCGCAATTGCGGGAAGCGGATATTGTGATAACGCCGGATGTTGCCCATATTGATACATTGGAGTTTTATCGGGGAGAGGAGGCTGTTTTGAAGGGGTATGAAGCAGCCCGAAGGGCGATTTCCGGAAGAAAAGAATTAAAAGGGCAGGGGCGCTGTCCCCATTTTTGAAACAGGAGGAGAATGATGGCAGAGATCAAAGCTGAAGAATATAGTAAGATCATACCGCCGATGCCGGTTGTCCTGGTTTCAACTTTGTATGGTGACGTTAAGAACCTGGCTCCATTCGGGATGAATATGCCGGTTTCTTTTAGTCCGCCTTTATACGCCGTTGGAGTGAGCGGGTCGAGGGACACGTATAAGAATATTATGGACACAGAGGAGTTTGTTGTCGCTGTTCCGGGGCCTGAACTGGCAAAAGCGATCGATATAACAGCGGGATCTTTGCCGAGAGAGGTAAGCGAGTTCGAAAAAGCTGGACTTACCCCTGTGAAAAGCGCGATAGTGAAGCCTTTCAGGGTAAAAGAGTGCCAGTCCAATTTTGAATGTAAACTCGAATGGGTCAAACCGGCGGGTGACCATTACGTAGTGGCCGGAAGGGTCGTGGCAGCGTGGGTTGATGACAGGATATATACAGAGGAAGTCTCGAGGCGTATGATCGATCCTGTTTATCATGTTTCATCCGAAAAAGGCGAATACGCGGGTAAGGGCCGTTTATTATAGTTGCTCCCGGGACTGTATCGGGAGCAATCCTCAATTATTTTTTTGCAAGTAATTTTTGCAAGTAAACAGGAAATAAGTATCATATATATGTATGTACACGCAGAGGTTACAGAGGGTTAGAATATTAACATTAAAAGGATAGGGTTGTTTGAGAAAGATGAAGAAAAGTCTGGTAGTCGGCATATTGAAGGAGAGTGAGGACAGAGGCGAGAGAAGGGCGCCCCTCACGCCGTCAGACGTGCGATGGCTGGTCGAAAAGGGGATCGAAGTCGAGGTTGTGTCAAGTGATTTTCGGATCTTCAAGGACAACGACTACTTCAAGGCGGGCGCCAGGATCGTAAAACGCATAAAAAAAGCGTCTTTCCTTGTCGGGGTCAAGGCGCCGGATCCCGCTGACATTTTGAGCGGAAAGATCTACATGATATTCTCGCACGCCACTAAAGGGCAGAATAACAATATCCACTTATTGAAGGAGTTCCTGAGAAAAGATGTCACCATGGTGGATTATGAGAAGATCACGGACAGGAACGGGAAACGGCTGGTCTATTTCGGGCGGTTCGCGGGAATATGCGGTCTGGTTGACAGTCTTCATTATTACGGGAAGAAGATGAAAAACAGGGGCATCAAAACGCCTTTTCTCCAGCTCAAGCCTTGCTGGAAATACGGATCGATAGAGGATCTCAAGCGCGCCGTTGAAAGAGCCGGAAAAAGGGTCAGAGAGGAGGGTTTCCCGGGGAAGCTTACGCCTTTTATCACGGGTATTATCGGGCATGGCAATGTGAGCTGCGGGATCCAGGAGATACTGGGCCTGATGAACACCGTTGAAGTGCATCCGGGGGAGATAAAACGCTTTGTCAGGCAGAAGAGATATGATAATAAAAAGATATATATGATGGTCTTTAAGAAGGAGGAAAGACTGCGTTCAATGAAAGGGAAGAAATTTTGTCCGGAAGAATACTTTAAACACCCGGATATGTTTGAGTCGAACCTTGACAGGTACATCCCGAAGCTTAACATGTTGATGAACGCGGGTTACTGGAACGTTTCTTATCCGAAACTGGTGACCAGGGACATGATAAAAGATCTGTATAAAAAGAAGGATTTCCGCCTGGAGTTTATTGCCGACATTTCGTGTGATATAGACGGGGCTGTTGAGCTGACTTACAGGACCACCACCCGAAAAAAACCGACCTATACTTATGCGCCGGTAAAAGATATTTACAGGGACGGTTATAAAGACAGGGGTATTACGCTTCTTGCCGTTGATAACCTGCCGACGGAACTGCCGAAGGATTCCTCCGACAGTTTCAGTAAACTTATCCGCGGATACGTTTATAAGATCGCCGCGCACGGGACCGTGGATATCGGGAGACATATCGCTATTCCCAGGGAGATAAGGGGGGCTGTCGTGACTCAGAACGCCGAACTTATGAAACATTATCAGTATTTAAAAAAAGATTTTGGGTAAATTTATGAGAAAAAAAGATACCACGATCCTGGCCATAGGGGACCCCCCCGATTACGATTCTTTTCGGAAGTTCGATAAAGAGAGAAAATATATTCTGGAACAGGGCTTTAACTATAAAGCCGTGGATTATGAAGAGCTTTTCAACGCGGAAGACCTGGGGATCTCCACCGGGAAGGTCATAGTTTTTCTTTTTTTTCCGTTTTACTACTGGAACAGGAACATCGAACACAGGGGTTACCGGGGCATATACGGGAACTTGAGCTTTTGCAGGAAGTTCAGCCGTTTCAGCGAAGACCTTATTGCCAGGATCGAGTCCGTTTTGCCGGGGAAGGACCTGTTTTTTATAAATGATCCGCGCGTATCGTCGCTTTACAGGGATAAATTGCTTGCGCAGGAGGCTCTCTCCGGATCAGGCATAAACGTCCCTCAAAGGATAGACACCAGAAGCGTCAGGGTCGTCAAAAACCTGCTTGGAGACGGCCGGAAGATGTATATCAAACCCCGGTATGGCTCGATGGGGAAGGGTATAACTTTTCTGGAGAAGGACAACTGGCAGACCAATTTCAGATTCAGGGAGAACAGGATCGCAAATATACGTTCCGATCAAGGGTGGAAATTCCACGGGATAACCGGCAACACCGGATTTTTGAAGAGCTTACTTTGTAAAGACGTGATCATCGAGGAAGCTGTTGAACTGTTCAATCTGAAAGGATTTAAAGTCGATTTCAGGGTTTACTGTTTTCTTGACAAGGTGCTTTATATATATCCAAGAAAGAACAATATTGATTCTGTTACGACGAATATCTCTCAGGGCGGGAAAGGCGATCCAAAATTGCTGAGAGTAATGCCGCGGAAGATCATCTCAAAGATCAACAGGCAGTCTTTAAAGACCATGAAAGTTTTGAAGCTGAACTTCGCCGGTATTGATATAGCGATAGACAGTAATATGGAAAATATTTATGTGCTGGATGTCAACATGTTTCCCGGTTTTCCCAAAAGACGGACGTTTAAACTCGCGCGTTCCATGGTTTCCGGATTAAGAATGCTGGAATGAAGCGGCACGGCCTTTTCTTTATTTGCCTTGCAGAAAGTTTATAATGCTGGTATAGTCGTGTTTAAGGATTTTATTGTATTGTGACCTGAAAAAGGAATATAATAACGGAGATAAAAGGGGGGGTATGGTGCCTACTTTTGAACATAGAAAGTTTTACAGAGCCGAGGTTATCCTGAAAGTGGGATACAAGACCACAAGAGAACCGCTGGTGCAGGGAATCGCTTTTTCAAAGAATATAAGCTGTACCGGCGTTAACATTATCATGGCGGATGAACTGGAGAAAAATACCGAGCTGGAATTGAAGATTTATGTTTCGGCCGCTGGAGCGCCTATAACTGCCAGGGGCAGACTATTGTGGCAGATCCTGTGCCCTTCTGCTCCGGGGGATAAAAGGGCGTATTATTCGAGCGGGTTGCAGATATATGACATGTCGTCCGAGGATATGATCAAAGCATCTGATTTTGTAACGGATATTACAGTCAAAATAAGCTCGGAACAGAATAGAAAAATAATAGAGAAACTTGAGACTTTTATAAAATAAGGTGTTCAACTATCGATAAGTATCATGCCGCGGAGATCAGCGGCCATAAAGTTGAGTTTTTTTTGACGGCTGATCCGACTGCTGATCTGTATTTTTGGCATTTTTAACGAATATCTTTTAACCGGATGGACAGAGGAAGTCTCCGTGAGATTCGGGGCGCTGCCCGGCAACGGTAATGTTCGCCTGCCATGGCGAAAGAGCCCGGTCTATTGTCTGTTCCGGAGAGTACCTTCCGGGGTAAGGGAAACAGAAGATATGGGAACCTTTTGTGCGCCGGCCCCGTGAGGGCCGGTTTTTTATTTTCGGCGCTTATTTGCGGTTCAGATCAGGGGCAGGTTGGAGAGGGACAATAACGGAGGAGGATATGAAATGTGGACGTATGCTTATGGTTTTCCAAGGCTGGGGAAAAAGAGGGAATTTAAGTCGTCTATTGAGGGGTTCTGGTCGGGCAGAATAGGCGAGAAACGACTGGTGGCTTTACTGGATAAAGTGCAAAGGCAGAGGGAAGCCGCTTACAGGGAAAATGTGGATATCTTTCCCGTGGGGGAATTTACCCTTTATGACAACATATTCGATACCGCTCTTATGCTCGGCATATACAGGTCGAATGATCTCGGCCGGTATTTTTCTTTCGGACGGGGCAAAAAAGCGCTCGAGATGAAGAAATATTTCAACACGAATTACCACTACCTTGTGCCGCATATAAAGAAAGGGACAAAATTCAGATTATCATGGAACAAGCCGCTCTTAAATTTCAAGAATACGCCGCGGAATAAGGATATGCCCGTATTCGTTGTCGGGCCTTATACTTTTTTGAAACTCAGCAGGCTTGAGGACGGTTTTGCCGGAAGTTTTGAGGAGCTCTGTCTCGTATATAAAGAACTGTTCGGACGATTAAAGAGAGGGGGCGCAGGTTCGGTGCATCTTGAAGAGCCGGCTTTTTGCGGCGAAGTGCCCGCCGGAGATGTGCGCCTTATAGTCAGAAATTACAGAAAGATGATACCTGCCGGCATCGATGTCAATCTTGTCACTTATTATGAGAGTGTGGATTTTCTGGAAGCGCTGTATGAATTGCCGGTGGCTGCCATAGGCCTGGATTTTGTGGCAGGTGCGGACAATCTTGATATCCTCAGAAAGAAGGGTTTCCCGGAAGATAAAGGCCTGATATGCGGCGTGGTGGACGGCCGTTCGGTAAGACGTTCGGACATAGCGGCAAGAGTGAAACTCCTGAGAGACATAAAGGAAGCGGCAGATCTTGACGATGAAAGAATAATGATATCGAACAGCGCCCCGCTTTTTCATCTTCCGGTCTCTCTGGAGAACGAGACGAAGATGACCCCGAAGATAAAAAGGCTTATAAGTTTCGCCGAAGAGCGCCTGCATGAATTGAGCCTCATAAAGAGGGCTTTTGAGGGCGGCACCGCGAAAGCCGGGAAGTGGAGCAGAAATGTCCGGGAGAAGCCGTCAGGAATCATTCCGAAAACATTCGACACTCTTTCGATACCGGAGAAAGAATATCCGAAAAGGAAGAAAGTGCATGACAGGGAACTGGGGCTTCCCCTTTTTCCCACAACCACTATCGGCAGTTTTCCGCAGGACAGAGAGGTCAGAAAGATGCGCCTTGATTTTCGCAGGAAGAGGCTGTCCGCGTCAAAATACAGGGACTTCATAGATTCCAGAATATCGGCTCTTGTGGGCGAAGAGGACCGCATCGGCCTGGATGTGCTTGTCCATGGGGAGTTTGAGCGGAGCGATATGGTGGAATTTTTCGCTCAGCGTTTAGGCGGGTTTGTAACAACTGAGAACGGATGGATAATATCTTACGGCACCAGGGTATACAGGCCGCCCATCGTGTATGACAGGATAAAAAGGACCCGTGCTCTGACGGTCAGAGAGACGACATATGCCGACAGGATCACGGGAAAACCGGTCAAAGGCATCTTCACGGGGCCGGTAACTATCCTTGCGTGGAGTTACAATCTCAGGACCACCCCTGTTCATAAGGCCGCTTTTGAACTGGCTTCGGCCTTGAATGAAGAAGCAAGGGAATTGAACAGGAAAGGGATAAAAATAATACAGATAGATGAACCGGCGATCAAAGAGTATTCCCCTTTAAAGGAGAGGAAGAAAGAGGAGTATTTCAGATGGGCCGTGAGAAGCTTTAACCTCACTTCCAGATTGCCGGAAAAGATCCAGGTGCATACGCATTTGTGCTATTCGGAATTCGGAGAGATCATGAAATGGATATTAAAAATGAATTTCGACGTTATAACGATAGAGACCGCGAGAGAGAAGGGTAAGGTGCTGGATACTTTTGCCAGGGCCGGGTTTAAGAGGGGTATAGGACCGGGGCTCTGGGATATACATTCCAGATATCCCGCTGAAGAGAAGACGATAAGAACAATACTCGACAAAAGCATTAAACTGTTCGGACCTGAAAATATATGGATAAACCCCGATTGCGGGTTAAAGACAAGGGGATGGGAAGAGGTCGAGGCCTCGCTGGGAAAACTGGTAAAAGCGGCAGGTCAGTACAGAAAACAATTTGCCGGGTCGCCTGATATTTCTTGATTTTTCACACAAATAATCTTGCAAATCGGAAATTATAAGGTATCATTGCTCTCAATATCTGTCGTCTGAAATTAAGATCAAAGTAGAAGGAGAGAATGCGCCATGAAAAGTTTGTTCTTTACGATTTGCATCGTGATGCCTGTTTTGTTTTTGATGCCCGCTGCCGCTTGTTCCCAGCAGAAAGTTATTTATAACTGTGAGGAATATATCCAGAGCTGGAAAATACCGGAATGGTCGGTCGGGCAAGACGATCATATCTCTCCGGCGCTTGCCATAGATGAGAACTTCACGAAAGAGGGTAATGCGAGTTTAAGATTGATGGTCGCGTTTCCCGGAAAAAGCTGGAGCGCGGGGATCGTTGAGACTGAGGGTTTTTTTGACCTGACGCTGCACAGGGCTTTATTATGTGATCTGTATTTACCGAAATACGCGCCGGCGGGGATAGAGGCAAGGGTTATTATCGTTACAGGGGAAGAGTATCTATGGCTTGAGATGGATCACCCGGTTGCCGTCACGCCGGGCCGGCGCACCACTGTCCGGGCGAATTTGAGGCGCGGTAACCATGCATGGAAGAGCAGTGAGGGGATCAGGCGGATGACTGACGAGATCAAAGCGAGCGTGTGCAAAATAGCCATAAGGATCGAATCGAACATAGTAGAATACACGGGCCCTGTCTATATAGATAACATAAGATTACGTAAATGAACGGCTGGTTCCATATAGAGCGCATGAGGTATCCGAAGGTTTATACATAAGTTCTTGTCAAGGCGGATAATCAGAGCTAATATATCTTTTAGATCCGCTGAAGACCTTCAAATATTATCGTTAGCGGGTACCACTTTCAGGGACCGGCAAGTATGCGTTTTGAACTGCTGTATATGCAGATACTCTGTTTGGGGCTGCTCATTCTGGCGGCTTACTTCGGAGGAAAACTAACCCGCCGTTTGCGTATAGGAGAAGTGGTCGGGCAGGTTCTTGGCGGGCTGGTAGTTGGGCCATTTTTCCTTTTCTTTCTTGAACACAAAGTCCCCGTCTACAGGGAAGCCCTTCTTTCTCTTCATTTTCTCGCCTTTGTTTTCTTGAGCATAATCGCTCTTCTGGGGTTAGGTGTCTTCATAGTATTGCGCCTTGTGATAGAGCGGAAATGGTTCAGCCCGAAGGAAAAAAATACGGACCGGGCCGGTCCTCAGCCCGGAATTTTTATCAAGACTTATTTCCGAACTGCAGGGGCCGTCAATGGAGGCGTTCATAATAATCTGGGGCTGTGTCTCCCTCGGCGTCGGGCTTGCTCTTCACTGGCATCTTCCTTTCCTGATCACGGCGGTAAGCGCGGGAGTTCTTATCTCTAATCTTTACAGCAGGCAGGTATTTGAGTCTCTCAGGATAGAAAACGCGACATCGATGTATACGCTCATGTTTTTTTGCCCTTGTCGGAGCGAATGCCAGGATTGAGGCATTCCGGAAATTTTTTATTCATAGGTGCTTATATCGCGGCCAGGACGACGGGAAAAATGGGAGGAACCTGGCTCGGTTGCAAAATAACACGACAGGGAAAAAGATTAACGCACTGTTTGCCAAGATTGATGCTTCCCCAGGCAGGCATTGCCGCCGTAGAAGCGTTTTTTGTCGCGACAGTTCTTGGGAGAGAAGGAGAAACAATAATTGGTATTATTCTTCCCGGGATCATTTTTTTCGAAATAATAGGTGTTCTTAGTTCCGAAAGAGCGTTGATGAAATGGTGCTCATGGGTTACCGGCGGAGGGGAGTTGGTGGGGAAGAAGAAATAATCCGGGATAAGCTTGAAAAGGAAAAGGTAAGTGTGTATAAGATTCTGCGCCCCGAATGCATAAAAGTCCCGTTGGATGTAAGATCCAAGGGGGAGACGGTCTGGGAATTGATCCACATTTTGTACTCGGCGGGATTTATACATAATCCGGGTGAAGCTCTTGAGACAATACTGCAGAGGGAACGGCAAGGCGGGACAACGCTGGGAGAGGGGATCGCCATACTCCACGGAAGGATCCCGGACATTAAAGAACCTGCTGTAGCTTTGGGCGTATTGCCCAAAGTCCGAAAGTTCACCTGCAGGTACTTGCCGCGATCGCAAAACTTCTTTCAGACCCGGATGCCAGGATCCGTCTGCGATATGCCAGGAACGAAGTGGAAGCCATGGATATTATAAGGGAACATTCTGAAAAGAACGGCTGATCCCCCACCCCGCTCTTAAGATCAAAAGATTATAATCGAAATGTTTGACATACTGCCCAAAATGAGTTAAAATAGGTTAAAATGAGTTAAGATAAGGCCTTAAGAAAGGGGTTAAAATGGACAGTACCAGGGTCATGACAACAAAAGAATTGTCAAAATATATAAAATTGAATGAAAAAACAGTTCTTAAAAAGGCGCAAAACAAAGAGCTCCCTGGAGTGAAGATCGGAAGTCAATGGCGTTTTCCGATAGAGGCTGTTGACCAGTATCTTCAACGGGATATAGTAACGGATACTTCAAAGGATGAACTGGATTTCATAATAGGCACTTCGGGTCATATCATACCTTTATCCCGTCTTGTCGACAAGGCTTTAGTAAAGCTGGACATGAAAGCCGGGGACAAAGAGGAAGCCCTTCGTGAACTGGCGGAAATAGCCGATAAAGCCGGGATAGTTTCAGATAAAAAGAAGCTGTTCGACCAGCTGAAAGAACGCGAGAACATGCTGAGTACCGCGGTCGGAAAAGGCATCGCCATTCCCCATCCGAGGGATCCGGGGCCTGATTTATTTACCAGACCGAATATTGTGATAGCGCGGTCGAGTAAAGGTATAAATTTTTCCGCTCCTGACAGGGAAAAGGTGCATCTATTTTTCATGACCTGCGCGCCCAGTGTGTTTGTTCATCTTAGGTTGTTGGCTAAAATAGCGAAAGTGCTTCAAACTGGGGATATTATTGATAAATTCATGAACGCTTCGGATAACGATGAAATTATACGGATATTACTGGAACTTGAGAGAGATAATATTTTTTCGGATAAAAAATTCTGATTGACAAAGAAGGAGGCCGGGGATGAAGATAGTAGATTTTTTGAAGGAGGAGAATATAACGCTTAACTTAAAAGCGTCTGATAAGAAAGAAGCTATCGAAAAAGTTGCTTCCTGTCTTAAAGGTGCGGGCGGAATAAGTGATTTCGATGTTTTTTTCAAAGCTGTATTTGAAAGAGAAAAATTAAAGACAACCGGTATCGGCAAGGAAGCGGCTATCCCGCATGCGCGGACTGATGCTGTCAAGGAATTTGTTATAGCATTGGGCAGATTCGACAATGGTGTGGATTTCGCTTCCATAGACGGTAAACCCGTAAAACTTGTCTTTTTGATGGGGACACCCAGGGAGAAATGGTTAAGTAACTATTTAAAAATATTGGCGCATCTTATCAGGCTGCTCCAGAAAGAGTCCTTCCGAAAAATTCTTTTACAGGCAGACAGCCCGGCAAAAGTGATCAAAGCCTTTAGTGACGCGGAAGAATAGCAAAGAGCGATCGAGAACAAAGAAATGCTGGATATCTTATTTTTTATAGGTATATTAATACTATGTGGTTTTTTAGGCGGGAAGATTGCAAATAAGATAAAATTCCCTGCCGTTGTGGGATATCTTATCGCGGGTCTGGTGCTGGGGCCTTCTTTTTGCAACATCCTGAATTTAAAGTTATTAGATGGGATCGGTGTTTTAAATGATCTTGCTCTTGCGCTTGTAGCTTTCATAATAGGAAGCGAAATGCGTCTGGGTGTTTTGCGGAAAATGGGAAAAGGTATTATAGCTATTATATTATCCGAATCCTTTGGCGCGTTTGTGGTAGTGGCATCTGGTGTGTATCTTTTTACGCATAAACTTTATCTCGCTCTTATTTTTGGCGCTATGGCACCCGCAAGCGCTCCCGCGGGTACCGCCGTAGTCCTCCAGGAATATAAGGCCAAAGGGTCTCTTACAAACGCTATTTATGCCGTTGTGGGGCTGGATGACGGCCTGGCGATCATGATATATGGTTTTGCGATAGCTTTCGCGAAATTATCTTTAACAGGGGCCCGGATATCGGTTTTAGAGGTGCTAAAAGGACCTTTTGTTGAAATAGTCGGTTCTATACTGCTCGGGGCGATGATCGGTTATATATCAGGATATTTTCTCAGAAAAACGCACAAAAAAGATGAAATATTGGTTATTTTACTGGCAGCCTTATTTATCTGTACGGGGATATCCAAGTATTATCATTTTTCTCTCATCTTATCCAATTTAAGCCTTGGCATGCTATTTGCTAATGTTTTTTTTACTAGCAACCGCAGGGCGGTAAATGTCATAACGTCCATGATCTTGCCTGTGTATATAATCTTTTTTGTCATAGCAGGCGCGCATCTTCAAATAAATCTTCTTCCCGCGATGGGATTATTGGGTATAATTTATATTTTATGCAGGATAACCGGACTTGTGGGAGGCGCGTTTTTTGGGGCCGCTGTGTCAAAGGCAGATCCCGTTATACGTAAATATTTAGGGTTATGCATACTCTCTCAGGCTGGAGTTGCCATAGGACTGGCGATCATGGTAACGAGAGAATTTTCGCCTATGGGCGAGATCGGACGGGATATTGCGCTTTTGGTGATCAATACCATAGCGGCGACAACAGTCATTTTTGAGATAATCGGTCCGATCGCGACTAAATTCGCTATTTCAAAAGCGGGAGAGACTGAAAAAGCAAAATAATCCGGGAGGGAATAAATGGAACTTTTACTGATAATTTTGAACAAAGAGGAATATTTTGAAAGGTTAACCTGGATTTTAACAGAATGCGGGGTTTCCGGGGCTACTATCATGGATAGCGAAGGGCTGGGACATTTTTTGGCTTATGAAGTGCCGATATTCGCCGGGCTAAGACAATTTGTCGGAGAAAGGAAAACGGCCAACAGAATTATCCTTGCGATACTGGGGGATAAGAGCATTTTCCCTAAGATCAAAAAACTTTTAGCGGAGGAAGAAATTGATTTCAGTAAACCTGGAACGGGTATTATCACGAGACTGCCGGTGAATGAAGTTATAAAGTCTGACGAAGAACTGGGATAACGGGGAAAAGTACGTTCATGCGGAGAATTAGTGTTTTTTATCCCGCAAATTTCGCATAAATGCTTGACAAAGTCAAACAGGCGTGGTAAAGATACTACGGTAGTTTTTTTTAAGCGTGTTGCTTAAAAGGGCTTTCGTGATTGGTAATGTTGTTGCTAAGGGGTCAGGATCGCTGCGTTGCATCTATCTTCTTTAGGAACAAGCAGGATACCGCACGAGTTTTCGAGGGTATTGAGGCGGAGCCGCGCTGTCTGTGTTTACGGATCGGCCGGGACACCGCACGCCGTTAAAAGGCGAAAGAAGGAGGAAGGACAGGATGCAGGGTAGCAGGCTATACGTAGGGAATCTCAAATATTCCGTAACTGAAGGAGAACTCCAGGAATTGTTTTCCACCTATGGTACGGTAAAGGATGTTACGATACTTGAGAGCAAAGGTTTTGGGTTTGTCGAGATGTCTGAGCCGTCAGAGGCTGAAAAGGCAAAAGATGGTCTGAACGGCAGTGATTTTCAAGGCCGCACTATGAGAGTTGACGAGGCCCGTCCAGCCAAAACCAGACAGCCGAGGAACAATTACCGCGACAGTTACTAATATCTGAAAGATAATCCAGATTTGTTGCAGCTTCCAGGGGCAGGCCTTGGACCGGAGGAAGTATCCGGTTAAGGGGCCTGCCTTTTAATATATTCATCCGGTTATGTCACCCCCGGGGTGCAACCGGATCGCCCCCGGGAGTGTGATTGGCGTGAGTGTGACTGGAGGTAAAATTTTGATTTTCAATTCGGAAATGTGTGATAAAATGTATTATTTAAGGCCGGAACGGCGCCGGAAAAGCGGGAAACTTGAAGAGTGAGGTGCAGTAATCATGAAACCGTTGGGGACACATCTTATCGCGGAATTTATAAATTGTTCGAAGAAGATGTTGAATGATAAAAAAAGCCTGGAACGGATACTGAAACAGGGCATGGACGAGTGCGGTATCGGGCTTGAAGGTATGAACAGCCACAAGTTCAATCCCGTCGGGGTTACGGTCATGGCGATCGTCAGCGAATCGCATGTAGCGTTCCATACGTATCCCGAGGCCCGCCACGTGTCGATAGATATATTTACCTGTTCTGAGAGTTTTGAAAAACCCGTCAAACTGCTCGCTTTTCTCAAAGACAGGTTTAAACCGAAGCAGCAGAGGGTTCTGAAGGTGCTCAGGGGGAACCCCGGCGCGCAGCTGGAGCAGAAGGAGTGGATAACTTCCGCTTCTCATTACGGGTTTGAGATAAAGTATCACATCAAGAAGAAGATACTGAGCAAAAAGTCAAAATACCAGCAGATAGACATTATAGAGAACGATGATTTCGGGAGGATCCTGTTCCTGGATAAAGACGTGCAGATAGCTGAATATGATTCACATATCTACGACAACAGTATGGTTTCTCCGATCATAAGGTCCAGGAAACGGTTGGATAGAATAGCGATCCTCGGCGGGGGAGACGGCGGCGTGCTTCACGAGGTCCTGAAGCATAAACCCGGCAAGGTGGTGCTGGTGGATATTGACGGGGAAGTTGTCAAAGTCGCGAAGAAATACCTTAAGAAAGTATGCAAAAGCGCGTTCGACGACCCCAGAGCAGAAATAGTAATAGATGACGCGAATAAATTTTTAGAAGAAGGGCACAAATTCGATGCTATCATTTACGACCTGACAATGCACCCGGAGGCCCTGACAAAGGATGAAAGGACAATATTCCTGAATGGGATATTTTCAAAGATCAGGAAGAACCTGGATAAGAACGGGATAGTGACCATGCAGTGCTGTTCCGAGTTCGACGATGAGACAAAGAAGCTTCTTAACAGGATACTGTCGAAATATTTCAAGAATATTGTTTTCAAAAAAACCTTTATCCCCACGTTCTGCGAAAACTGGCTTTTCGCGTCGGCAAAAATGAAATAGTAAACCCGGTTCCACTCCGGGAGTGGCCACTCCGGGAGTGGCCACTCCCGGAGTGGAACCGGGTACCTGTCAAAGGATATCTCTGTGAAAAAATATGTGCTAGGCGTTGACATAGGCGGGACAAAGACTGCTACGGGTATCATCAGCACCGGCGGCAGACTCGAGCGGAAACTGGTCGTGCCGACACTTGCGGACATGGGGCTGGATCGTTCGCTTGACCAGGTTTACCGGGCTGTTGAAGGTCTTTTAAAGGGCAGCAGGATCGACATGAAGAAAATAGAAGGGATAGGGGTATGCGCTCCCGGTCCGCTTGACCCTTTTAAGGGGATAGTGCACAACCCGCCCAATCTTCCCGGCTGGAAAGACGTGCCGCTGGTATCCCTTATCAGGAAGAAATTCAGGAAGAGAACGAAATTGGAGAACGATGCCAATGCCGCCGGCATGGCGGAGGTCATATGGGGCGCTGCCAGAGGATACAAACATGTATTCTATGTGACAGTAAGCACCGGTATCGGTACCGCTATTATTATTAACGGCAGGATATTCCACGGGAAGAACGGTATGGCCGGAGAAGCAGGTCACGCGACGATAAATTATGACGGAGAGGATGCGGAATGCAACTGCGGCAATACCGGCTGTATCGAAGCGTTGGCGTCCGGTTCCTACACGGTAAAACGTCTGCTTAAAAAGCTCAAAAAAAACCCCGGGATAAAAACGGATATAATCGATACGGCGGGGGGGGAGGCGGACAAGGTGACAATGGCCACCCTTGGGAAAGCAGCCCGAAAAGGAGATAAACTTGCCCTGGAGACGATCAGCGAACAGGGCAGACTGCTGGGCATCTGGCTGGGCAGCATGATAAATATCCTGGATCCTGAGATCATCGTTATCGGAGGCGGTGTATCCCTGCTGGGAAACCTTCTTTTCGGGGAGATCAGAAGATCCCTCCTTTCCCATACCATAAATATCTACGCTGCTAAGACGCCGGTCGTCCGGGCAAAACTTAAAAAGGACGTGGGCATATTCGGGGCGGCTTCAATATTCATGTAAGGTAAAAACGCGCGTAAGAGGAATATCCGTGAAAATCGCTCTTGTATCTTTACAATTTGAAGAGACCGCTACAGGCGGCGGTGGTGTGCATGTGGCCCATATCTGCGAGCAGTTCCTGAGATCAGGGCTGGATGTAACCGTTATTTCCATTCATACGGAAAAGACACTGCAGGGAGCCCGGCTGAAGGGAGGGGAATACCCTTTCAGCGTCCGGACCAGGGACGGATTGAAAGTAATAAGGTTTCTTATCGATAGCGGCATCGAACAGCCGTATGAGGGGACTAAAGACGAGGAGCTGGGCAGGATCAAGTGTTTCGCGGACACAGTTGTCAGGTGGCTGAAGGATTCGCCGGAGGAGTTTGATATCATAAACCTTCACGGGCATCATATCCTCCCTGGTTATATGGCGAAGGAGCTGCGGGGGACGGGCCCGGAAGTCATATCCACCATCCATGCCCTGGAGACGACTTACACAACAGGAAAAGGTGAGTTTGTCGGCGCGTTTGAGGGCACCTCGGAGCTTCTTGACAGGATTAGCGAATGGGAGGCGATGGCCCGCTATGCGGATCATGTCATTGTCAACAGTCCCATAGTCCGCAATGAGTTTAAAGAGATTATCGGAAAATTCGATGAAGATGCCGGGAAGTATGCCGAAAGAATAATACTGATCTCCAGCGGCTGTAACGAAGATTTTCTGATCAGCGATGAACAGGTTGAGCAAAAACTTGGGAAGGTCCCTGAACGGGTAAATCTGGTTACTTTTTGCAGGATCGACCCCAGCAAGGGCGTAGAATTTTCAATTAACGGGGCAAAAACGGCAGCCAGGCTGTCTTCATACAGATTCTCTCTGACGATCGCCGGGATCCCGTCTTCGGATGCATATATAACACAGCTTAAAAAAGAAGCGGAGGATACTCCGGGTAACCTGGAAGTGAAATTTAAGCTACGGAGCGCTATAAGCCCTCAGGCTGAAAAAAAAGAGATACTGGATGACAAGCATATATACATACTGCCGACGCTGAAGGAACCTTTCGGTATGTCTGTTATTGAAGCTTCCGCAAGGGGGAATATGATAGTCTCGGCCGATACCAACGGCCCGAAATTCATGTTCGAAAGTGATTCGGGACGGGACCGCGGATGGGGCATAGTCACTGAGTACGGTGTTATGGCCAGGATAACGGAGGACCATCGCGTCGATTTCGCGGAAAATATAGGCAGAGCGATCGTATGGACAGTCGATAACTGGCAGACGGGAGTGCGCCGTGTGTTAAAATTCAACGAAAAGATCAGGAACACATGGACATGGGAAAGTATAGCCAGGCAGTATATGGAACTGTTTCAGCAACCATGAAACATTCGAGGATATTGTCTTTTTCTCTGCTGTTTCTTGCCTTGTTTTTCAGTCATGCGGAAGCGGAAGAGAAAGACGGCGGCATTTTCTCCACACTGGGCAGCAAGAAGCAGTTTGCCGGTGAAGTATCATTCCTTATTGAAAAAGCCTGGAAGGAGTGGCAGGATTCTGTCCTGTTAAACGGTATCGAGGTAGAGGGGTCACAGGGGCTCCTGCAGCCCGGCGATATCGGCGGACCTGTCATTAGCGCTTCAAGCATACTGGCGTCTTTTGACAGAGAGGGGAAATCGGAAGACTATATCGGCTGTGTTAAAGCGGTCGCCGGCGCTGTGGAGAACGGCATGCGATCGTGGCAGAGAGGCTATTCACATAACAATATTCCTTTTCCCCAGGGAGCTTCCTGTACGTTCACTCTGCCGCCGTGTAAAAATGTCCCGGTAACTGTCGGGTCAGGGGTATCTTCCGGGGACAGAGAGATGACAGAAAGAGCTCTTTATAATTATCTTCTTTATTACGCACCGGCCCGGGAAGAAGGTACGCTGATAGTTTTCCGCGGTTCCGCCAAAGCGATTTCCGAATGTTTTGCGGAATGGAAGGATTCCTGTTTTATTATCGGGATACTTGCCACCGGCGGTATAGCCCCTCAGCCTGCTCCAATGGGATCCGGACCGGGCCCGGTGAGGGGCGCGAAAGGTCGCGGCGGCAGACTGGCAGGGCCGTATTTTGACGGTTCATCGATGGACAGCAGGATGTTGGAGTATTTCTGGGAACAGGAGAAATAGCGTGACTGCACTCCGGGGGTGAGACCATGAAACTGCGGGACTTGAATTTTGATGAGCACTGTGCTATAAGAAGGGTACCATGTCTTACCAGGTGCTAGCCCGAAAATACAGGCCTCAAACCTTTGATGACGTCGTCGGACAGGAGATCATTACGAGGACGCTCAGGAATTCTGTCCTTAACGGACGGATCGCCAACGCGTATATATTCTGCGGCCCCAGGGGTGTGGGGAAGACTTCGATCGCGCGGTTGCTTTCCAAAACACTGAATTGCGAAAAGCCGCCGGATAAAAGCCCGTGTAACGAATGTATTTCCTGCAGGGAGATAACGCAAGGCAATAATATAGATGTGCTGGAGATCGACGGCGCGTCCAATAACGGTGTTGATGAGATCAGGACCCTCCGGGAGAACGTAAAATTTTCTCCTTCCAGGGCAAAATTCAAGATATACATCATCGATGAAGTCCATATGCTGTCGCAGGGAGCGTTTAATGCCCTTTTAAAGACGCTGGAGGAGCCTCCCTCTCATGTCAAGTTTATGTTTGCCACGACAGAGCCGCATAAGGTCCTGCCTACTATCATGTCCCGCTGTCAGAGGTTCGATTTCAGGAAAATACCGCCGAAGATGATATATAAAAGGATTTTGGCTATCGCGCGAAAAGAAAAGGTCAATGTCGACGAAAAGGCCGCTCTTTTGATAGCCCGCAGCGCGGACGGGAGCCTGAGGGATTCCCTGGTCATACTGGATCAGATGATCTCCTTTTCGGGGAAGACGATCCTTCCCGATGATGTCATGGAACTCCTGGGTATGGTTCACAGGGATAAAATATTCGGGTTGTCGGATGCCGTGATCGAGAACGATCCCGGACGTGCCGCCGGTATACTTGATGAGATGATAACAGGCGGCAAGGATCCCATATTTATAGTAAACAGCGTCATAGAACATTACAGGGATCTCATGATCCTCAAAACAACCGGCGATCCGACATTCGATATGGCGTTTACCGGAGACGAGCTTGAAAAGCTGAAAGCGCAGCACGCAAAACTGTCATTGGAGGAGATACTTTACATTTTACAGAATCTTACGCATTGCTTGACATTGATGAAAGGCGTGGTGTTTACGCGGGCCCCTCTTGAGATAACCCTTATCCGGCTTACCAGGAGGGGGAGCATGTTATCATTGCCGCAGATCCTTGCGAGGCTGCAAAAGATGGAAGAAGACGGCGGTGAGACCGGAGAAGCGCTTTCAGCGGGCCCTCTCTGTCCCGAGGCCACGGAACAGGGCGGTCCAGAGGCGGATCACCGCCAGCGGAATTTTGGCGGGGAGATCAATGATAACGGATCGCAGGGGCCGGATCTTGACGCGGCAAAATTCCACTGGAAGGCGGTATTGAATTACGTCCGGAATAAAAAGATGTCCGTGTTCACGTTCCTCAGCGCGGCTAAACCTGTAGAGTTCGGTGAGGATAAAGTAGTTATCGGGTTCGGGAAAGATCACTCTTTCAATAAAGAGGCTCTTGAAACGGCGGACAACAGGGGCATCATAGAAGAAGCGGTGAATAAAGTTACGGGCAATTCGCCGCGGGTGGAGTTTACGCTTCTGGAATTTTTAGGTGAATCTGCCCGTAACAGCGGCGATGACGCTGGAAAAAGGGCTAAAGCAAAGGAAGTTATAAACCCGGTCATAGAAAGGGCTATGGATGTGTTCGGCGGTCATGTGGTAAGGGATTTCATGGAGGACCAAAAGTGATAAAGGGATTTCCCCGGCCGATGGAAAGGCTCATTGATGCCTTCAGCAGGATGCCGGGAATAGGCGTTCGTTCGGCGCAGAGATTAACGTTTTACATATTGCAGTCGTCCGGGGAAGAGGTTAATTCGCTTTTGCGCCGTATAGGCGAGGTCAAGGAGAACATCAGGTTCTGCGAAGAGTGCAATAACCTCAGCGAAAAGGAGGTCTGTTCCATATGTTCGGACAGAACACGGGACACCTCGAAATTATGCGTGGTTGAAGGGCCCAGCGGGGTAATTGCCATGGAAAAAAGCGGGGCATACCGAGGGCTGTATCACGTTCTTCTGGGGGAACTGTCGCCGATCGACGGCGTTGGGCCGGAAGAACTTAAGATCAGGGAACTGGTCCAGAGGGTCAAAAAGGGGCATGTCAAAGAGGTTATCATAGCGACGGATTTTACCACCGAGGGAGAAACCACCGCTTTATACCTTTTTGAAGTTCTTAAACCGTTCAAAGTCAAGATATCCCGTCTTGCGCGCGGGGTGCCTGTGGGGAGCAGTCTTGAGCACGCGGATATCGCGACGCTTCAGAGGGCGTTTGAAGAACGCAGAGGGGTTTAGGGCGCCGCGCCGGGCGTGTGATCGCCTGGCCGTTAAACTTGACACGATACGCATTATCATTATACTTTTTTTAGTGCAGGTCTGTATTGTTATTCCTGCCCCGTGCTATTTGCGCGATACTGCGTGACGGGAAGGTATTTTAAAATCGAGACTACACATTAGCTAAGGAGGGACGAATGGGCGTATTAGAGGCTGTTAAAAAAGGTTTTGGGCAGACCGTGAAACTTATGAATGTGGTTCTGGTATTTTTCATTTTTAACACGGTTATAGGGCTGTTCAGTCTACCTCTGGCCAACCCGGAGAGGGTGCGAAACCCGGGGGTTATAGTGGTATCGCTCATATCGAGCATTTTGTTTTTTCTGATATTCATATTCCTGCAGGGCGGGGCGCTGGGCCTGGTAAAGGATCAGATAAAGACCGCAGCGGCCGGCATGGCCCAGTTTATCGCTTACGGCAAAAAGTTCTACAGACGGATCCTGGGGCTCCTGCTTCTTTATGTCCTTATCGCGGCAGGTATTGTCCTGTTGTTCAGCCTGGTGAGCGCCGGCATATTGTTGCTGGGCGATAATATTCTGACGCGGAGCCTTGTAGCCGCTATTGTTACCGCCGCGGCGGTTGGCGTCATAACCCTGCTGATCTACCCCGTATATGCTCTTGTCGCGGAAGATATGGGCGTTCTTCTGGCTTTTAAAAAAGGGATTGACGTGGCAAAGTCCAATTTTTGGAAAACTTTGCGGCTTTTCCTGGTGATGGTCATTATAAGCCTGTTGATCTCAGTGATAATAGGGTTTATCCTCGGGTTGGTGTCAGTACCTCTTCCCGCGGGTATAAGCAAGGTCCTGTTGGCGATTGTAAACGCGGCTGTTCAATCTTATATATCGATCGTTATGATGGTCGCTTTTATGGCTTTTTACATGTCCCTTATCGAGGGCAAAGGGCATGAGGAGAGCATCCAGCAGGCCGATACCGGCCAGTGATCCTGTTTCTTGTGAAAAAAGGCGGGTTTCTTCGGAGACCCGCCTTTTTTGTGTTTTCTTCCGATAAAATTCCGAGAAAATCCCTTAACAACTATTGCCTGTTATGTTAAAATGTAACATTCTATTGTGCCGGAAAGGTCGTATCCGGAGTGATTTTATTTGAACCCTGGCTATGGTTGCAGCTAAATCAGGAGGTTAAGGAATGAAACGCAGGATGGTTCCTCATGACGGGAACAGCGCGGTTGCGCATGTCGCGCACGCTACAAATGAGGTTATTGCTATTTATCCCATCACCCCGTCCTCCGCCATGGGGGAAATATCTGATGCCAAATCGGCAAGGGGCGAGAAGAATATATGGGGGACTGTCCCGACAGTCGTCGAGATGCAGTCCGAAGCCGGTGCTTCAGGCGCTGTCCATGGAGCGTTGACTACAGGCGCGCTGACGACCACATTTACGGCCTCGCAGGGGCTTCTTTTGATGATACCCAACATGTACAAGATCGCCGGGGAACTTACGCCGGCCGTGTTCCATATCGCGGCCCGTTCGATCGCTTGTCAGGCATTGTCCATTTTCGGGGATCATTCCGATGTCATGGCCACGAGGGGCACCGGATGGGCGCTGCTCGCTTCTTCCAGCATCCAGGAAGCCATGGATTTTGCGCTTATAGCGCAGGCGTCGACGCTGGAATCAAGAGTCCCGTTCCTTCACTTTTTTGAGGGGTTCCGGGTCTCTCATGAGATACAGAAGATCGAGGAGCTGAATTTCGAGGATATGCGGGCCATGCTCGACGAGAAGTTTATTCACACGCATCGCAAGTGGGGCATGAGCCCTGAGCATCCGGTGATCCGCGGAACATCACAGAACCCGGATGTATATTTCCAGGGGCGCGAGTCGGTCAACAAATATTATCAGGCATGTCCGGCCATAGTGCAGAAAGCCATGGACAGGTTTGCCGGGATCACGGGCAGGCAGTACAAATTTTTTGACTATGTGGGAGCCGAAGACGCCGACAGGGTTATCGTAATAATGGGTTCAGGCGGACAGGCGGTCCATGAGACAGTGGAGTATCTCAATTCCAGGGGGGAAAAGACAGGCGTGCTAAAGGTCAGGCTTTTCCGGCCGTTTGACACAAAAGCGTTCGTCAGCGCCCTGCCGGCCACGGTGAAGGGCATCGCTGTCCTGGACAGGACCAAGGAGCCGGGCAGTCTGGGAGAGCCCCTGTATGAGGATGTCCGGACAGCGGCGGGAGAGGCCCTGGAAGAAGGGGCCGCGCCGTTCAAAAAATATCCCCGCATAGTCGGCGGCCGATACGGTCTTGGCTCGGCCGAATTCACCCCCGCCATGATCAAGGCGGTTTTCGACAACCTGGCGGAGAAAAAGGCAAAAAACCATTTTACCGTCGGGATAGACGATGACGTTACGCACACGAGCCTGGATTATGACGCGTCTTTCAGCACTGAGAGCGATGATATCTATCGGGCCATGTTTTACGGTCTCGGTTCGGACGGTACTGTGGGAGCCAATAAAAATTCCATCAAGATAATCGCGGAAAAGACCGACAACAGCGCGCAGGGTTACTTTGTCTATGATTCGAAGAAGGCCGGCGCGGTCACGATATCCCACCTGCGTTTTGGGAAGAAAACGATCCGCAGTCCGTATCTCATCACAGAGGCCAATTTTCTGGCGTGTCATAATTTTTCTTTCCTGGAGAAATACGACATGCTGAAAAATGTCATGAGCGGCGGCACGTTTCTTTTAACATCCATGTATGACAGAAGCAAGGTATGGGGATGTCTCCCGGCGAAGGTCCAGAAGCAGATCGTGGATAAAAAGTTGAAGTTTTATGTCATAGATGCCCTCAGGATAGCGAAAGAACTCGGGCTTGGCTGGCGTATCAACGTTATCATGCAGACCGCGTTTTTCAAGATATCGAAGATACTGGACGAGAAGGCCGCTGTCAGCGCCATTAAAGAGGCGATCAGGAAAACCTACGGCAAAAAAGGCGAGAGGATCGTTGAGATGAACAACCGGGCCGTGGATATAGCGCTGGGAGGCATAGAGGAAGTGGACGTTCCCGGGGTCTTTAAGGGGAAGGTAGAGGAGAAAGCGACTATGCCTGAAAGCGCTCCGGAGTTCGTTAAGAGAACCACGGCAAAGATATTGCGGAGAGAAGGAGAAACGGTAAAAGTTTCCGAAATGCCCGCGGACGGGTCATGGCCTCTGGGGACGACCCAGTATGAGAAGCGCAATATCGCCGTTAACATTCCGGTATGGGATCCGGAGGTATGTATCCAGTGCGGGAAGTGTTCGCTTCTTTGTCCTCATGCGGCGATCCGCGCGAAGATGTATAAAAAGGAATTGCTTAAAGACGCGCCGGGGGCGTTCAAGCATGCCGAACCGAAGCCGCCTAAAGGGCTTGAAGGGCATGAGTACACGCTTCAGGTAGCTCCTGAAGATTGTACCGGCTGCGGGGTATGCGTGGAATACTGCCCGCTGAAGGCGAAAGGAGCCGTCAGAATGATGCCGCAGGAAGCGCTCCGGGAGCAGGAGAGGAAGAACTACGAGTTCTTTCTCAGCATCCCGGATACGGACCCCGGCCTTTACCGGCGTGACATGAAGGGGATACAGTTCATAAAGCCTCTTTTTGAGTATTCCGGCGCCTGTGCGGGCTGCGGAGAGACGACATATGTGGAGCTTCTGACAAAGCTTTTCGGTGACAGGGCGCTGATCGCCAATGCGACCGGCTGTTCCTCGATTTACGGAGGGAACCTGCCGACCACCCCGTATTGCACGCGTTCCGACGGGCGCGGGCCTGCCTGGAACAATTCGCTTTTTGAGGACACGGCAGAGATCGCTTACGGCATGTGCCTTACGGTGGATAAATATACCGAATATGCCGATGAGCTGGCGGAGAAGATCCTTGCCGGGAATAAGTGCAAACCGGAACTCAGAAAACTCCTCGAAGAGTTAAGATCCGCCGACCAGTCGGCGCAGGACGGGATCGAACGGCAGAGGGCCAGGGTATCCGAACTCAAGGGATTTTTACGAAAGTGCTATTCCACTGATTGTGGGGAACTCCTGACTGTAGCCGATTATTTCGTGAAGAGATCCGTCTGGGGGGTCGGAGGGGACGGATGGGCGTATGACATCGGTTACGGCGGGCTTGACCACGTGCTGGCAGCCGGCCGGAATGTTAATCTGCTTGTTCTCGACACTGAAGTCTATTCGAATACGGGCGGCCAGGCCTCAAAATCAACACCCATGGGCGCGGTAGCCAAGTTCGCGGCCGGGGGTAAGCCCATCGGCAAGAAGGACCTGGGTTTGATGGCAATAGGCTATGGGTATGTGTATGTGGCGAAGATAGCGATCGGTGCGGATCCCATGCAGGCTATTAAAGCGTTCAGCGAGGCTGAGTCTTATGACGGGCCTTCGATGATCATAGCCTACTCGCACTGCATAGCGCACGGTTATAACCTGATCAAGGGTAATGATGAACAGAAAAAGGCGGTCGCATCCGGACACTGGCCTTTGTTCAGATATAATCCCGGCCTGCGCGCGCAGGGAAAGAACCCTATGGTGCTTGACAGCAAAGCGCCGAGCATCAGGCTGGAAGAATATGTCTATAATGAGAACCGTTATAACGTTCTCAAAAAGACCAATCCCGAAAGAGCGAAAATTCTTCTGGAAAAAGCGCAGAAACATGTCCGGGAGCAGTATGACCTGTACAGGTACCTTTCGGAAAAAAAAGATATACACGGATGAAGAAGAAAGCGGAACCGCCAAGTAAAGCAAAAGCTCTGCCCGGCCAAATAAACCGGCTTTTCCATGAGGAAGAAACCAGTTATTCATATAGGGTGTTCAGGGTGGAACTATAATCACTGGAAAGGCCGTTTTTATCCCGGGAAAAGTTCTTCAGAAACCTGGTTCAGGGAATATTCGGCTGTTTTTTCGACGGTCGAGATAAATAATACTTTTTACCAGCTCCCCGAATTATCCACTTTTGAGCGATGGCGCGACCAGGCCTCCCCGGGGTTTATTTACGCTGTCAAGGCCAACAGGTTCATAACGCATATGAAAAAACTGAAAGATCCC
>QNCM01000008.1 GCA_003644505.1 Candidatus Makaraimicrobium thalassicum | reverse complement strand
TACAATTCCAAAGCCAGAAAAATGATCCTGGACGAACAGGACCCGCTGATCCTGGCGCTGCTGATAGAGGAATTGACCGGACTCCAGAAAGAATACATGGAAGACGCGGGCGAAGACGCCGAATTGAAACGGAACAGACGTATGGAAGCGATCGAAGAACTGGCGGACCTGCTGCAGAGTCATGGGGACAACGACGTCCTGCGGAAAAATATCATGCCCCATATGGATAACCTTCTACGGGAATATGTCTCTTCCGAAAAAAAGGCACTGAAAGCCCTGTCCGGCAAAATGCATGAGCTCAGGGACACGGGCGGCTGGCACGCTGTCCTGGGCCTGAAGATATTTTCAGGGTATCTTGACGCCATGTTCGACAGACAGCGAAACAGGCAGGAGACCCCGGCCGGTTTTAACTTTGATTACATCCTGCGAGAACTGCCCAAAGGGCTGCAAAGCACGAAAGGCCCTGCCAGAGAGGCCGCGATAGAAGAGATCATGTCTATCCTGGAAAAAGACATAACGCGGGGTGCGGGCGCGGAAAAAGAATATCTCATCGACCAGCTTCTGAAAGAGATCTCAGAGGACAAAAGTTACCGCGACCTCTTCATGCGGATAGCGGGCACAAGGCTGGTAGACTCCCGGTGGACAGCCGGAATGGATAAATGGGCGCAGATATACCTCCGGGAAAAACTGGGGGAGATCCGGGGGATCAAAGATGACGATGAAAGAAGGAACGGGATCAGAGATCTCACGGAATGGCTGAACAGGATAACGAATAAGACGGTCTTGAACAGGGCAATGGCACAAATTAAAGACATCGGGTTCAAGGCCGAAGTACTCGGGCTGGCGGCAAACCTGGATAATGTCCCGATTTATAAAAGAATAGAATTTTTTGTTTTTGCCGTAAAGAACAGCGCGGACATGAAAACGCGGGATAACGCTATATCAAACCTCGATAACCTGATCAAAAACGAAAAGACCGTTCTGAGGGTCAATTCAGCCGATACCCTTTTGAGACTGTCTGATGAGATATTGGGCAAAAAGGATCTGACAGACAGAGAAGCGGTGCGGATATACAATCTCCTTGTCTCGCTGGAAGCCCGGAAAGTAAAAGGCAGACTGGCAAATGTTACCCGGAAGAGGCAGGAAACTCTTGAGGAGATCAAAAGATCAAGAGAAGACGCCCTTAAAGAAACGAAAAAAGCGAAATTCAAGTCGATGCTGGAGAAAGTTGACGCGAAAATAGAACTGGCAGGGGTATATGAGCAGGATGGAGAACTTGAGAAAGCCCAAAAGCAGCTTGAAGAGGCGAACACGATCCTGAACGATGAGATGAAAACAGTGATCAGGCTGCAGCGCGAGGAAAAATCTGATGAGTACGGAGGCACGCCTGAGGACGTTAACGGCGTTATCGGGAAGAACCATGATATCGTGAATACCCTGGAACGCGTTCTGAAAAAACAGGATAAGATAAACGCGGACTGGTATATCTCGCGGGCCAGGGGCGAAATACTCCTGGCGAGGTTTTACATGGCGCGGGGCGATCTGGCCCTTGCTGAAAAGCACCTGAAGGGGGAAGGCGAACATGCCGGCGCGTTCGGTCATTTAGAGGAAGCCCAGAGAAGGGACCCGGCCGCCGGTAATTTAAGGACAGCATTCAATCTTGCGAGGCTTGAAATGTCACGCCTGCGGCTAATGGAAAAACTGGACGGTGAAGATTATGTCTTTCTGCTGGCCAGCCGCGAAGAACTGCACTCGGATAAGGACAAACTCGACAAAGAATTAAAAGAAATAAACGATAAGATCGAAAAACTCGACAAAGAAATAGATGAGCTGGAGCGAAAAACTGAGCCTTGTGTGCGGTTTCTGGAAAACCTTGAGTTTGCCCGGAGCAAAAATGACCGTGTGCTGGCGCTGAAATATGAAAAGGACCTGAAGGCGTATGAAAAGGATTTCGGGATAAGCGAAAAGGAAAAAGAGCTGGAAGCCGCGAAAAAGGAACAAGTCAGGCTGAAAGCCAAAGCGGAGGAGATCACTGAAAAACTGGATGCGCTTAAGGAAAAAATCGATGGGCTTGCCGTGAATTTCACAGAAGGCGGGCCGGCTGTGCCTGAAATGAAGGGCCTTATCTTCAGCGCCATTGATGTCACCTCGGGCGGTGACAAGGAAGATGAAGACGTTAAAAAAATACGCGGATTCCTGATAAGCATCACGGATGGCAACGTAAGAAGCATGCTGCTGGCGTCAATAAACAGGGTAAGGGAGGAAATAAGGGAAATACAGGATAAACTCGGCAGAACAGAGCGGCAGGAACAGGACGAATCGTTAACAAAACTGGAATTCGATATCGTATATAAGATATTGGGAAAGGAAGAAGCCGATCAAAGTATCAAGCGCGCGCAAAATAACCAGATCCCGGTCGCGGGAACCGTCCTTAACGCGGCGGAGTTCCTGGAATACCTCACAAAGAAACTGGAAGACGAGAAGGGCGGCCTTATAGAAATACTGCGGGAGATCACCCTGGAAGCCGATGATAATATGCTTAAGATCATTGCAAAAGAAAGGCTCTTAGACGTTATCTTTGAACTTGCCGGACTGAAAGATGACCCTGAACTTTTCAAAAATAAACACACGGAAGAAATAAAGGACATCCTTTACAAGAGGCTGAATGAAAAGCTGACAGAAGCGGATAAGGAGTACGAGGCAACGGATACCCTTCTGGACACGCTCGCTCCCTTTATCGGACAGACAGCACAGGCCCTGGAACAGGATAACAAAAAATGGCATGACATGAACACATTCAAAAGGCGGCTGATGCTGGCGCAGGGCGACGAGGACGCGACTTTGCGGATCAGCGCGCTGGAAGCCGATAAATACAACGCCGAGGGATTCACAGAGCTTGGCAGGAAGGAACTTGAAAGGGGAAACCTGTTTGACGCGCTGGACCATTTTGAAACGG
This sequence comes from Candidatus Makaraimicrobium thalassicum, assembly GCA_003644505.1. Classification (GTDB taxonomy): domain Bacteria; phylum Omnitrophota; class Gorgyraeia; order Tantalellales; family Tantalellaceae; genus Makaraimicrobium; species Makaraimicrobium thalassicum. Next base: position 49,288 of record QNCM01000008.1, on the reverse strand, counting down.
CGCTTGTTATATCCGATGATCTTCCAGAAGCCAATCTTTACAAAGCAAGAGCGCTGGCCGGCCTCGGGAGGTTACACGACGCCGCGGAGTCTTTCAAAAAGGCGCTGGAAAAAGACCCGGAAAATGAAAAGGCCATGGAAGACCTCAAAGAGATCTATACGCGGCTGTATGATGACATGAACAGGGCGGATACGGACCTTAAATTATACGAGCTGTATATGAAAAAGGGCAGGGAGGACGAAGATAACAACCGTCTCCGGGAAGCAAAAGCAAATTATGAAAAGGCCGAATCCTGCGCGAGAGACGCGGCACTGGCCAGGCCGCGTTTTGCCGGGGCAAAAAGGGCTCAGGTCAGCGCCCTAATCAAACTGAAAAGGCATAAAGAAGCGAAAAAAATAATAAACGGCGTGATCGCGGATTCAATGCAATTCATGCTGCAGAGAAGTATCTGGTCCGAAAGGACAAGTCTTAAAAGACTCTGGTCCAGACGCAAGGCAAAAAAAGGCCTGGAACTATACGGCCCTGTGGTCATACAAGAAGACGCGGCAGGTTTTATTACCGATCTGGCCGGGATCTATATCGATCGGGGAGACGAAAACCCCGCGAAAATGGCAAAAAAGGTCATAGATGAATATAAAGACATTTTGAAAAAATCCTCCCTGGCCAACGCCCTGCTGGCACAGGCGCATGAAACCCTGGGCAACGGCATACGAGCGTGGTTCTATCTGGGGAAAGCGGCGAGGATCAGAGAAAAAGACACGGACACGCGGGAACGCATGATCGGCCAGTATGAAGATAGAGGAGGCTTCGGGAATATCTCGAAGGCAATAGAACTGGCCGAAGAAGCCGCGAGGTCCGACACCGGCAGAAAAAAATTCTGGGATGAAAAGATCGCGCGGCTGTATGTAGAAAGAAGCCGGCTGGCAAAGAACATATTAAGGGAAGATATGCGAAACCTGAGGGAAATAGGCCTGCATCGCGCGCGAAAACAGATAGACGACCTTAAAAAAGCCCTTGAACCGGCAGAAGGCCTTGAGGAAGAGAAAAAACGCGATATTATCCAGACCGTAAATGGAAGAGCAAAAGAAATAGACAAAAAGCTTCTCTCCATGCTGAAGACGATAGTGTTCGGAGAAAAGGCAAGGGCCAGAAAACGCGGAGACATGACCGCTCTCAGGTTCGAACTGCTGAAGATGAATGTCGAGAACGTCGAAATAAGTGAGGACAAAAATGTCGCTGGAATAAACGTGCTCATAGGCAAACTCAAAGATCTGAAGGACGATAAATACGCGTCTCAGGATATTCAGGAAGAACTACGGCTAGTATTAAGCCGCGTTTACAGGATAAAGGCGGACTGGATGGATACGCCGGATGAAAAACTGGAATATTACAAAAAAGCGGTCATGCTTGACGACCAGAACTACAAGGCCCATTACGGAATGGCGCAAATCTACTATGAGAAAGCCGAGGACGGCTTCGGGGTCTGGGGCCTGGCGGAAAGGCATCTTGAACAGGCGAATAAGGATAAGGACATGGAAGAATCCAGGCGTGAGGACATAACCGGGAAACTGATCACCGCATACAAGAGACTGGGAAAAATAAACACCCCTGAGGCCGAGACCCTGGCACGGGAACTGAGCATGATGGCAAGAAACAGAAGGCAGGCAAAGGCGTCCCAATCCAAAGCCGCAAAGGACTTAAATTCCATCTTCGACCTTGCTGAAAAAGCCCAAAAAACAGGGGCTCTGGCAGACGCCTTAAGCGGCAGAACAGAAAGATTAAAAGAAGCAGCAGACACAATACCGGCCGGCGATAAGGACACCGAACTGCTGCGCGCGAAGGAATTCCTGGGAGCGGATGAAAAGGAGGCGGAATACCTGGAAACGGACTTTGAAAATCTTCTGAAGGCGATACTGGATAAAATCGCCCGGCATCCGCTGCCCGAGCAGAAAAATCTGATAGACAGACTGGTCGAGAAGGTGAGCGTGAGGCCTGTTGACAAAAAGGCCGCCAGCCGTCTGGAAAAGCTGCTGCGGCTGACAAGGGAAAAGAACCTGCCCGGCCGCGATAACATCCTTCTTCGCCTTATACGCTTCTATATGCGGGAAAAAGAAACCGGAACGGCCAGGAACAAATTAAAAGAGCTCCTTGCCATTGAAGGCCTTTACCATAACACACGGATCACAGCCGCCCTGTTCTCCCACTCTATAAACAAAAAGGACAAAAGGTATGCCGATGCCGCGGATGACCTGCTTGAGGCGCTGGAAATCTACGGGACCGAGGCATGGGCAATGCACAGGGACGACCGGACAAAAGCGGATCTCGCGGAAAAAACCGGCGTATTCCTGCGGGCCCTGGAGAGAAACGAGATAAAAATAGACGAAACAGGAATAGACGCGGACAGCTTGCTGGCCGGCGTTACAGCCGCGCTGCCTTTGCTCGGCAACTTTGATTCCGCCTCTGCCGTCTTCGCGCTGGCGTCCCTGCATGCGGAGGACAGGGTAGAGGACATCGCGGGATTACTGAAAAACGACGATATCCCGAAAGAAGACAGAACGCGGATCATCGAAGGCCTGCTTGGGCGCTTAAAGACCGACGCGAGTATTATCGGACCCCGTATCAGTGAGAAAATATCGCCGGTGATCGAACAGTTCGTAAAAAAACACCCCTCAGCGCCGGGCTGGGCTGTTCTGGCGTGCCTCCACAGAATAGAAGGCAAATGGATCAGGGCCTTTATCGCTGCCAGAAGGGCCTTAAAGGGAGGCGAAAAGGTCGAGAAAAAAGATTCCTCATATTATTACAAGCGCGGCCTTGAGAACCTGGAAAAAGGCAGGCATAAAAAAGCCGCGAAAAACCTCGAAAAAGCGGTCAGCATGAATAACGCCGTCGCGGAGAAGGAAGAATTCAAAGAGAGCCTGTTCGAAGCCCGGCTTGGAACGGCGGAAAAAGAGAAATATAAGGGGAACAGGGAAGAAAAACTGAAATCGAAAATAGAGGCCTTGAACAAGGCTATGGGCTCCGCCTATGATGACACTGCTAAAGATACGGTGAGGAAAAAAACACTGGAGGCCCTTGAAGCGCTTCTGGAATTCTATGGAACAGAAAAAGCGCGGAAGACTTATAAAACACGGCGCGAACTTAACAGGGCAAAGATAACGGCGCTCTTAAATATGTTCCGGCTTTATCTGGAACTCCGGCAATTCGATAACGCTGAAGACTGCTGCGACAGCGTCCTGAACCTGGAATATGACAATTCCGAAGCCCTTGCAGGCCTGAAAGAAGTGGAACTGACCCGGGAGATCATGACAGCGGCCGGGGGCCGGCCCATTACTGAAGAGAACAGAGATGAGATATATTCAAAAGCATACGCGGCAATGGCAAAAAAGGCCGCGGATACCGCCGAAAAAAAGAAATACCTGGATAATGCCGTCCGGCTGGGATCTGAAGACGCTTCCGTTTATCTTGAACTGGCCGGAATACTGAGAAATGAGGGCGATTTTGAAGGGATAAAGGATGTCGTGGATAAAGCGCTGGACACGGCCGAAGATAGCGGGAGCGCGGCGGTTAAAAAAGATTTTGAAAGTAAAAACTTCCCGAATATCCTCAAAGAGCTCGACAGAATCGACGCGCTGATAGACGGCGTCCTGGACCATAATATCGCCGTTCTGGCCGCGAAAGGCATAAAAAGCGAAGAACGCAATGCCCTGCGCCAAAGACTGTCCAGCCAGACGCAGGAATCCGTCCGGCTCCGAACAGCTCTGAAAAAATTCTACAGGGAAAGTATCGGCGAAAAAGAAGAGATCACGGCCGATGAGACGGATAATATCCGAACCGCCGTAGAGGAAATCTTAAGGGCAACGGATCCGGACCTGAACGCGATAGCAGGGCTGGATCACGCGGTAACGAGAATAGTCAAAAGAGGGGAAGCGCTTTTATCCGAAAACAGGCTTGAAGACCTGCAGGGACTTCTTTACGCCTCAAGTCAAAGCGGTATTCTTGACGAACGCCTGCAATTGCTGGAAATAAAATACCATATCGCCGGGACAAGAACCGTATTCCTGAACAAAAAACCGGGCTGGCAGAAAAGCGTCTCCGAAAAGGAAACGGTCATCGAAGCGCAAATAGACATTATCAGCGACAGAGGGTTAGAGACCGAAGCGCTGCTCAACCTCGCGGGGTATTACGCGCTTAAGGCGCGCTATTTGAGGGGCGCTCAAAAAGACGCGGCAGACGCCAAAGTGAAAGCAATTTATGAAGAAGTGCTGAAGATCCTTCCGTTTTCTCTGGACGCGTTAAAGGGCCTGGCCGCGGTTAAAGGCGCTGAAGAAGCGGCAGCCCGATCTCTCCGGAGGATCCTGAACAATCCGGAACTTAAGGATAAAGACGAAAAATACAGATCAGAGCTGTTATCGCTCATGATCGGCGTATGGGAAAAAATCGGGGATAAAATACAACTGACCGGAGAGACCCTGAAAAATCTTGGCGCCGTATCTCCTGCGGCGGCTGTGCAGCTCATTGATCTTGCCTTCCGGCAGGAACGTTACGATCTGATCCCGGAAATACTGAAAAAAGAATACGAACGAGTGAGTGAATATATTGCTGTTATTGACGCTTTGAACAGGAATCTGGCTTCATTAAGGGTCAACAAACTGAAATTCGAGAGTTTAAGTTCCACTAACTTTCTTTACAACTTTATTGCCGGTCTGGATTCCCTGCCTGGCCGGCAATTCAAGGGCAGTGAAACGGAAAAAAGCGCGCTGCGAAACAGGATTTCGATAACACGCGCTTACCTTGAGATAGGACAGGGCCATTTTGATAAAGCGGGAGACGGCCTCAAATCCGCTGAAAAAGCCGACGCGTATGTTCGGCCTGACACCGGCCTTGCCCGGGTCAGGTTAAAGATCGCACGAGGCAGCAGGTTCCTCTTCCCGGGAACATGGTGGTTCGCCGTGCGCGGACTGTCCCCTGAGAATAAAAGGATCGCTGAGCTGGACCGGGCAGAGACCTTTAAGCAGGCGGCCGAAAAGAAAAAAGGCAAAAAGGGACCGGAAGAGCTTACCGTCAAACAAAAGATCGAACAGCTGCAAAAAGCGCTTGCCTATAACCCGAACGATCTGGACACGCACGGGAAACTCAAGGACATTTTTGATTCTATGGGTCAATTCAGACAGGGCCTGTTCGAGATAATGATAATAATGGAGATAATGCTGGAGAAAGGCGCTTACCAGCGCGCCATTGATTATTATAACCGGGAATTCGCGCAGAATAAGGAAAAATACCGGGAATACCCTTCAGAACTATCCGAATTGGATAAACTGAAGAATGAGGCTGAAACCCGCCGCAGAGCGGAGACCGCAAGAGCCGCTAAAAGGGCGGAGAAGGAGAAAAAGCCGGTTACCGCTAAAATCCCGGGTAAGGGCATAAAAGAAATCTCCGAAGAGGCGAAGAAAGAAGAAGGTATCGAAAGAACGATTGTAGAGGATGCCCTTGTAAAAGACATATGGGCAGGGACGGTCCTGACCACCCGCGCGCCGCCTCAAGTCATACTGGCGCGCCACCCGTCCAAAGACGGCAAAAAATTCTTCCGTTCGGATACCGGAAAAGAAGATATAGAGGCCTACTCGGAATACAGATACGACGGATCCGCCCGCAGACACACGCTCACTATCCATGTCAAGGAAGCCCATTATCAGGACGAACTGCGAACAAACTCCGGCAGTATCCTTAGCCAGGTCATAGCCCATGAAATAGCCGAACAGGTCCTTGGCCTGAACCATTCCGACGCCTGCGGCTTTGAAAAAAAATTCGCCTCAGAACAAGCCCGGCAGCACAACATGAGCGACAGGATAAAATTCTGTATAGACGAAGCCGCGGAGAGAAGCGATGAAGCGTATCTGAAGGAACTCCTCGAAGAATATCCGCGCCTCGGTCACCCAAAAGACCCTGAAGGCAGATTTTACGACTATGTCCTGGCAAAACTCTCCGAGATATACCGGACGCGGATACCGGAAAGACCCGCCAAAACCGCGGTCATAGCCATAGTCGCCGGAGAGGCCATGGCGGAAGAACTGAACAAACAGGATGAATATTCCGATATACTATTCCTGGCGGTAGAAGAAGGGGAGAAGGGTATGAAGGCCCTGGAAACCCTGAGAGGGCCGCCGGTGCGGTTCCTCGTCGACATGACCCCTGAAACCGCTGCCGCGAATATGCGCGGGATCATAACACAGGCCAGGCGGCAGTCTTTTGTGAACGCGCACCCGTATCTGGCCGGCCTGGACTGCGGGTCTGTCACGGAATTAAAGGTAGCGGATATCAAGACAGGGCTGCGCATTATCAGGGACTCTCTCCCCGAAGAAACGCGTCTGGACAATATGGTGGACGCGCTTATCAACGCGTACATCCCGGCCGCCTCAGCCGGGATATCCCCGCCTGCGGGAATAGTGACACGGGCAGATGAAGAGATGCTGGTCAGGGGAAGCGCCCAGGCGCTTAAGGATCTCAGGGACGCGCGGGATAGAGGCCGTGCGCTGGAAGAACCGGAGAAATATGAGGCAAATCTCGACAGCCTGCGCGCGGCCCTGGCGGATATTATGCGCGGGAGCGGGCCTGAAAAAGTTGACAAGATCCTATCGCGGCATGAATGGATAGCCATGGCCCAGGCCATGGAGGATGAGGTCAGCGGTCTTATAAAAACATTCAGGGGCAGGGATCTTATCCCGGGAAAAGAGGCCATAGTGATAGACAGCAGGGAAGAGTCCGGATTCAGGCTCGAGTATATGATACCCGCGCTTTTGAACCTTGCCAAAAGAGACCCGGACCTGCATATATGCGTGATCGACCCGAACGACCGTTTATCAGCGGTTATGCCCGCGGCAGAGATGCCGGACAACCTCTCGCAATTGACCAGGCTGGAAAAAGACACGCCCCTGACGGAACAGGTCAGGCAGCACATATTGGAGGTCCGAAAAAAAGACATAACCGATATACAGCTATCCTCCCTATCAATAGCCACGGGCGAATTTACGACAGACTGGATCATAAATCACGTGAGGCACACAGGCGCCGGCAGCGCGAACTTCGTCATAGCAGGCAAAGACACAATGGCCCCCGGTGAGGCGGAAATAAACCGCCTCATACCGGTTATAACCGCCATGAACCTCCTGAAACGGGCATCATCCGGCATCGAAGCGCCCAGCATAACCACAGTAGGATGCCCCGAAAAAATCCTGAAACAGATAGAAACCGGCCTGGCAAATATCCTCCACCTGCTGACCAGGATCACGAAACTGAACATCGCCGAAGAGATCCGGCAGCACATAAACGCCATAACCAAAACCGCCATCAGCTTATAACCAGACGCTTTATCTAACTACCGATAAATAAAACATTTATGACATAAATACGGGTATAGCGAAAGAAGGGGCCTCAACCCCATAATTAGGTTGTAAATATTTATATTAACAAGTGTTAGATAAAGCGTCTGGTATTCCGTCCTGAGATATGTTATATTTACCTGTATGCCGAAAATTATATGATGTGTGTTAAATGACAGGGGATTTATGTATCCGTATCTGTTTGAAGGAACGCCCTTTGTGATGATGACGTGGAACGTCTGTTTCATCATAGGGGCGATAACAGCCATAACACTGGGCATGATCAACAGGCCGGGAGACTTTCCACTCAGCAGGCCCGCGATCTTCTGCAGCGCCCTGCTCATCGTGTATGCGAGCCTTTTAGGTGGAAAACTTCTCAGTATGCTTCTGTACTGGCAGTCCCTGTCGCAGCAAGGATACACCCTGAGGCAGATGTTTGCCGTCTCAGGGTATGCTTCTTTGGGATCGCTGTCGTTTGAAATATTGGCCCTGGCAGCGTTTGTCAAAGTCAGGATCCGCAGGATAAGTTTCTTGAAAGTGGCGGATTACTATGCGCCATTTTTAATACTGGGCCAGGCCTTTATGAGAATAGGCTGCTTTTTCAACGGATGCTGCTACGGCATCCCCACGGATCTGCCGTGGGGATGCGTATTCCCGGACGTATCTTCAGCCCCCCGGCATCCCACGCAGTTATACAACTCCATAGCGCTTTTTTTGAATTTCTTTCTAATGCGCTACATTTACAAAAAAAATCCGCGACCGGGTATTACACTGTTCAGCAGTCTGTTCATGTTCGGAACCCTCAGGTTTTTCATTGAGTTTCTCCGGGTGGACAGCATCCCGGTCTTCGGCATCATCACCCTGGCTCAGGTCACTCTTTTAGGCATAGCCGGCATAAGCGTCCTGGCTGTGCTAACGATATTGATATTAAAAAAACGCTGAGAAAATGCGAAAAATTTTTTTTCTGTTCATACTTCTAAGCGGCTTGTTTTTGCTTCTGCCTGTCAGTGAGAGCGTCTGCGAAACGGAAAACCCCGGCGGGGCAGGAACCGCGCAGAGCACTAATCCACCAGTGGAACCCGCTATTAAAGGGACACCTGCCGAAAGACCCGCTGAAAGCTCAGGGTCCCGGGGATTGACCAGGGAAGAGATACTTTTGCGCCTTAACGGCATCCTCCGATCCCACATGGATGTTGTCCCTTTTATCCCCGGGTTAGCAGGCAAAAAGGAGGAGACGGGATTTTCCTATGAATATAAAGGCGTAGACCTGGAAGAACTGGATAAGGACTCTTTGTTATATATTTTAAGGGCGGCCAACCGGCGCCTTTCATGGAAAAGCTACCAGAGAATGCAGCGTCAGCTCAAAGATCTCCAGCAAATACAGGAGATGAACAGGATGCAGAGGATGCAGCGGCAGCTCAGGTTGCTCCGGAAACAATAACCCCGACAGCGGTATCTCCCTGCAATGAAACGAACAGTATCATTCCCCCGGTATGGGGAATACACCGGCCTCTTAGCTGAGACCCTGGAAAAGATCGGCGCAAACGTGCTGACGCCGCCTCCGGTGACAAAACGGACCATTGAACTCGGCACAAAATATTCGCCGGCTGACGTGTGCTATCCCTTCAAGGTCTCGCTGGGCACGATGATCGAAGCGATAGAGCAGGGGGCTGACACGATCGTCATGGTCAATTCGGCAGGGTGGTGCATCCTGCGGTGCTTCCCCGTGGTGCAGGAACGGATCATAAAAGACCTGGGGTACGCGTTCAGGATGATCGAGCTCAATATACGCAACCCGTTCAAACTCTGCAGCGGCTTCAAACAAATAACCCCCGGGGCTTCGACTTTAAGGATCGTAAGGGCCTTAGCGGAATTGTTCAGGAAGGCAAAAGCGCTGGACAACGCTGAAAGGGCCGTCAACAAAGACGCTGACATCAGAATAGGCATAGCCGGAGAGGTCCACGTCTGCAACGAGAACGCCATTAATATGGACATAGTCAGGAAACTGCAGGATATGGGGGCATACGTGGACCGATGGCTGTGCCTGTCCAACAACTTTATCCTCCTGGGAAAGGAATTTTTCCGGGTTAAGGACTTGCGCAGCCAGAGAAAGGCCGCCTGGAAATACTTTCCGGAGAGGACAGGGGGGCACGCCAATGAAAATCTGGTCAGAATACTCAAGTACGCGGAGGAAGGCTATGACGGCGTTGTAATGCTTAAACCCTATGCCTGCAATCCGGAGACCATCATCGAACCCGCGGTGGAAAAAATAAGCCGGGATTATAATATACCAGTACTTTCCCTGACCATTGACGAATCTACCCTGGAGACGCATTTCCAGACAAGGATAGAATCGTTCGTGGATATGCTCAGGATGCGGAAGGGGAAGGACTAGTTCCAGCCCGGGGCTGGAACATATGGAAAGGGGGTCTGTTGAGGGCGGTTTTAGGCATTGATATCGGCTCGGTATCCGTGAAAATGGCCGTGCTGGATGAAAATAAAAAACTTCGGGCGCATGTATATCTCGAAACTGCCGGAGCGCCCGTTGAGTCGACCCTGCAGGCTTTAGGGGAGATACGAAAACAGATCGATGAACAGGCATTACGGATCAGCGGGGTCGGGGTGACCGGAAGCGGAAGAAAACTCGCGGCGCTGCTTCTTGGAGCGGATATAGTCAAAAATGAGGTTACTGCTCAAACAATAGCGGCGCTGCATTACGATCCGGATGTTTCCTCCATAATCGAGATCGGGGGACAGGACTCCAAGGTGATCATCCTGGAAAACGGCATACCGGTCTGGCATAACCTGAACACGCTCTGCGCCGCCGGCACCGGATCGTTCCTCTCGTCCCAGGCGCTCAGGCTCAAGGTTCCCATAGAAAAGTTCGGGGAACACGCCTTGAGATCAAAAGTAAAGGTGAACATCGCCGCCAAATGCACGGTTTTTTCGGAAAGCGACATGATACACAAAGCCGCCTTAGGGTATAAAAAAGAAGATATCATCAACGGCCTGTGTGAGGCGCTGGTAAGGAATTTCGTCAATAATGTCACCCGGAACCGCTCTTTACGCAGCCCCACTGTATTTGCCGGAGGAGTGGCGGCGAACCAGGGTGTGGTAAAGGCCTTTGAACGGGAACTCGGCCATGCCGTTATAGTGCCGGAAGAACACAGGATCATGGGATGCATAGGAATGGCGCTGCTGACCCTGGAACAAAAAATAGATAACACTGGATTCAAGGGGTTTGACATTATCGGGCATGATGTCAGGCTCACATCGCATGTGTGCGAAGACTGCCCGAATCAATGCGAGATCACCGGAGTCCTTATCAACGATACCGCCGCGGGTTATCTCAACTCGAGGTGCGGAAAATACGGGTAAACCCACCCTTGACAAACAACTAAGTGTGGTGTAAATTCTATTTTAGAAAGTCCCTAAAAATAAGGATTTAATGAAATGGATTATAACGCGTTAAGTTCGGCATTACGAAAGAATAAACTATATCTTTTTACATTGAGGGATATTCAGAATTTGTTCCCCGGAGAAAAAGAAAAGACGATAAAAAACAATCTTAATAGATGGCTGTCCAAAGGTTATTTAATACGGCTAAGAAAGAATTTGTATGAATTTATTGAACAGGGGGCCGAGGCAAAAATACCTGATCTATATGTGGCCAACAGACTATACGAGCCGTCTTACGTTTCTTTAGAAACAGCGCTTTCTATTTACAGCATAATTCCGGGTATTGCCGCAGGAGTTACTTCCGTAACGACCCGGCCTACGCGCACGTTTAAAAACAGGTACGGCTCATTTTTTTACAGGACCTGTAAAAAAACGGCCTTTACGGGATACAGACTAATGTTATATAACGGTTTTAAAACGTATATTGCCGATAAAGAAAAGGCATTAGTCGATTTTTTGTATTACCGTCTGCGTTCAGGCTTTCCGTTGGATATTGAAGGGGAACGATTTAATAAAAAAATCCTGAAAGAAATAGACTGGGGAAATGCCCTTCATTATGCGGGGCTTTTCAATAAGAGGACGATTAAGGCACTAAAAAACTGTAAGGAGCACATAAAATGCTAAGTTTGGAATATCTTTTAGAGGAAGCAAAGAGCAACGGATTGCCTGTTCTCAAGAAAAGAGGCATCCTGCGGGAATATTTACAGGTTATAGTATTACATCAAATATACAAGCACAGTCTCGGAAAATCCCTGTTTTTTACGGGCGGAACAGCCATGAGATTTTTCTATAATATGCCTCGTTTTTCCGAAGATCTGGATTTTGATACACCGGGATTAAATTTTAAAAATTTCAGAGAAATCCTGGACAGCGTAAAAAAGGGACTGCTTAAAGAGGGTTTCTCAGCGGAAATTTCCGCTGAGAAACGAAATAATCTCTATACCGCTGAATTGCGTTTCAAAAACTTAACGGAACTGTACAAAATTACCGACAAAAGAGGCCTGGACATTATGATAAAAAACGAAGTCTATAAGCCGTCGTGGGGCCTGCAGCACGAATCCGGTGTTCTGAGCTTATATGGGTATAATTTTTCTTCGGTCCTGCTGAAGAAAGGGTGTTTGTTTTCGGAAAAACTCTGCGCTCTTTTGAACAGGAGGCGAGGACGCGATATTTATGACACACTTTTCATGTTAAAAAAGAAGTTTCCCATCAATGAGGATGTACTAGAGGCAAACAAAATAAAAGGCCCTCCGAGGGATATCATCTTGCGACATCTGAGGAGTTTATCGGAAAAAGAACTAAAGTTTTTGGCAAATCAGGTTAAGCCTTTTTTATTTAAGGAAGATGATGTTGAGTTAGTGTTGCATGCTGTTCGATACGCGGAACGATTTTTAAACGAATATAAAACGAACTAAAGAAAATTTTGGAGAATAATATAGATGTTAAGTAACGCCGAAAAAAGAGAAATGCTTGAAGATGCGAAAAGTACAGCCAGGAGAGAACATTTCCGGGCTTCAAGAAGCGTGCATCCTGAAAAGATGTCCTTAGATGACTACCTGGTGTTTTTGCAAGATATACAGAATATCTTTGGGCCATTTCCTGTGGCAAAAGCGAAAACACCTGTTAAATTCAACAAACTTTGACATGCCGGAGCCTCGAAGCATCCCATAAAGACAATACAAAGCAGGAGTAACTTTGCGACCCCAAAAGCGCCGATAATATATGTTATGTTAACTTGCGCAAGTAAGAACAGCCGGATACCAGTCACTGCTTTGATTACCCGCCGCAGGGTTCATATGGGGATATTTTCCAGACATTTCGGGTCGAAAACCACCTCAAAATACCCCTAAATCAGGCCAAAAATGACCCCCAGAGGCGACATTTTCGCGTTTTGGGCATAATCTCTACGTATTCCACATTTCGCATTCATTCAGCGCGAGCTGTGAAAATACCTTTAATCTCCTGTCCGGATCTTTGCTGTATTTTTCCAGAGTGGCCAGAACTCTCTTTGACTGCTGATGGGCCAGGATCATTAAAACAGCCTCTTTTGTCCTGCGCCGGACTTTTTCGCTGAAAAGAAGCCCGCTCATGGCTGTTATAATTCCTTCCGGAATATTTTGATAATCCGCCGGCAAAAGCGAATGTTTTTCTATGTATTTCGCGGCTGCCTGCATTTCGGGATCGGAACTGTCCACTACCCCTGTCATCTGAGCAGCCCTCCCCTTTTCCCAGGATTTTTCCAGAAATTGCCAAAATTCTCTTTCCGTCATGGTGTCCTCCCTTTTGTTTATCATAGCGTGTCAGCGCGATCACAACATGGATCGCTCCCCACCTATATATAGAGACACCAAAAACGAACATTTTCTTTCATTTTTTTTTTGAAAAGATCACGGAACGTGGTTAGATTTGGGGTTGGAGTCAGGATGTTTGGCTTGTTCCGTACAGAACATTAAATGGACCCGGAAGCTTGGTATCCGCCGAAGGCGGATTTTCGGCTCCATTTTTGAGTCCTAGGAACAAGCCAAACATCCTGCGTCTTCACTCAACTAAAGCAGGTCCGGGGTCACGAACCATGCCAGCTTCCATGTTTCCCGATATTCCAGGCAAACCACCCCTGAGTTCTTAAAAGAGATCAGATCAGGACTGTCTGAACCTGTCAAAAATAATGAAGCCAGTTTCCGCAAGAACGGCAAATGCCCCACGATCATCAGATCCGCGTTAAACCGTTCCACTTCCTCCAGGAACTTCTCAACCGGATCATTGGGGTTCAGATCGTCCCGCTGTGACATTTCTTTATGTCCAACAGCGCGGGAAATGATCTCGGCTGTTTCGACCGCGCGCGCTTTTTTGCTGTGCCAGACGCGATCCACTTTTATCTTCTTCTTTTTCAAAAACCGCGCTGTCTTCCGGGTCTCGTCCCTGCCATCCCTGCTCAAGGGTTTTCGCGGATCCTGCTCTTCCGGCAGCGCCACTCCATGCTGGACCAGATATATCTTCATGTTTATCCTTATCTCCCCTTCTGATATAACCCGATAAGCTCCGCCCGGTCGAGTATGCTCTCCCCCATTGCCTGTTCCAGTGTCTGTTTGGCAATGCCCTCTTCAAGTTCAAGTTTTTTATCAAGGGCGTAAATTTTGAAAAAATAACGATGGGTCCCTGACGGCGGGCACGGGCCGCCGTAATCCCTCCTGCCGAAATCATTGACCCCCTGCTTACCCGGAACAGTGTTTTCATCGATCCGGGCAGCAGCAGGCATATCATACACCACCCAGTGGGCCCAGGTCCTTCCCGGAGCGTCCGGGTCGTCGACTATCAGGGCCAGGCTTTCAGCCTCCTGAGGGACGTCCTCGATAATAAGCGCGGGATTGACATCCCTGCCGCCGCAGGTGAATTTTGCCGGAATAAACCCGTTATTCTCGAATTCAGGACTCGACAGTTTCATGTCCGTACCTCTTTTTCGCGGGTTAAAACGTGCCTTTCTTCCCGGTCAAAACGCGCAGGATCCGGTCACGCACCCTCCGGAATATTCGGCTCCGGTGATAAGCATATCGCCTCCAGAGGCGGAACGCCTTTTATCCCCGTAATCAAAAGACAACACCTGATCCTCTTTAGTGCCGTATCGATAGACGGTTATGCCTTTGCATTTTAACCTGTGCGCCGTCATGTATATGTTCCGGACATCTTCGACTGTCGCGTCCGGAGGCAGGTTAATCGTCTTGGAAACGGAATTATCAGTGTACCTTTGAAAAACCGCCTGGACCTGAAGGTGTTCCCCGGGCGTCACGTCGAACGCCGTGACGAACACGCGCCTGATGTCTTCCGGAACGCCCTTAACCCCGCCTAAAGATCCATGCCGGGCGACGTCCGCGAGGATCTCCTCGCTGTAAAATCCTCTTTCCCTCGCGGCTTTTTCAAATACGGGGTTGATCTCCAGAAGTTTCGCGCCTGACAGCACATTTCTCACGAAACTAACACCGAACAGCGGCTCTATCCCGCTGGAACAGCCCGCGATAATGCTTATCGTCCCCGTAGGCGCGATGGTATTGACCGTCGCGTTGCGTATCCTTAAATTCTTCTTCGCGTAAACGGACCTTTTAAAATTAGGGAAAACTCCCCTCTCCCCTGCCAGGGCGGCTGAAGCGTTAAGCGACTCTTTATGGATAAACCGCATGAGCCTTCCCGCAAGGTCTATGGATCTTTTCGAACCATAAGGGATCCCGAGTTTTATCAGCATATCCGCGAAACCCATCACCCCCAGCCCCACTTTCCTGTTGGCGGACGTGATCCTCTTTATCTGTTCAAGGGGGAATCTGTTTACCTCGATCACATTATCCAGGAACCGGATCCCCCGCTTTATATTCTGTTCGAGTTTCTGCCAGTCCAGGGAATTTTTTCTGACCATTCTTGCGAGATTTATAGAGGCCAGGTTACAGCTCTCATAGGGGAGCAACGGCAGTTCACCGCACGGATTGGTCGCCTTGATCCTTTCAACGCCGGGAGTGGGGTTTTTCCTGTTTATCTCATCCAGAAACACCAGGCCGGGATCCCCGGTGCGCCAGGCCGCGTTGACGAGCAGGTCAAAGACCGCCCTTGCCTTGACCCTTCTCGCTTTTTCCCCGGTTCTCGGATTTACCAGACCAAAGTCCCTGTTCTTTTTAACCGCGTCCATAAAGGCATCAGTTATACCCACCGACAGGTTGAAATTGGGAAATCTGCCCTGTTCTATCTTTGCCCCGATAAACTCTACTATATCCGGGTGGTCACAGCGGAGGATGCCGATGTTCGCGCCGCGCCTTCTCCCCCCCTGGACAATGACCCCCGTGGCCCGGTCAAATATACTCATGAATGAGACCGGACCCGACGCCTCCCCTTTCGTAGAGCTGACCATATCCCCCTTCGGCCTTAGATCGGAAAAGCTGAAGCCGGTACCCCCGCCGGTCTGGTGTATCGTAGCCATGTCCTTGAGCGCCCTGAAGATCCCCTCCATGGAATCCTCCACCGGGATGACAAAGCAGGCGGAAAGCTGGCCTAAAGAAGTGCCTGCGTTCATAAGGGTCGGAGAGTTCGGCATGAATTCCAGGCTCCGCATCATCTGATAGAAATCCTCTTCCCATTCCCTGACAGACTTTTTTGTCCTGAATTTCTTCTCCGCCCCGGCCACAGCAGAGGCCACCCTTCGAAAAAGCTCGCTCGGGGTCTCGACTATTCTCCTGTTGTCGTCCTTCAGCAGGTATCTCTTTTTCAACACCTCCATCGTGTTCACCGGCAGCTTCAGGTCATCCTTAAGATCCAGAGCTGACTTTACCCTGCGGATCTCCCTGCGGGTCTCCCTGTAGAGGATATAACTCTTGGCGATATGGCTGTATCCCTCGCTCATCAAAGCCATCTCCACAATATCCTGGACAGATTCAACCCCGGCCGTCCTGTTCCCGTATAACAATGCCAGTTTATCCGTAACCAGAGAAGCAACCGCCTGTGATACATCGCAGGCGACGGCTTTGTCCTGCAGGACCTCAAAAGCGGCTTTTTCGATCGCGCGTTCTATCTTTCTCTTATTGAACCTGACAATCGTGCCGTCCCTTTTTTTAACCTTTTTGGGTAATATCGACTTCCCCATGCTGACCTTCTACCTGACCGGGCTGAGCCGCGGGTTAGAGTTACCCTTCCGGCCCACCTTGGAGCAGGGTTTTCCGTTCACCTTTACGACATCCGCCGTAAAATCCACTTTCTCCCTGAATAAAGCCGAACCTACGCCCACGGCGTCAAAAGGGACCTTCATTCTTATAAATCTCCTGATCCTGTCCTCATTAAAGCCGCTGGAAACGATTATCTTCACATAGTCGAAACCGCGCTCATCAAGGGCCTTCCTCGCCGTAAAAACAAGCTCCGGGCAGACACCGTAGGAATCCTTGCCCCGGCCCCTGACAGACTTGTCCCTGACGTCTTCGGCCGTGTCAAAACGGACCCCCCACAGCCGCCTGCCAAGGGCTTCAGCCACCTTCAGGGAAGTCCCCACGCAGTCGTTGTCAAAATCCACGAGAACGATGCGCTGAATATTCTTCGGCATGTATTTGTCAAACGCCACAGCCGCTTTGACCGTATCGCCGTTATAAGCGGCTATAAGGCCGTGCGGGACCGTGCCCAGGCCCTTTTCCCCCCACCACAACCCCTGAGCGTCCGTCGAGACGCCCAGGGCCCCTGAAATAAAAGCCGCGTATCCGTCCGTGGTCTGGCTCCTGTAATGGTCGAACCTGGCGGAAAAAAACAGCACCTTCCTGCCCGCGGCAGCCCTGACAACCTTGCTCACGGCTGTTGCCACGGATGTGGGCCTCGCGATGACCCCGAGATAAACGGTCTCAAGATGGGCAAACGTGCTGTAATCCCCCTCTATCGTCATAACGGTCTCGCCCGCGGTTACCTCATCTCCGTCATACAGAGCCTTTATAACAAGCTTGCCCGGCCTGTCAGCGCACAGTTTGAGCACAGCGATAGCCTCGTCAAGGCCGCATACCACGGCGTCTTTTCTGCAGAATACCTGCATCAGGACCTTCGCGTGGTTCCTGTCCTTTTCCAGTATCTTTTTCGTGCGGACAAAATATTTATCGCTGTACCACCCGCTTCGTATCTTATCGGCGGGTATGTCAAAAACCGAAGGCTTGAGCCTTTTGCCGTATTCCCACTTTACCATAATACCCTTCCTGCGCCGTCATCACTTGACTTCAGCGCCATAAACATCCGCCATCCTTTTCAGCGCGAATTCATGGGCCTCGGCGTCAAAGTCCGCGACCCCCTGCTTATAGACCACAACCCTGTAATCCCTGTCCCGCAAACCGCCGACCGTATCCATGACACAGATGGAAGTGCACACACCCGAGACAAAAACAGTTTCCGGATCAAGCTCCTTCAGCGCTTTTTCAAGTTCCGTGCCGTAAAAGGCGCTGTAACGGGTCTTCTCTATGACAATATCCTGCTCTACCGGCTTCAACTCCTCAATGCTCTCCGCACCTCTGGTGCCCTTTACGCAGTGGGCGGGAAAAATACTGAATTCCCTGTCATCCGGCCGGTGTGAGTCGCATACATGGATGACCTTGCACCCGGAGCTCCTGCATTCGTCTATCTTCCGCGCGATGAACGGTATTATTCTTCTCGCGTTATCACCGCAATACAAAGCGCCCTCTTCGGTCATAAAATCCCTGAGCATATCTATAACCAGCAGCACACTCATCGTTCCCCCGGCCTCCCTTTGATCAAAAGATCCGCACTTTTTATTATAAATCTACCATACATACATGTCCACACGCGATATACAGTGTCGACGCGAAAAAAATGTCACGAGTCCCGATACTGTTCCCATATCCTGTCCAGGGCTTCCGCCGCGCCCATGCTTATCTTAACATCCACGAGAGAGGATATTTCGGTATCATCCGGATTTATTTCAACTGTAGGCCGTTGCAATGATCTGGCCTTTAGCATCGGCTCTTGAATATAGGGAAAAACACTTGTAGTGCCGACCGAGAAATAAATATCAAAACTTTTGTCCATCTCCTCGAATAAAACCTGTGTCTTATCGTACGGCAGCATTTCTCCGAAAAAAACGACCGCGGGCCGGACAATACGCCCGCATAAAGGGCACTTCGGCGGTATCTCCAGACGGCTGTAATCCTTGACCGTTGCGCGCCACGCGCACCCCGGGCAGAAGAGTTCATGCATGTCCCCGTGTATATCAATGACATTGCGCGATCCCGCGGCAGAATGAAACCCGTCAATATTCTGAGTGAGCACCCATACCCGCTCAAAATGCCTCTCCATCCCGGCTATCACTTCATGCGCACGGTTGAACGTGGCCCGGCGGCAGCCTTCCTCTATCCGCGCGAGATATTTCCAGGTCACTGACGGATTCGTGGCGAGCATCTCGCCGGCCAGCGCCGTCTCAATGGGGATCCCCTCATCCGTTGTCCTCCCATTATACAGGCCCCCGATGCCCCTATACGTAGGCAGGCCTGAGTCAGCGGAGATCCCGGCGCCTGTTATGAACAGTATGCTCCTGCATTGTTTTAACAGCCCGGCGACGTCCGCGATTTTACTGTTATCCGAAGGGCCTCTCTTCATGCTCTGTCATTTTATGTGCTGTTCAAGCCCGGAAATAAATTCTTCCTGTTGAGGGCTGAAGCCGATGGCGGGATGTTTCTCCTCTATAATCCTTCTGGCGTCAGATGCGCTCATTCCGCGTTTTACCAGGACAGCCGTGGCTATTAAAGGCGCCTTTCCGGAACCGTTCTGGCATTGGAGCCCGCCAAAAGGCGGGCGGAAAAAATCCGCTCGATTGATTTGTTAGAATTTTTTATATTTTTTATCGAATGTCGACCATTCCTATTGTCAAATAAAATTTTAAACTTTTTTCTTTTTCCTAAAGCCTAACAAACCTAAAAGACCTGTTCCTAAAAGTAACATTGATGAGGGTTCGGGAACGACACTTGCCGAAAAATTATCAAAATATGATTCTGTGGCCCGGTAATTCCATAGGCCTATTGTCCCGCCGGAAAGATGAGATGAGTCATATACATCAAACGACCCTATAATATTTAATGGGTTATCCCGCTCAAAAAGGCTGAATTGATAGTGGTCTCCTTCTGCGGCGAGCTTAACAGTCATCCATGTTTGCACGGAAGGAAATGTGCCATAATCCACAGCTAATTGTGTCCAAGTACCGTTTACATATTTGCCAAATCTGATTCTATGGTAAGCAGACCCGAAACACTGCGGATAAAGAGAAACATTGTAACGATTGGTTTCATTTATATTATTTCCATCTACACGGAAATCAAAGCCATTCCAATCTGAATGCATCCCATGTGTGTAGAAATTCACATCATATTGCAGAATAAAATCTTTAAAAGTGTCTTTTGTATAAAAATAGGGATTGCTTTGCCATGTGCTAGCTTTTAATACACCTGTTTCACTCCCAAAATCTCCTTCTCTAAAATTTCCGACATTATCCCAAATATTTGTATCAACAATCCCGTCATTAAAGTCGTCGAAAATTACACTGGCTTGCGCATGTCCGCCGGTAAATAACATGCTTACGAGTACCATCAAAAAAATTAATTGTTTCATCTTTTTTCCTCCTGGTTTGTTTTTTTGTGTTACCTCCATTTTTTTGAAAATATTAAAGAGTCTCTATCTTGTTAAAGGCGAAAGAAATTCTTCGTTGTTTTTATTCCATTAATCCTCTTACTGTGCTTGATCCGCATTCACCTCCTTTTCTTTTCAAATTATCCTCATTTTCATATCTTATTTATTTGATTTATATCTAACAATTAATAGACGAACTTCTTCTTAGTATTATTTTCTTCCAGTTCACTTACTTGAAGTATCATGCCTTTCAGGGATTCGCGGACATAAAATTTAATGATCACTGCTCGGGATTCGTATATATCATAAAATAACAAGAAATGCGAATTGCGGATAATGCTGGACTTTTGGCGAAATACGGCGGTTGTCCGTTATCATTGCTTTTCTTTAAAGTCTTCACTTCTCTTCTCATCCAGAACATGGGCTATCTGTCTTAATAAATGGGGGCTCTCATACGGTTTTGTTATGTACGCGCTCGCTCCCAGTTCCATGCCATAGTCTATCTCGACCTGCGCGCTTTTGCAGGTCAGCATAATGACCGGGATATCTTTTGTGTCATCATTGTTCTTGAGTTCAACAAGTACATCCCTGCCGTCAATATCGGGCATAGCGATGTCCAGCAGCACCACGTCCGGTTTTTCCTTTCTTATGATTTCCAGCCCGCTGCGGCCGTCATAGGCAAAACTTACCGTGAAATTTCTCGGCTCAAGAAAATCTTTTAACGCTTCCACGAGGTCTTTTTCATCGTCTATGACGGATATTTTAGCCTTTTTAACATCCCCGTTCATAAGCATGTTCTTTCCCCTTGTTTTCCCCGCCCTTTCACCTCCATGCCGGGGCCGGTCAAACCCGGCATGGGATAAAACCGCGGTTATTCTATTTTGTTTATCTGTTCAAGCTTTATCTTATTGAGGGTGTCCTTGAAGCTTTGCCACGTGTTGCCCAGGTCGCGGAAAAATAACCGGATGTCATGGATAATTTTCTTTATTTCCGCCCAATACGAGACAGCAAAAACCGCAAATGCCAGGATCACAACAATTAATATTATTCGTCGCACCCAGATGCTTTTTACTTTCTTATGGCAATATCTGCAGATTACCGCTTCGTCCTGTATTTCCTCGGCGCAATATGGGCATTTTTTCATTCAAACAGCCTCTTTTCCTGCCGGGGCTCCCCGTAGTTATCGGGGAGCCTCTCAAGGGCAGCTACCCCGTCTTTGATGGCGGCTTCAGCGACTGCCCGGGCTTCCCACATCCGGATCCTGGGGTCAAAGGGTGTGGGGATCAGATAATCCGGCCCGAATTCAAAATTCCTGCCATAGGCGCTCTTTACCATCTCAGGGATATCCCCTTCACGCGCCAGGGCCGCTAATGCCTCGGCTGCCGCGGACTTCATTCCCATCGTTATCCTGCTCGCACGGACATCAAGAGCCCCGCGGAATATAAAAGGAAAACCCAGGACATTATTGATCTGATTGGGATAATCCGACCGGCCGGTCGCCATGACATACCTGCGGCCTTTCATGCATTCAGCGACGGTCTCGGGCTGTATTTCCGGAACAGGATTGGCCATAGCGAAAATAGCCGGATACTCTGCCATGGAAAGCACCATTTCCGGCGTTACGCAATTCGCCGCTGATACTCCGATAAATAGGTCCGCACCGGCCATCGCATCCTCAAGGGACCGTTTAGACGATCGGACAGCATGTTTTTTTTTGTACTTATTAAGGTCTCCCCTCCCGGCATGGATCACGCCTTTTGAGTCGCATAAAACGCAGTCCCGCACGCCCTCTGTTTTGATCATCTCGGCTATACGCAGGCCCGCGGCCCCTGCCCCGTTTATGACCACAGAAAGGTCTTCCGCTTTTTTGCCGGAAAAAATACAGTAATTTTTAAGCGCTGCCAGCGTGATAACAGCGGTCCCCCACTGGTCGTCGTGAAATACCGGTATGTCCAATATCTCGTCCAGACGGGCTTCGATCTCAAAGCAGGCCGGCGCCGCGATATCTTCAAGGTTGATCCCCCCGTACATACCGGCGAGCTTTACAGTGACATCGATAAATTTGTCGACATCGGTATGCCCGCTCCGGTCAAGAACCCCTTCCAGGGGAACCGGCCAGGCGTCGACGCCGGCAAAGGACTTGAAAAGAACGGCCTTGCCCTCCATAACCGGGATAGACGCTTTAGCTCCGATGTTCCCCATGCCGAGCACAGCCGTACCGTCAGTTACAACAGCCACGAGATTACCCTTTGAGGTCAGGGAATAGACCAGACTTTCATCCTCCCTGATGGCTTCGCAGACTTCAGAAACTCCAGGGGTGTAGGCCATACTGAGGTCTTTCTGGTCCGTAAGCTTTTTCAAAAGCTCAAGGCCTATCTTTCCTCCGAGATGGTACTCAAAGATCTCTTCTTTTTTCATCGGAAACATGCGTTAAGTCTTTCGATCCCCTGTATGCGCAGTTTTGTCTCAGGGTGCTTTTTGAGATATGTTCACGGATAGGAACACAGGTAAAGGTATTGCCGGAAACCGTCATCTGAGGGCCGAACCGGTTCGCGTAGTCCCTGCAAAAATACGCCCCGTCATCCAGCCTCACCAGGTTCCGGCAGGGATCATCGAGCGCACCGCAGCACTCGCCGCACCTCTTACAGATCGACTCGAATTCCTCTTCTTTCTTGAGCCTATATTTTTCGTATCTCTCCGCATCCATGTGCCAGCGCTATACGTCTTTTTTTCGCATCAACTGACGCGTTAAATAACCGACCAGAACCACCACATAGAAGATAAGGACCACGAAAAGGATCGCCGCCAATACCGAAAGCAATACCGAGGTTATCCCCAGAAGCAACGGCCAGGTAACCAATACTATTCCGAATATTACCAGTGACAGTATAATCACGACCAGCCCTATAAAAAAATTCTTAAGCGTCTCTATCAGCTCTCCTCCGCGGGGTCATTAATCCGCCATCAGCGCCTGGGTCTCCTCCGCTGTCATATCCTTTTTCCTGAGGAAACATATCCCGATATCATAGGATTTGCCCGGTTCCCCTTCGGCTATCCTGACCACTCTGCCGAAAACGCCGCTTTTGTGTATTATAAGATCAGCTTCTATCTCGGCGCAGATATTCATCATCTTTTGATCCAGCTCTATCCATACGATACTGGACAACGCCGGGATGGAAGATTCCCTTGAGGTCCTGAAAAGCAACCCGCATGCGCTTATATTCCGGGAAAACACGTCGGATTTAGCGGTAAGTTTATCGCCGCTAAGCACCCTGAAGTTTAACGGCGTTTCGTAATCCATTCGAAGGAACTCGCGCTTTTCCTCGCCATCGGTATGCATTTTATTCCTCTCCTTTTTTTTCGTAAAACTGATCTACAAACCGGACTATTTCTTCCGGGTCATCGATCACCTTAAATATCTCCATATCACCTCTGTCAATTGCGTTTTCCTTCAGGCAGGTCTCCTCTATCCAGCGCAGCATCCCTTCCCAGTAACTTCTGCCTACAAGCACGACCGGGAACGGTTCGACCCTTCCGGTCTGGATAAGGGCTACCGCCTCAAAGAACTCGTCCATCGTTCCGAATCCGCCGGGAAACGCCAGAAAGGCCTTGCTGTACTTCGCGAACATAAGCTTACGCACAAAGAAATACCGGAACTCAAGAGGGATCGTGACGTATTTATTGACCTTCTGTTCAAGCGGGATCAGTATATTAAGCCCGATCGATTGCCCTCCCGCTTCTTTCGCGCCCTTGTTAGCGGCTTGCATGACCCCCTCTCCCGCGCCTGTAATAACGGCATACCCCTTCCGGGCAAAAAGTCCGGCTGTGCGCTCGGCCAGAGCGTAATATTCATGATCTCTCTTCAGGCGTGATGAACCGAAAATAGTTACTGCTTTTCCGACACCCCTGAGCGTCTCGAACCCGTCAACAAATTCACTCATTATCCTGAACACGCGCCACGGGTCTTCAAGGAGGAGGTTGTCCCTCTCGTTTTTTTCCTTCATTTCATATCCCCTTCCGGTAGGCAAACATGAATATTATAAGCGATTATGCGGGAATTTTACACTATTTTCGTAAATCCTTAAATAATTCATGCATTATTCTTCCAATCTTGAGGGGATAGCTTTCCTCCAGGTTTCGCTTAATGTCGTCAGGGGAAGGTCAATTGCTGTTGTTTGTCCGCATTGAATAGTTAGTTTCTCCCCGCCGACATTACCCAGAATGCTGTATGGGATTGCATGCTCTTTCGCGATATTTTCTAAAGCAGTCAGATTGTCTTTGCCGACAGAAACTATTATTCTGGAAGGCGCTTCTCCAAAAAGGACCGCATCCTTTCTTATATCGTTGTCTAATCTTATCGCAGCGCCTAACATCCGGTCTCCGGCAGAAATACAGGATTCAGACAGTGTCACAGCAAGACCGCCTTCAGAACAATCATGAGCGGAATTGACAATACCTGATTCGATCGCCGCGAGACACGCCTGCTGAACCGCTTTTTCCCTCTCCATATCTATCCGGGGATCACCTTTCTTCAGATTCTGGAAGAGATATAAATATTCACTGCCGGACAGATCAGCGGTATTTTCACCAAGAAGAACTATTATGTCGCCTTCATTCTTGAAATTCTGAGTGACACGCTTGTCCGCGTCTTTTATAACCCCTACCATCCCCACCATAGGTGTCGGATCCACTGCCCCATTCGGGTTCTCATTATAAAAGCTCACGTTGCCGCTGACAACAGGGGTGCCTAAGGCTTTGCACGCCTCTGAAAGGCCCTCTATACACTTTTTAAACTGCCAGTAATTTTCAGGTTTCATCGGATTGCCAAAATTCAGGCCATCTGTAATGGCAAGCGGCCTTCCACCGGCGCAGACTATATTTCTTGCTGTTTCTGCCACAGCCATCATAGCTCCGTTGTATGGATTCAAATAACAATACCTGCCGTTGCAATCTACGCTTACCGCCAGAGCCTTTTTAGTCCCTTTAATCTTGATAACAGCAGCGTCCGAACCCGCGCCGACCAGCACCTTATCTTTATCTATAAAAGTAAATTCTTTATAAGCTGATTCTTTGCTTGCAATAGTCGGAGAATCCAGCAGTTTCAATATTACCTCATTGAAATCATCCGGCTCCTTCAGGAGTGCATAGTCCAGATCCCGCGTATCTTTCAAATATGACGGCTCTTTTGCTTCTCTTTCATAGAGCGGCGCTTTTTTTGTGAGGGCGTCGGCCGGGATTTCACAGACCACAGTGCCGTTCTCTTTAACCCTCATCATCTTATCATCCGTAACGTTACCTATCTTTACCGCGTTTATATCCCATTTCTTCAATATGCCAAGCGCTTCTTCTTCGCTACTGTTCTTTAAAATAGCAAGCATCCTCTCCTGCGATTCAGACAGCAGGATTTCATAAGGCGTCATTGCCTTTTCTCTCTGGGGCACCAGAGATACATCTATCTCAATGCCGGTTCCGCTCCTTGTGGCTGTCTCACATGAAGAGCAGGTAAGCCCGGCTGCCCCCATATCCTGCATCCCGACAACAAGCCCTTTTTCTATTAACTCAAGGCACGCCTCTCTCAGGCGTTTCCCGAGTTCCGCATCACCAATAGCAACTGCATTTTCGATTGACGCAGACTCCTCGGTTATTTCCTTTGAAGCAAAACTTGCCCCGCCCACGCCGTCTCTGCCCGTATCCCCGCCTATATAATACACGGGATTTCCGACTCCGTACGCAGCGCCCCTTATTATGTTCTTAGTTTCCACAATTCCCACGACAAAAGCATTAACAAGGGGATTTCCGTCATAGCTCTCGTCGAAATAGGTATCACCGCCGACTGCGCTAATCTCCGCGGTATTGGCATAATGCGCCAGCCCCCTGATAACTTCCTTGAACAGGACTTTAACCCTCTCGTTATCCAGACTTCCGAATCTCAACGCGCCTAATCCGGCGACCGGTCTTGCTCCTATGGTAAATATATCCCGAAGGCATCCGCCTATGCCTGTAGCTGAAGCTTCAAATGGCTCAACAGCTGACGGATGATTGTGGGACTCTATTTTGAAGGCGACTCCTAACCCGTCTCCTATATCAACGATCCCGCTGTTTTCTTCCCCGGCACCAACCAGCACCTGTTTACCCTTTGTCGGGAATAAACTAAAAAGTTTCCTTGAATTTTTATAACTGCAATGTTCTGACCACATCGCTGAAAAAACACCAAGCTCCGTAAAATTAGGGTCTCTGCTAAGCAATTTCTTTATTTCATTAAACTCATCTTCCGTAAGTCCCATCTCTTTCGCCGTTTCAATATTGACCTTAATTGCCGTTGTCATCACATTCCTCCTTTTATCTTTATTCCGATTAAATCGTCCCGGGGCACAAACTACACCACCTCTATAGTCGACGGCGGTTTGCTGGTTATATTATAAGTAACGCTTACCACGCCCGGCACCTCCCTCGTCATCCTGTCCGCTAATTTGTCCAGGACATCATAAGGAAGCCTGGTGGGCGAACCGACTTTCGCGTCTTCACTCTCCCAGCACCTTATTTCTATCTGCAAGCCATAATCTCTTTTTCCTTCCCTTACGCCGGTAACCCGGTCCTGATGCAGGATCGCCAGATACTGGAACGCGCCTGTTTCACATAACTCCTCTTCAACGATTTTCGTGGCTTTTCTCACCGTATCGACTCTTTCCGGCGTTACTTCACCTATCACTCTCGCCGCTAAAGCAGGTCCTGGAAAAGGCGGTCTGTTATATATTTCTTCCTGTAGCCCCAGGGCTTTCCCGGTCTTCCTGATCCCGGTCTTCCTGAGCTGTATCAACGGTTCTATTACTTTATATCCGTAGACTTCCTCCGTATCGATTCCCAGCTGCACAAGGATGTTATGCTGTCTTTTAACACCAGCTACGGTCTCCTCAACATCAGTATAATTTGTGCCCTGAAGCAGGTACTTCGCTCCGCTTTCCTTTACCAGGCGGCCGAAGACTTCCTTGTAAAATGTACGGGTGATAGCTTCTCTTTTTTCTTCAGGATCCGTTAAACCTTTAAGAGAATTGAAAAACTGTTCCTTAGCATCGATTATTTCAACTGTTATGCCTAATTTCTCGAATTGTGACACGATCGTCTGCGGCTCATCCTGCCTCATTAAACCACTATCAATGAAATACGACTTGAGCCTTTGCCCCAAAGCTTTATGCCCCAGCATCGTGACAACCGAAGAATCCACTCCGCCTGAGAGTGCATTAATAGCCATACCGTCGCCGACAACAGAAGAAATATCATTTACCTGCTGCTCTATAAATCTCTCTGGTTCAAGGTCCACTAATTTTATTTCCATAATGTCCATTTCATTCTCCCCTTCTCTTTTTGTTTTAACCATGTCTGTCCCCCTTATTGAATTGGAATAAAAAAAAACGTTCTTCCCCAACCGGTTCGGAACGTCTTTGTCCTTCTTGATACAAGCATTGTATCGGTAATTGTATTATCTACTTTTTTTGAGGCATGTCAAGAAAAATTACACCGATAGCATCTACTCTATGCCTTAAAAAACGCCGGTGAACTCTTCCCATTTCTTCTCAAGATCCAAATTATCCATCCATTCGAGCACGTACGCGGTAAATTCTTCGCCGGTCGCTCCTGTATCCCGTCCCGTGACAATGATCCTTTTCTCGAACTGGCCGCATATTTCAAGCGCCATATCCAGCCGGCCGGCCTTTTCCGCAAAACCCGTATGACGCAGAAGCATGGCGACGGCCCGTATCATTGACGCCGGGTCCGCGTAAATGTCACGCCCTTCTGCCACCATCCTGGGGGCGCTTCCGTGAATAGCCTCGAACATGGCCCAGCGCCTGCCGATGTTCGCGCTGCCGGCCGTCCCGACACCGCCCTGCAGCTGAGCGGCTTCGTCGGTGAGAATATCACCGTACAGGTTGGGAAGCACAATTACCTGGAAATCCCCGCGTCTTGCCGGATCCAGCAGTTTCGCTGTCATGATGTCTATATACCATTCGTCCTGCTCTATCCCGAACTCTTTGTATTCTTCGGCTATTTCCTTCGCGATCCGGGAAAACCTGCCGTCGGTGGTCTTTACCACGTTCGCTTTGGTGACCGCGGTAACCCGTTTCAGGCCGTTGTTTTTCGCGTACTCGAACGCCATACGGATTATCCGTTCCGCGCCCTGCTGTGTTATGATCTTGAAATCCACGCTTAGATCATCATCCACATCGATCCCCCGCGAGCCAAGCACATAAGCGCCTTCGGTGTTTTCCCTGAAAAAACACCAGTTTATGCCCTCGGCGGGGATCTTTACCGGCCGGACATTGGCAAACAGGTCCAGTTCACGGCGCAGGGCCACATTGGCGCTCTCTAAATTCGGCCATTTACCGCCGGCCTGGGGTGTTGTAGTCGGCCCTTTTAAGATCACGTGGCACTGTTTGATCTCCCCAAGCACGTCATCCGGGACCGCTTTCCCGTGTTCGGCCCGGTTTTCTATGGTCAAACCGGCGATATCACGGAATTCTACGGCGCCGGCTGCCAGCTCCTTGCGCAGCATGTGCTCCAGGACGCGCCGCGCGTGTTTTGATATTATCCTGCCGATCCCGTCCCCCGGACAGATACCGATGATTACAGGCCGCAGGGACTTATAATCGACCCAGTTT
Source organism: Candidatus Makaraimicrobium thalassicum (assembly GCA_003644505.1). Taxonomy (GTDB): domain Bacteria; phylum Omnitrophota; class Gorgyraeia; order Tantalellales; family Tantalellaceae; genus Makaraimicrobium; species Makaraimicrobium thalassicum. The sequence continues at coordinate 20,667 of QNCM01000008.1, read as the reverse complement.
TCCTCACTTTTCATCATCTCGATGCGCTCAAACTGCTCCGTGAGCAACTGAGCAAAATGTTCTTTAGCCTTTTCGATCGCTCCGTTTCTGCTCATAACGCGCGATTTCTCCTTTTTATGTCCCTTTTCTCCCGGGCGCCCGCCGTCCTATTTCTTCTTCTTGAGCTTTTCTATCTCTTCTTTCAGCTCCTTAATGCTCTTTTTCAAGGATATCATATCGACTTTAAGGTTTTTCACCTGGTTGGTCAGCGCGTAATATTCGAACCATTCAAGTCCCATATTTCCTTCTCCTGTCACCTGTCGTTCCGGACTCAAGCTATAAAAAGATTTTTACTTAAAAACTTCTGTTCACTCGTGAGATTAACGCCCAGCTTTCTCAAACCCGCTTCATCTCCCGGAGTCGGCATATGTGTCATATGCACTTCACACCCCTGGAGTTCTTTTAACTTTTCCATGGCCAGCTGCGCGGTAGGATTCGCGGCCGCGCTTATGCTGAGAGTGATCAACGCCTCTTCCAGATCAAGGCTTATGGTTTTGCTCCTCAGGACCTGTTCCTTGAGACTTGCTATCGACTTTATCGTTTCCGGCGACAATATGTGTATCTTATCGGGGATCTCCGCCAGTGTCTTTATGGCATTCAGAACAAGGCTTGAGGCCGCGTGCATAAGGAAAGAGTTTTTCCCGGTAACTATCGAACCGTTCTTCAGCTCAATGGCCGCGCCGCAAAATATCCCCTCATTGCCTTTTCCTTTTTGCCTGGCCTCTTCAGCGGCCTGTACCGCCGGGCCGACCACTTTCCTGCAGGCAGGTTTGACGTTCAGCTCTTCCATAAGAAGTTCGACCCTCTGCACCGTATCCCTGTCCACAAAACCCAGCGCATGCTCACAGGAGAACCTGAAATATCTTCTTATCACTTCCTGCCTTGACGCTTCTTTTACCGCTTCGTCGTCAACGATCCCGAACCCCGCCCTGTTCACTCCCATGTCAGTGGGGGACTTATATATCGATTCGGCCCCGGTTATCTTTTCCAGTATCCTTTTGACCACCGGGAACACCTCCATATCACGATTATAATTAACAGCCGTTTTGTCGTATGCCTCCAGGTGGAAAGAATCGATCATGTTAAAATCCTTGATATCCGCCGTGGCGGCTTCATAAGCCGTGTTCACGGGATGCTTGAGCGGGAGGTTCCAGATCGGAAAGGTCTCAAATTTGGCGTATCCGGATCTCACGCCTCTTTTATAGTCATGATACAACTGAGAAAGGCAGGTAGCAAGTTTTCCGCTGCCGGGGCCGGGGCCTGTTACTATGACAAGCGGATTGTCTGTTTCAATATAGTCGTTCGCGCCGTAACCCTCGTCACTTACGATCAGATCCACATCCGTGGGATACCCCTTTGTATAACGATGAGTGTATACTTTTATGCCCCGGCGCTCCAGCTTGTTCTTGAATATCCTGGCAGCCGGCTGATCCTCAAACCGCGTTATCACCACCGCTGATACTTCTATGTCCCAATCCCTTAGATCGTCGATCAGTTTGAGCGCGTCAACGTCATAGGTAATACCAAAATCCGCGCGGACTTTTCTCCTTTCGATATCCCCGGCGTATATGCACAGAAGGATATCCGCCTTATCCATAAGCTGCCGCAGGAGCAGCATCTTCACATTGGGGTCAAATCCAGGCAGGACTCTTGAGGCATGATAGTCAAAGATGATCTTGCCCCCGAACTCAAGGTACAGTTTGTTGTCGAACATCCTGACCCGCTCAAGTATAGCCGCGGTCTGTTCCTTTAAATACCGCTGGTTGTCAAATGCTGTTTTCTTTTCCATTCAGGTGATCTCCTTATGATAGTCCTGCAGGGACTTCGGCAAAACCTTCTTTGTCCGTATGGCCTGAATGCCTTCAACACTGGCTTCGGCAGCTGCCATCGAGGTGATATAAGGAATTTTCTGCTGTATCGCCATCAAGCGTATATAGCTGTCATCGTATTTGCTGCTGCGTCCGACAGGAGTATTTACGATCAGGTGGATGTCCTTGTTTTTGATCGCGTCAGCGAGATTCGGCCTGCCTTCATGCAGTTTTTTTATGAGATTGTTCTTGATCCCGTTTTCCTCCAGAAAACGGCTTGTCCCTTCTGTCGCGTAAAAGTTAAACCCCAGCTTTTGAAGCTGCTGCGCTATGGGAAGCAAAGTGGATTTATCCTTGTCCGTTACGGTCAGCAGCACATTCCCTTGCTCCGGGAGCTTTGCCCCGGCGGCCTCCTGCGCTTTATAAAAAGCGCACCCGAATGAATCGGCTATTCCCAGAACCTCTCCGGTCGCTCTCATCTCAGGACCAAGCAAAGGGTCCACTTCCGGAAACATGTTAAACGGGAACACCGCCTCTTTAACCCCCACATACGGAATTTTACGCTTTTTCAACTCGGGGAAATCCCTGATCTTCCTGCCCAGCATTATCATGGTCGCGATCCGGGCAAGAGGGATCCCTTTTATCTTTGAAACCAGGGGAACCGTCCGTGATGCGCGGGGGTTAGCCTCGAGGATATACACTTTATCGTCGCAAATCGCGTATTGAATATTCATCAAACCGATAACCTTCAACTCCTTCGCGATCGCGGCTGTGTATTTCTCTATCGTCTCCAGGTGTTCCTGCTTGATAGTTCTCGGAGGAATTGTGCACGCGGAATCGCCGGAGTGGACCCCGGCCGGCTCGATGTGTTCCATGATCGCCCCTACAAACGTCTCTTCCCCGTCGGAAACGGCATCCACTTCTGTCTCGACGGCTTTCTCAAGAAACCTGTCGATCAGCATGGGATGCTCGGGGCTGACCTGAATGGCCTCAAGGGCGTATTTTCGCAGCATGATCTCATCATATATTATTTCCATGCCCCGTCCGCCCAGCACATACGACGGGCGGACCATAAGAGGATATCCTATCTTTTCGGCGATCCTGACGGCTTCTTCCAGAGACCGGGCAATACCGCTCTCCGGCTGGGGGATCCCGAGTGAGATCATCTTCTTCCGGAAATGTTCCCTGTCTTCCGCGAGGTGTATGCTCGCCGGTGAGGTCCCCAGTATCCTGACCCCGCTATCGTTCAATTCCCGGGCTATGTTAAGCGGCGTCTGCCCGCCGAATTGAACTATAACCCCTTCGGGTTTCTCCTTTTCATAGATCGTGAGAACATCCTCCACGGTCAACGGTTCAAAATAAAGCTTATTTGAAGTATCATAATCCGTTGACACAGTTTCCGGATTACAGTTAACCATGATCGACTCATACCCCTCATCCCGCAAAGCAAAAGCGGCGTGAACGCAGGTATAATCGAATTCGATCCCCTGGCCTATCCGGTTGGGGCCGCCTCCGAGGATCATGATTTTCTTATTAGGCGATACGGGCACGCTGTCTTCAGCGATATAAGTCGAGTAATAATAAGCCGCGTCTTCAACGCCGCTTACCGGCACAGCTTCGAAACGGCCGTATTTGCCGATGGCGATCCTTTCCTGCCTGACCTCGGATTCGCTGATATTGAAAAGGCCGGCCAGATACCGGTCCGAAAACCCCCATTCCTTCGCCCTGGCCAGCTTTTCCCCTGGCAGGTCTTTCCACGCATGTTTGACCAACTCCTCCTCGCATTCCACCAGTTCCTTCATCTCGTTAATGAACCAGCGGCCGATATACGTCAACTGGTAAAGTTCTTCTACCGTAACGCCTTTGCGAAGGGCCTCATACATCAAAAAGATACGCTCACTTGACGGCGTGGCGATCCTCTCCTTTAATCTTTCCGCGGAAAGCTCCTTGAACTCCTTGACATCACCAAGGCCGTACCTTTTTATCTCGAGGGAACGGATGGCTTTCTGAAAAGCCTCCTTAAAGGTCTTCCCTATGCTCATGACTTCACCCACGGCCTTCATCTGAGTGCCGAGTATATCTTTTGCCTGGGAAAATTTCTCGAAAGCCCACCGCGCGAATTTTATGACAACATACTCTCCGCTGGGTTCATATTTCTCAAGCGTCCCTTCTTTCCAGTAGGGGATCTCGTCCATGGTTATGCCCGCGGCAAGCTTCGTTGAGATCCTGGCGATCGGGAAACCGGTTGCTTTGGACGCAAGCGCCGAAGAACGGGAAGTCCTTGGATTTATCTCGATCACCACCAGCCTGTCATCCTTTGGATTATGGGCAAACTGGACATTGGTCCCGCCGAGAACGCCGATCGCGTCCACGATCTTATAGGAAAGTTCCTGCATACGTTCCTGGAGAGGCTGGGGGACGGTAAGCATGGGCGCGGAGCAAAAACTATCGCCGGTATGGACCCCCATCGGGTCGATGTTCTCAATAAAACACACCGTTATCTTCTGGTTCTTATTGTCCCGGACGACCTCGAGTTCCAGCTCTTCCCATCCAAGAACCGATTCTTCTACCAGAACCTGGTTAACAAGACTGGCCGCAAGCCCGCGGCTCGTTATGGTCCTCAATTCCTCAACGTTATACGCGATCCCGCCGCCTGTCCCTCCCATGGTATAAGCCGGCCGTAAAACTACGGGGTAATTGAGTTTTTCCGCTATTTTCTCCGCTTCCTCAACGGAATAACAGGGTTCGGACCTGGGGATGGGGGCTCCCAGCTTCTTCATTGTCTCTTTAAAAGCGATCCGGTCCTCCCCCCGTTCTATCGCATCGACCTTAACGCCGATCACTTCCACCCCGTATTTTTCCAGGATCCCGGCTTTATGGAGACCGGAAGCCAGATTAAGGCCGGTTTGGCCTCCCAGATTCGGAAGAAGCGCGTCCGGCCTCTCGTTCGCAATGATCTTTTCCAGGCTTTCGACCGTAAGCGGTTCCACATACGTTTTGTCGGCGGTCCCGGGGTCGGTCATTATTGTAGCGGGATTGGAATTGACCAGAACTATTTCATATCCCTCCTCTTTTAATGCCTTGCACGCCTGTGTGCCCGAATAGTCGAATTCACAGGCCTGGCCGATAATAATAGGGCCGGACCCTATTATAAGGACTTTTTTGATGTCTTCTCTTTTCGGCATATACTCTCCCTTTCTCAGAAGTAGCCGGGGTTTAAACCCCGGCTCGATCAGCTCACAACTCACTCATTATACGTATATTGGTCACAATTTCAACCTGTATATGAGCGCAGATACCTGTCAATTGCCCTGGCCGTCTGCTTTCCGGCTCCCATAGCGGCTATAACCGTAGCAGAACCGGTAACTATGTCCCCGCCGGCGAATATGTCCTCTATATTTGTCCGCCCGTTCCCGTCCGCCTCGATGTTACCCTTTCGTCCGAGTTTTAACTCCCCGATCATCTTGAGCAGCAGAGGGTTCGGGCCGTTGCCCACAGCGATTATTACAGTATCGACACCCATTTCGAATTCCGAACCTTCTATGGCTACAGGCCGTCTTCTGCCGCTGTCGTCAGGTTCACCGAGCCTGTTCTTGCGGCAGACCATTTTCCTTACGTTTCCCCTGTCATCGCCGAGGATCCTGACCGGACTCCTCAGAAGGTGAAATTCTATCCCTTCTTCCTTCGCGTGATGTATCTCATCTATCCTCGCGGGCATTTCGGCCTCGGTGCGCCTGTAGACGATATATACCTTTTCAGCGCCGAGCCTGAGCGCGCAACGGGCTGAATCCATCGCCACGTTCCCCGCGCCTATGACAGCGGCTTTTCTGCCCACGTTTATGGGTGTATCGTATTCCGGGAACCTGTACGCTTTCATAAGATTTACACGGGTCAGGAACTCGTTTGCCGAATACACACCGTTAAGGTTTTCTCCCTCGATTCCGAGGAAATACGGTAATCCCGCTCCGGTTGCTATAAAAAAGGCCTTATACCCTTCTTCGCGCAGTCTTTCGACCGTCTTGATCCTGCCGATAACATAATTCAATTTTATATCCACGCCGAGTCGCCGGATATGTTCCACTTCTTCCCCGACTATGGCTTTGGGAAGACGGAATTCAGGGATCCCGTAGGTAAGCACCCCTCCCGGTTTATGGAGTCCTTCGAAGACAGTCACCCTGTATCCCATCTTGGCAAGGTCTGCCGCGCATGTGAGCCCGGCCGGGCCTGCCCCTATGACCGCGACCTTTTCAAGCTCGCCCGCCTCCTGCGGCTTTTGTGTTTTCCCCTGCGGCTTATTCTCTCTTTCCCAATCCGCCGCAAACCGTTCAAGGCTTCCGATATTGATGGGATTGCCCGTCTTCATAAGGACACACTCTTTCTCACACTGGTCCTCCTGTGGGCAGACCCTGCCGCAGACCGCCGGCAGATTATTCGTGTCCCTGATGATGGAGACCGCAGAGGCAAACCGTTTTTCCTTAATGGCCCTGATAAACGCGGGGATATCGATCTCAGCCGGGCATCCCCGGACACAAGGCGAATTTTTGCACTGGAGACACCTTGAGGCCTCCTGCACGGCCTCCTCTTCGCTGTACCCGTAAGGGACCTCGTTAAAGTTCTTTATCCTGGTTCCGGAATCCTGCTCTTTCATTTCGACCTGTTACTCATCTCCAAGACTCCGCCCTAACCCGATCCGGCAATGCTCGTCATAACGGTCCAGGGCTGCTTTCTCCTTGCCTTTATACCTTTCCTGCCGGCGCATAAGATCATCAAAATCCACAAGGTGCCCGTCAAACTCCGGCCCGTCAACGCAGACAAATTTCGGCTCTTCATTGTACAGGATCCTGCATCCCCCGCACATCCCGGTCCCGTCGATCATGATCGAATTCAGGGATACAAGCGTCCTGACCGATCTCGGCTTTGTCATCCCGGATACCATCTTCATCATGATCACAGGGCCTATAGCGAAAACCAGGTGGTAATGGCCTTCCTCCAGGAGTTCCCGTAGAATATCCGTGACAAATCCTTTTCTGCCGTAAGAGCCGTCGTCGGTCATAACGTAAACTTTGTCGCAGAATTTCCTCATTTCATCTTCGCAGATGACAAGGTCCTTTGTCCTCGCCCCGATTATCCCCGTAACATCATTTCCTCCGGTTTTCATCGCTCTGGCTATGGGACAGGCTTCAGCGGTCCCTACACCGCCGCCTATGCATATCACTTTGCCCAGGCCTTTCGTCCCTACCGCGTGGCCGAGAGGGCCGGCAGCGTCAAGTATAGAACCGCCCTTATCCAGCGCGCAAAGTTTTTTTGTGCTCACACCAACGGCCTGGCACACTACCGTCACAGTGCCTTTTTCGCTGTCCCAATCGTACAGAGTAAGAGGGAACCGTTCTCCGGTCTCATCGACGCGCAATATCACAAACTGCCCCGCTTTGGCGCTCGCGGAAATATCCCGCGCCTCAAACTCCACCAGGCATATCTCCTTATTAAGCTGTTCTTTTCTGACTACTTTATGCATCCTCTTCCCCTTGTACCACTTCCGATGCGGGATCGGAAGTGCCGGACTATAAAACGAAAAGACGCCCCTCACTGAAGAACGTCTTTGTTCCGGATCGATGCGATCCCTGGATCATGAAAAGCATTATCTATAATTTGCCGCTGGCAGTCAAGAAAAATCTTCCGGCGGGAGGTTTTCGCCGGCGTAACGTTCGTCAAATTCGGCATGGAACGGCTGTACCCATCCGTTATGAAGGCCCAGTTCACGCATCTTTTTGATCACCGCGTCATAATCCTCACGACTGATCTTATGCGATAATTCCTTGTAAGCGCCCGCCTTGTAAGCCGGATAATACTGGCTCATTATACTGAGATATACGCCGCTTCCTAATGTCCCGGAAATAAACTCAAGCGTTTCTGTTGTTCCGGATATCCCGCCCGGAAGTATCAAAAGCCGTATTATAAGCCCTTTATAAGCGATACCCCTCGAGGTTTCCAGATGCCCGACCTGCCGGTACATCTCCTCTACAACGGCGCGGTTATTTGAGACATAGCCGGGCGCCGCTGAATATTTTTCCGCCATGGCATCCGAGGAATAGCGCATATCCGGCAGGTATATATCTACGAGGCCTCTGAGCCCTCGTATAACGTCTAAAGAATCATAACACCCGGTATTGTAAACAACCGGGAGTTCCAGCCCGTCGGAACAGGCGTATTTCAGAGCTTCGACTATTACCGGAGCGAAATGCGTCGGACTGACAAGATTTATATTGTGGCACCCCGCGCCCTGCAACTCAAGCATGATATCGCCAAGATCCCGGGCTGATATCTTTTTGCCCGCACCGGACTGGCTGAACTGATAGTTCTGGCAGTAAACACACTCCATATTGCAGCGGGAAAAAAATATGGTCCCTGAACCGCTGCGTCCGGATAAAGGGGGTTCTTCCCCGTGGTGGGGAGCATAGCTGTAAACAACCGGTTCCGCGCCGGCGGCGCAGTACCCTTTCTCCCCTTTTAGACGGTTTACACCGCATCTTCTCGGACAAAGGTCACAATGTTCCAGCGACCGCATAAGTACGGGCAGGGCTTTGCCGGCTCTCCGGATCTTATCTTTGCGTGGGTTATCCTTCGCGGAAGCAGAAGGGGGATCCCCGTTCATCAACTTATTCCCGTATAAAAATCTTGCGTACTCCTGACCCGATGCGTTTGCTATCCTTGCTTACCCCGGTCAGCGTTTCCCCGCAGCCGGCCAGAAACACGATCAACAGCAACAAAGACATGATCGAAACGGCTTTTCTCATGTTCTAACTCCTTTTATTTTTTTTCTCTGATCTCGGCGATATTCTGTAGCTTCCCGTAACAGATCAGCACATCGCCCGCAAGAAGACGGTCGGTAGCGTGCGGTGCCGGTATCACTTTTACCCCTCTTTCGATCGCCACTATCAGGATATCTTTCCTGCGGAATGACGACTCGGAGAGCGCTTTGCCTATATCCGCGCAATCCTCGCTCAACGTCACTTCAGCTACGCCGTACCCCTCCGCAAGCCTCAAGATCTCCTCGACCGGACGTTTCGTAAAAGTGGAGCTTTTTATCAATCTTGCCTGTATCTTCTTGGTCAACTTTCTGGTGATCTCCTTGTTCAGGGATATCTTTATGAGGAGCAATATTGCCAGGAGAATTATAGTAATATTGATCAGTATCGGCGTCAGTCCGCCCTTCAAAAAGGAAAGCATAAGGGTAGTGATCACTGATATCAGTCCCGCATTGCCCAGTATCATAAGGAACATGACTATCCTCCGGCGGATATCATGCCTGACGATAAGTTCGGAATCGTCCGTGGTAAAACCCGTCCCGGTAAAAGCGGAAAGCGCCTGAAAAAAAGCCTTTTTTTCGTCAAGGCCGGTAAGGTTTATTGCCACTGCCGCGATCTTCACTATAAACGCGGAAACAACGATAATAACAATAACCGGAATAACAAATATAAGGTTCATGGTTTCCTACCCCGTGTCTTCGATCTCTCCGACGATCTCTTCCAGCATATCCTCTATCGTTACAATACCGACGACATTATCATCTTTATCTGCCACAATGCCCATCGGCTGTTTCTTGTGACGCAAACGGGCAAGGGCTATGTCGAGGCCGTCTTTTCTGTTGACATAGACGGGATCGCGGATAAAATCCTTTACCGGCGTCCTCCCGTCATCCTCTTCCGCTGTAAAAAGTATATCATATATATTGACGATCCCGGTAATATTACTTTTATTATCCGCGTAAACAGGTATCCTCGAAAACCCCGTAATGGAGACCAGCCGTTTAAGGTTATCCGTTGTATCATCCGCACTTATAGATGCCACACGATACAAGGGGACCATGATGCTTTCCACTTTTTTTGCTTCAAAATCCAGTATCCTGTGTATGATCGCGACTTCGTCCGCCTTGACCTCCCCGGTCTCATGCCCTGAAAGCAGTATCCTCTTCAAATCGTTTTTGGTGAATGTTACGTCCCAGGGCGCTCCTTGCTTCCCAAACGGCGCAAGAAAAATTTTTGCCATAAAATTGACAGCCACGATCAGAGGATAAAACAGCCGGAAAAAACTTCTCAGGGGGATCACGGTCTTCTGAGCCAGCGGCATCGAGAATTGACGCGCTATCATCTTCGGGACGATCTCCGCAAAGACGAGTGTCAGCGGCACCATCACGGCAATGGTTAATACGGGGGATATCCCCGGCCCGAAATACTCCGTAAATATTCGCGTGGCCAGAACAGAGGAAGTAACAACAGCTATGTTGGTTCCCACAAGAGTGGTCCCGAGATAAACGCCCTCTTTTTTCAGGAAATTTTCGACCTTCAGCGCATGCGGATCGCCCGAATCCGTGAGACTTCTGAGCTTGATCCGGCTTACGCTTGTAAACGCCATCTCAGTGGCCGTAAAAAAAGCCTGCATCATTATCGCGGCAAGGGCCAAAACCGTGTAAAGTGTTATCATCTCAAATTTTTTCTATCGTTAAACTTGTTATCCGGTTCTTGGAAACGTCATTCACTATCATGGCAAACCCGTTGGCCTCGATCCTGTCGCCGGCCTGTGGTATCCTTCCCATCCGCAGAATAACATACCCGCCGATGGTATCGACCTCGTCCGTTTCAATAGCGAGCCCTATTTTTTCGTTCACCTCGTCAATATGGGCCTGGCCGCTGACCTCGTAATTTTTTCGGTCGATCTTACGGATCCTGGGGACATCAAAATCGAACTCGTCCCTTATCTCGCCTACGATCTCTTCCAGAATGTCCTCAATGGTAACCAGTCCGGAAGTGACGCCGTACTCATCGGTAACTATGGCCATATGAACATGTTTCCGCTGAAGTTCCCCGAGGAGATCGTTTATCCGCATGCTTTCCGGCACGAAAACCGGTTTTTTGACAAGATCTTTTATCGGACTGGAGGTATCCAGTAAGACCTCTTTGGAATGGACGATCCCGACGATATTGTCGAGTGTATGCACATAAACCGGAACCCGGGAATACTGGCTTTCTTTTATCTCCCTGATAAGGCCGTCCCGCTCACACGTGAGATCAAGCGCCACAATATCTATGCGGGGTGACATGATATCCGCCGCATTCAATTCTTTAAACTCAAGAATGCCGTCGATCATGTCCTTCTCTTTTTCTTTGACGACTCCCCTTTTCTTTCCAAGCAAAAACAGGGTCCGGATCTCCTGTTCCGTTATGCCGGGGTGTTCAGAAAATACCTTCAGTCCAAGGCCTCTGACAATAGAGTATGCGATATTGCTCAGGACCAGCCTGAGCGGGGTAAACACCCCTTCCAGCACCCTGATGGGTAATGAGGCAAAAAAGGAAACCTTTTCCCCGTTGGTCAACGCAAACATTTTCGGCGTGACTTCCCCGAAGAGGAGTATGATAACCGTCATCACGGGGATGGACAGGCCAATAGCCTTTTCTCCCATGATGTTGAAAAAAAGATATGCCAGGACAGCACTCGCGGCAACATTCACAAGTGTGTTGCCGACAAGGATCGTGATAAGAAGTTTATGCGGGTCCGCCAGAAGAGCAACTACCCTCCGGGCGGATCGATGGTCCATGCTCTCTATCTGTTTGAGCCTGATTTTACCAAGAGACAAAAAAGCGGTTTCCGCACTGGAAAAAAATGCGGAAGCCATTATTAACAGAACAAAAACGGCTATCTCCACCTAACTCTTCTGGTTGTTGTGTCCAGCGAGATGAAGACATCACTTGCCCGCATCCCGCCGGAAAAACGATTATTGATTCTGTTCGGCTGTCTTTTCGCCGGCTTTTATGGGAGCCTCGACGGTGCCGACTACGGCATCCTTAACGGTTTCAGCGCTTTTTTTGACGGGAGTCGCCAATATTTCTGGAGCTTTTTCCACGTCACCGGAAAGCGTTTCACCAGTGACCTTTACGGTATCCACCACGACACCGCCGGTGTCTTTTGCCGCCGTTCCGACGACATCCACGGTCCCTTTTACAAGGTTCGCGGGATAATTGATAGTTGCCCTGCCGACATCCTTGGCTGTCTCTTTAAAACTTTTCTCACCCCCGGCTGCAAAAGCAGGTGCCAGCACAGCGCACGCCAGAAATCCAACAGCAATCAAAACGATTCCGATTCTCACACTCGTTTTCATTGTTCCCCTCCCTTTCTCTTGCTTACGTCAACCTCTCTTTAACCATCCTGCTTATAACTTTCCCATCAGCGCGGCCCTGGATAAGACCCATGACATCGCTCATAACCCGGCCCATATCCTTTGACGAAACAGCCCCCGTTCGCTCGATCGATCCGGAAATAATACGGGCGATCTCTTCCTCGGGTATCTGTTCCGGCAGATACTCATCAAGTACCGCTAATTCCGCTGTCTCTTTAGTCACAAGATCCTCGCGTCTGCCCTGTCTGAACTGTTCTATGGACTCTTTATGCTGCCGCACCATCTTCTGAACGAGGCCGATGACTTTTTGGTCATCGAGTTCTTTTACCCTGTCAGCTATCTTCTTGTTCTTGATCTCGCTGATGAGCATTCTAATAACCGAAACTTTTACTTTCTGTCCGCTTTTAAGGGCCTGTTTAAGCGCCTCCGTTATATCCTTCTCCAGCATTGCACACAACCTCACATGTTTTGCCGCTCCCTCCGCGCCCGGACCCGGCAAGTTTTCTGGCAGCCATAAAACGTCTGATGGGGTCAAGATAATCTATTATCAGTTTGCCGTGAAGATGGTCAACCTCATGCTGGATGACCGTGGCAGGCAGCCCGTCAAATTTCTTTATAAAAAACTCTCCCTCTTCGTTCTGCGCCCGGACTTCTACCTCCGCGGCGCGCGTGACATTGACCGTTATCCCCGGCAGGCTGAGGCATCCTTCTTCCATCCTGGATTTTTTCTTCGATCTCTCAAGTATCACGGGGTTCACAAAATTCATCAAATTTTCCCCGGCATCAACCACCAGCACACTCAGCCCCAGACCTACCTGTGTCGCGGCAAGACCAATGCCCCGGCTGACGTACATGATATCCGCCATCGAACGCAGCGTCTGCTTAATATCGCGGCTAAACTGCTCAACGGGTTTAGTCCTGATCCGGAGACAGGGATCAGGGTATATCTTCACTTCTAAACGTCCCACTTATTTGCCCTTGCACTGGTTGTTTTTGCCTAAAGTGATCATACGCATATTGAAATTGTGGCTTTCCTTGCTCTCCAGAAAACAATATGACAGTATTATCAGCTCGTCCCCGATCTCCCCTTTTCTTACCGCAGGCCCGTAAAGCACTATTTTCCCCGATCCCAGCTTCTCCTCGATCACATAGGTTGTAAACCGCTCACCGTTGTTGACATTAAGGACCTGCACCTGTTCCCCGGTCATCATATCCGCAGCTTCGATAATCGCCTTATCGATCCCTATACTGCCGCTGTAGCGCATTTCTTTATTCGTTATGTATGCGTTCGTTATCTTTGATTTACAAAATATTCGCAGCATAATGTCCCCCCTTTGGAAAGACGGCCTAGCTCAACCTTTTTTTTATCAGTTGCGCCACCCTTTTCCCCGATACCAGCATGCCCCCGAAAATAGGACCCATCCGCGGGCTGCCGAAAACCGCGTTCGCGGCCATACCCGCGACGTAAACATTGGGGAAAATCTCCCTGGTATTTACGTACATGGCATTTTCGCCCATCTCAGCCCACATCGATTTCTCTCCCAACACACTGCCGGTCTCTGTCGCAAGTTTTATCTTTGCTTTTTGCTCAAGGAGACGTGAAATCTCGCAAGGATGGCCGGTGGCATCGATCACAAACCTGGATTCGACGCTTAAAGGATCGACATGCAGGCCTGCCAAACTCACCGCGGACCAGTTAACGACAAGCCCCTTGACCACGTTGCTTCTGATCATAAGGTCCTCGACCTCTATCAGGTTGAAAACCTTCAGCCCGGCCAGAGTGCCCCTGGAACAGATCGTAGATACCGCCTGAACGGAATCAGCCGTATAATACTGCTGTCTGTACTTTTTCACCGGAACCCCGAATTCCCGAAGGATCTTCCTGCCTTTCTCCTGAACAACGATCTCGTTAAACATCATACCTCCGCCCCACATTCCCCCGCCGACACTGAGTTTTCGCTCGAACATGGATACTTTTATGCCGGCTTCGGCGAGGTAATATCCGGCTACCAGACCCGCGGGCCCGGCGCCTACAATAGCGACATCCGTGCTCAAATGTCTAATAAGTTTATCCGAAAAACTTTCAATTATGGCTCTGGAGATCACAATATCATTTAATGGTTTCTTCGGCATTTTCGGCGTCTTCCAGCCTCCTTTTCCCCAAAGGCTTCCTGCTGATATTCGTAAGGTTGTCTCCATCGAAGTAAAGATAAAGGTCCTCTTTAAGATATCCGGCGCCTACAGGGAGGGCGGAGTATCTTCCACTGTAGAACCATTCTTCCCGCATCCGGCTCCACTCATTGGAACTGACGGTTCTCTTACTGTCCGGTTCTCCATATACGGAAATGACCTGGGATATTGTCATCCCTGTCCTCAGAGAGCCTTGCCCCAATGGTTCCTTCAATATCTGCCCCGGTTCCGGTGTTTTAATCCCCGCACATCCGGCAAGAAAAACACCTAAAAAGAGAAACCCCAATAAACGATAAAGTTTCAAAATACACCTCCTGAAAAAAATTACACCCGCGCCCTGTAAGTAGAACGGTAAAGCAAATCACAGAGATATTTCAAAAAAACGTTCTTGGTCCTGTCATCAATATCGAGAATTTCCATACCGATATCATATGGGGCTTTGTCTTCCAGGTTTACCTTACTTTGCCAGACAACTTTCCCCACAAGGCGGATCGGATCGTCTATCGTCGGAAGATACAGGGATAGAACTACTTTCTCAAGTCCTTTTAATTCCCTGCCGATCTCAAACCTCAAGCCCACGGGTGAAATATTCCTGGCAATGGCTTCGTCAGCCCAGTCCCCGGTTTTAACGATTACCCTGAGCGGGGTATCTATTCTTACAAACCGCCTTCTTTCAGGTAATTTCTGCTTCATTTCCTCCCCTATCGGGCAGAAGTATAACACATCGGCATAAAGCCGTCAAGGATTTGTTAGTAGCCCTGTTAGTAGCCCCGAAGAGGCCGGGAAACTGCTACATTAGGTGTAAACATGAAAAACGAGCGATCTAAAAAATCGCTCGTTTTTCATCCTATAATCACGCACAGGGATCAGCCGATATAACCTGCTCCCTGTCCCCCTACTTGGCCGCCGGCATATCAGGCAGCACAGCGGGCCTGTCATACCTTCCGATCGGAAAGGTAGCAACATCCGCCAGCCCTGAAACTGTCCGCGCAAAAGCCTTGCAGGTCCCCTGGAAGACCCCCAATAAAAGCCCCTTGAAAGGATTACGGGTCTCTTTTGTCTTGTCCACGATCCTCTTTGGTATCTCGGTCCACCCGAAAACCGCGTTAGTAAAACCCCTTTCAGCCTTCTGGATCGGCCCCGCGGGATACGTAGAAGGTCTCACGCTCGTCTGCCTTGTCTGCACACCAGCCCTCACCGGCATATCAGCGGCAAAGGTGTTTACTGCAAATGATAAAACCAATATAGCCATAAAAAACACCGTCAAAAACTTTTTCATCCTTCGCCCCCTTTCAGTTTTCTGAAATATAACATAATAAACAGCAAAAGTCAACTTTAGCTTCTTCTTTATATTTTTATTTCCCTGTCTTGTGAATTTCGCTCCTCCGGTCCACCTTCCTCTATAGTGTCCTGAGTGTCCTGGGACTTATCTTCATCGTATCCGCTGCTGTGCATGATCCAGTTACCGATAAGGCCGAGTATATCCCTGTTCGCTGAAAAGGTCCATGAGCCGTCATGTTCTACCATTTCCCCCAGGTAAGCGCCGAGCTTCCGGAATACTATCATCTTATTGAGGCGGCCTTTTTTGCCAAGTAGTTTTTCCAGTCCATCAACGGCCCGCGGGTCGAAGAACTTATCGTCTCTTCCGACGATCAACAGCAGTGGGCGGTCAAAAGAAAGTATGGTCTCATAAGGTCTGCGGGCGATAAATTCCCTGTATTCCTCAAGCGGGATCTTTATTCCCATAAAAAAAGAAAAATCTTCGGTAGACTGAGCGACACTCTTCAGATGTTCCCGCACCTTCTCCCTCGAGGAGTCTTTAACAAAATCCGTTTTCAGGGACCTGAACGGGGCCCCTAAAAGAACACATGACCGCACATACGGGACCCTTGAAGCCGCTTTCAGCGCAAGATAGCCCCCGCCATCATGGCCTATGAGACTGATATGCCCCTTTTCCACGGCCGGATGCTCTTTAAGGTAAGAAATGCCGGCTATTATATTCCGTATCCTTTTTCCGTCGTTCAGCCCCATAAAACTTCCCTGGCTTTTGCCCTGGCCGGGGCTGTCAAAGACAAGAACAACAAAACCTGACGCCGACAGAAACTCGCCAAAGGAATCAAGCAGATACTGCTCACCCTGTGCCATGGGGCCGTCTTTAGGAACAACAAGCACAGCCGGGAAAGCTCCTTCTCCGTCCGGGATCCACAGCTTCCCTGAAAGGATCAAATTATCGCTTTCAAAAAATATCTCTTTCTTCCCTCGTCTCTCCCGGCTTTCCGCCTTTGCGGGAACGGACATCTCCTCCGGAGGGGCGACCGCTTTTCCCGGCGGACTGCCCGCGGGTCTGGAGCCCGTTTTCCACGGATTAAAGACCGATGTAAGATTGCCTAACGAAGCAAGCTTATTTAACACGAACTCTATCCTTTTTTCAGGACCTTCGATACAACTGACAAGGACAAACCGCATATTCATTTTCTCGATTTCCAGGGCCAGAATCCCCCGCGCATGTTTCGACAGGAACACTTTCGCTTCCGGCAACGCCTTTGCTTTAAGGGCAAAACTTTCCGCTTCCATCCTGCGCCCCATAAGCGGGATATATTCATCTTTAAGGTATCTCACTTCTATCTTGTCCCGCATCGGCGGTACCGGTTCATCCACCGGGATCATGACCTCGAAAAACTGTGCGCCCTTCTTCCAGAAATTGTATTTTTCCATGATCGGCATATATAACATGATATCGTCCGGGGAAAACACCATGGTCTTCTCTCCTGTCTCTACCCCTTTCAACGTAATGAATCTCGGATGTTCAAGGAACAGAAAATCGGTCTTCTCTCCGGCGTGGCTGAGCAAAGTCAGCCGCTTTTGTCCCTTGCCACCCTCTGCTTCTTCGGCAAACTTCAACAACGTCATGGTCCCTTTTTTCAAAAACAGTTTTTCATTTATGCAAGGATATCCGGTAGAATAAGGATATTCGGCGCTGCTTTTATAGACAACCTTACCCTCCGTGACGTATCTATCCACCTTAATATGTCCAGAAGGCTTCCCGTCTATTAACAGGTCATAACGAAAACCCCTGTGTCCGCTCAAATCGACATAAAAAAACGCCCCGGCGACAAGCAGGACTATAAATGCTACCAGGATAATCACAACAGCTATCAGCTTTTTCATAGCACGCTCAATCCTGTGATCGAATAAACCAGTCTTATCTTGTCTTTCGAATGACTTCTGGCGAACTTTGACTTAGTGGAAAGCTGCGCGATAAGTTCACGGGGGCAGTTTCTTAAGAGGTGCCTGAACGATATGCCTTCTCCAGGCAGAAGAAGGTTCCTTGTCTGCTCCATCCCGGAGAACAGAGGGGAACTGACAGAATGCTGTTCTCCCAAAGGATGAAACCAGTCATTGTAAACAACAGTGCCATCCTGCTCCAGGAAAGACACCTCTATTCTGATGGAATCTATGGTCTTGTTAAAATTATTCCTCAGGCTCCCCTCCAGCAGCGGCATTCCCGGAAACGGCTCTTCAACCCCGACTTTGACATTTACGTTGGACATGGCTATTTCTTTTCTGAACAATTCCGCGGTTAACCTGTATATGGAATTGCGGTATTTCAAGGCAAAACTGTCTTCCTTCCACTGAACGTAAATCGTGTATCCGATAAGCGTAGACACAAAAACGACCGCGATAATGACCGAGGAAAAAATTATAACTACTATATTTTTTTTCTTGATAAACATATTATTTGGGGGTCAACGCTTAACAGTTAACCATTCCAAGGGCCCCGCTTGACAATTAACAAGTATTTGTTAATTGTTAAGCGTTGCCCCCGATCTTTCCAATCTTTCTGACCTCGTTAAAAAAGGATATCAGCTCCCGCGAGGCATAATCCGGATAAGTCCAGGGCCAAGGCTTAAAGGTGCCGTCCTGAAAAAACAATGTCGATTCGGCGAATATACCCTTTCCCAGATAGAGTCGGTGGGTATAATCCTTTGTGGTCAGAAGAACGAGCTTTGCGTCAGTAACATAGCCGGGGTCGATATTGACCGTCCTTTTCCCTTTCTCCCGGGAACGGTCTTCGATCCTGTTCGTCGCTAATTTTACCGAAGGGACTCTTTCTTTGCTGAGCGGTTCTTCGAAACATATGAGTTTTCGTTTCAGCGGCCTGCCGAACTCCTCATAATAATAATCTGTATAATCAAATGGCAATATCTTTTCAGGAGCATGCAAACGGCCGTAGGTCCTTTTCAGTCTTTCCTCCGCATATTGCAAAGATATCTCTTCTTTGAAAATTATACTCGCCACCAGTTTGACCGGTTTTTGTCTTGCCAGAACGCCCATATCTGAAAGCTATTCTCCTACTACCTGCACTACTAAGCGGCGTTTGCGGGGGTGGGTGTCAAAATCACAAAACACGATCTGCTGCCAGGTTCCCAAAGTCAATTTCCCGTTCACGAATGGGACGGCTATCGACGGACCCATCAGGGATGATCGAATATGCGAAGAACCGTTGTCATCATGCCAGGTCTTGCTGTGCTCATAAACCTTATCGGAAGGCGCCACCACCTCCAAAGCTTCTTTAAAGTCCTTCAGCAGATTCGGTTCATATTCGATGGTGGTAAGTCCCCCGGTCGAGCCGGGATTGAAGACCGTCACCACTCCGCTTTTAAACTCTGTCGCTTCCAGGATATCCTGACAACGCGCCGTTATGTCTTTAATATCGGTATTACCTCTCGTCTCAATTGAGAGATATTTTGTGACTACCATTGTGTCCGTGCGGTTCATTCTACTCTACTGTTGATATATTGTATCAACGACTTTCTCTCTTTAGGCATCAGCATATTGAAAAAGATCGCGACGTCGTAATACTGCACACGCCCATCTTTTTTGACCGGGTGCTCCCTGACAACAACGCCGTCGATATTCATCGTGATGGGATGAGACGCATTAGGCTTGCCAGGCAGAGAAAGAACAAGCTGAACCCTGCTCATCACAGGTATAGGTCTGTCCACTTTACAATATATCCCGGAGGCACTGACGTCAAGGCTCTGCGTGATCGTATCAAAGCCATCGCCGGACAGCTTGATCGATATGTTCTCATCTCTTATACGAGGATACTTCCGCCGTTCTACTTTTTGTGACATTTTACCCCTCCAGTTATTTTTTTGAAATTTCCCCTAACACCTGCTGCCGGCATTAGCCCGGCGGCCACGAGAATTTTCTCCCTCCCAGGAGATGGACATGCAGATGAAAAACTTCCTGCCCGGCGTTCTTGTTACAATTAATAACTACACGATATCCTTCTTCCGCAATACCGCTGTCCATAGCAAGCTCTTTTATTTTGGCAAGCAACCTCCCCAGCAGACCGGCATCTTGCCCGGAAATATCATTTAAGGTCCCGATGTGCCTTTTCGGAACAAAAAGAAAATGGACCGGCGCCATGGCTTTGATGTCTTTAAAAGCGATGATCTCTTCGTCCTCGTAAACAACCGCGGTCTCGATCTCTTTATTCGCTATCTTGCAAAAAATACAATCACTCTTCATAACCCTTTTTATTATAACACGCGCTTCTTATTTTTCAATAGGGGATGCACATAGAGCCTGTGCGGCATTTTCAAGTTCGTCCTCGCTGAACACCCTGATCCCATGTCTCAACAACAGCGCTGTTGTCACACCGTTGCCGTCGCGGAGTGTTCCATCAAACTTACCCGCGTGAATCCTGTTTTTACCGCATGAAGGGCTGTGACGCTTCAGGATAGCGACCGATATGCTGTTTTGAAGGGCTTTCTCCAGCGCTATTTTCGCGCCGCGCATGAAATGCCCCGTACGTACCTTCCCGGATAAAGACAGGACACGCGCCTTCCCATCCAGGATATCTTCTCCCGAACCTCCTGCAATCTCGTGGACCTCCCTCGGGCAGCCCAATCCACCGGACATCTCAGGACACACGCAGATACAGCGGAAACGCTCACACAGTTCTTTAACCACACTGACAGCCCGCCCTCTGCCGTCATATGCACACTTCTCGCCTATCAGACAACTGCTTACAAGAATCGCCGGAGACATATAAAAAAAACGGATCGGCACAGATAATCTTCCATTAAAACCGACCACAGGATGCCATTAAAAAATCCGTGTCAATCCGTATTTTGCGGATGCTCTTCTTCTGCCTT
The DNA here is from genome assembly GCA_003644505.1 of Candidatus Makaraimicrobium thalassicum. Classification (GTDB taxonomy): domain Bacteria; phylum Omnitrophota; class Gorgyraeia; order Tantalellales; family Tantalellaceae; genus Makaraimicrobium; species Makaraimicrobium thalassicum. The sequence continues at coordinate 292 of QNCM01000008.1, read as the reverse complement.
TTTCTTCTCTTCCTCTGCTTTATTCCGTTCTTCCTCGGCTTTTTTTCGTTCTTCCTCGGCTTTACGCTTATAACATTTCTTGGTGCAATAGAAAGCGTCATTACGATAATACCAGAGTTTTTTAAGCAAAGTTTTGCCGCAGCCCGCACATTCGCTGGGTTTGGGTGGTTTGGTGCTTTTCGGCTGTGTGGCGCTTCCTTTCGGTTCTTCTGTCGCTTTTTCTTCCGCGGCCTCGGGGGCTTTTTCTTCCGCGGCCTCGGGGGCTTTTTCTTCCGCGGCCTCGGGGGCTTTT
>QNCM01000007.1 GCA_003644505.1 Candidatus Makaraimicrobium thalassicum | reverse complement strand
ACCTTTTTCTTCGCTGTTTTTTTCTTCACTACCTTTTTCTTTTTTACCACCATTTCTTCCCCCCCTTCGTTTAAAGTTTCTTTAAAAAATTTTGATAATTTCTTTTGATTAAACTATACATTATATTTTTTGATTTGCAAGTTTAAATATAAATTTTTTTCTATTTTTTTTAAACAATATTTTTCTTTTCGTACAAAAAAATTTACCCCCGGAGCTTCGGAAACTTCCCGTCGAATACCTCCTGGGAGCCGCACGAAACAAGCGTTTGCGTGTATTGTCCGGCATGATACGCTTTGCTGCGGAAAATCGTTGAATCGGATTTTATTTTTGAATTTATTTCGGAGAAAAAAGAAAATCTCTTTATCATCCTGATGCGTTTGCGTTCAGGATTTTTTTTGATTTTTTTTCAGGATCGCCGAGCCGCGTCACGAATTCGTTCACATATACCTTTCAGGCGCGTCTTCCATCTTCCTGAATCCCGGAGTAAAGGACTGAGCGTCTCTTCCAAAACAGATCCCCAGTTGTTCGAAAAGACTTACCTGATCCAGGTCTACATGCCTCTGTTCTATTGCCTTTTCCGCAGGCATGTAACGCACTTCATTCCCCGTGACGCCGACTACCGTAACACCGGTTATACCGCGGGTAAGAAGCATGACCGCCGCGGCGCCCGCTTCCCTTCCAAAATTCGCGTCATAGGCGGAACTGCGGCCGCAGCGGACCAGATGCCCGGGGGTTACGGAACGCACTTCGGGGACGGCGTATATGTTCTCCACAAACAGGTGAGTTTTCCGCATGAATGCATTTATCTCAGGGTCTGTTTTAAAACGTCTGGTAATTTCCTGGCAAACGTATTTCCCTGCTCCGGCCAGCTTTTTGTGCCCGAAGGAATCCACCCCGGCGTTCTCATCTACTATCTCGCGGCCGCTGGCATCTTTCAGCCCTTCAGCGACAATTATCAGGTAGGTGCCGGAATGGACATCGCTCGCGCTGATCCGGCGCGTCAACCTGTCCTTAACGTGGACATACAGGACATCGAAATTCACGGGGATCTCCGGTATCAGAATGGCATCCACATCGGCCGCAATACCGCCGCGGAAAGCCGTATGCCCGGCATACCTGCCGAAAACCTCCAGCACGATCACTCTGTTATGCGTCCGTCCCGTTGTCTGCAGCTCATCAGCGTAAACCGCTATCTTATTGATCGTGGAATCTCCTCCAACCGAATAGGTCTGGAGGTCAAGGTCCATGGTTTTGGGGATATGCACGCACGCGATACCATTCCTGTGGAGGTCTACCATCACGCTTCCGGAATCATCCCCGCCGCTTATGACAAGCGCATCTATATCGAACTTCTTCAACCCTTTCTTGATACGTTCATATTTTTTTTCATCATCTATCTTTTTGATCTTGACACGGGAATGACCCGCCTCGGAACCGGCCATATTGGCGTTAATACGCTCAAGTCTTTCCGGAGTCAATTCCGTCAGCCGGTCAAAATCGGTAAGATTATAAAGGCCGGCGTAGCCATTGGGGATCACGAAACATTTGACGCCCATGCTGACTGCCATACCTGCCGCGCCTTTCACGGCCGCGTTCAGGCCGCCGCAGTCACCGCCGCTGGTAATCATTCCTATCTTCTTTATTTTTATTGTCGCCATACTTCCTCCTCTTTTTTAAAAATAGCCTTCCGCTGATTCTTTGAACGGGGAACTTCTTGTGGGCATGATGATCTTGAACGTCCGCCCGCTGATAATCATTTTTTTCATGACCTTATCTCCGTCCCTCCAGTCGCCATAACTTAAAATGAATTCAAAATTCCCGCCGGTCTTCCTTATGGAACTGATCCTGTACTGTTTGAATTCCAGAAACTGAAAATTGAACCTGGCCTCCTCGAACGGGTAATCTTTCTTGCTCTCATCATCGAGCAGTTCATACATCAGCCGGTAATCCCCTTCCCGCCAGGCATCCATGAAGATATCAATCACTCTGGCACCCTGGGGGCACAGGTCAAGATCGGCTTCTTCCACGCCGCCCCCGAGCGGTATCCCCATCATCGCATCCTCATCTATAGATACAGCGCCGTAGGAATTCACGTAAAAAACCAGCAATGTCGAAAAAAACAGCCCCCACGCGAACCTCTGCATCCGTCTCCTATCCTATCATATAATGCTTCTTTATCGGACTCGTTATTTCCCACACACAGTTGAATCAAGGACAAACGTGACAGGTCCGTCATTCACCAGGCTTACTTCCATATGCGCGCCGAACTCGCCTTCGGCGACAGGTATTCCCGCGGACCTGAGTGCATCATTGAACCGCTCCCACAGGGGCTTCGCTTTCGCCGGAACAGCCGCCAGCTCAAATCCGGGCCTGTTCCCCTTCTCCGTTTTCCCAAGAAGCGTAAACTGCGGTATGCTCAATACTCCACCGTCCACCCTCCCAAGGTCCAGGTTCATCTTCCCCTGTTCGTCCTCAAAAACCCTTAGCCGGCTTATCTTTCGCGCCATCTCCTCGACTGTCCCCGGGGTATCCTCTCTACCGATCCCCACCAGCAGCAAAAATCCTCTTTTTATGGCAGCTCTTTCTTCCCCTCCGGCGGAAACAGCAGCTTCCTTTACCCTCTGCAGGACTATCTTCATATGCAGTGTCGTTAATCCTCTTTCCTTTTAATATAGTTCGTCAATCTTCCAATCCCCTCGATCTCAATTACTATCTCGTCCCCGGCGTTCATCGGTCCGATATTCGACGGGGTCCCTGTCGCTATTACATCCCCGGGGAGCAGGGTCATTATCCCGGAGATGAACTCTATCAGTCTCGGGATCCCGAATATGAACTCGGATGTCCTTGAATCCTGTTTCAATTCCCCGTTAAGGTAAGAACGTATTCTCAGGTTGCCGGGGTCGATGTCAGTTTCGATCCATGGCCCTATCGGGGCAAATGTATCGAAAGATTTTGCCCTGCTCCACTGTGTGTCTTTCCTCTGCAGGTCCCGCGCAGTGACATCATTAAAACAGGTGTAACCCGCAATATTCCTGCCGGCCTCCTCCACGGAAACGTTCCTGATCCTGTTCTTTATGACAACCCCCAATTCCGCCTCATAATCCACCCTCGCCGAAGACTCCGGATAAACTATCATCTCACCGGGACCGATAACGGCAGTGGACGGTTTGATGAAGATAACGGGTTCTGTCGGGATGGACATTCCAAGCTCTTCAGCGTGATCTCTGTAATTCAGACCTACCGAAACGATTTTTGAAGGTTTGACAGGCGCCAGAAGCGATATCTTATCAAACTTTACGCGTCCGGGCCCATTGTCCAGCGCAGTCACGGTTACTTCATCGCCATACAGAACGCCGCTGCATACCTTGTTGTCGTGAAGAAACCTTACCAGTCTCATCTGCGCCTTTTATTACTTCTCCCGGACTTCTACGTTTATTCCTTTTTTCCGGAGGAAATCGAACACTCTGTTTATTTCATCATCTTCGCCGCTCAAGATAAGGTAAGCCCATCCGCTTTCAGTAGAAAATGACGCCTCCACGATCTTCATGCTGACCTTGAAATTCTTTATCATATCGCATATGATCGGCTCGTCCTTAAATTCCCCCGGGATAAATAATTCTATTTTTATCTCCTGCACTTCTTCTCCTTCCCTTCTCGCGAACGCCGGTTACTCTGAGAAACCCATATCAAGAAAGTTTTTGAGCTTCTTTGCCCGGATCGGATGCCGCAATTTCTTCAGGGCCTTTGCCTCTATCTGGCGGACCCGTTCTCTCGTGACATTGAATATCTTTCCGACTTCCTCAAGCGTCCTTGGATATCCGTCCCCTATCCCGAACCTCAGCGTCAATACCTTTTGTTCCCGCTCCGTAAGCGTTTCCAGCACCCCGTCCATCTGCTCCTTTAGCATTGCATACGCCGTGGCATTGGCAGGCGAGACAACAGACCTGTCTTCAATAAAATCGCCAAAACTCGTATCACCTTCATCCCCTATGGGAGTTTCCAGTGATATCGGATGCTGCGCGATCTTTATTATACCCCTCACTTTTTCAACCGTCAATTTCATCGCTTTCGCGATCTCTTCCGGTACGGGTTCCCTCCCGTTTTCCTGCACAAGTGCCCTGGAAACCCTCACCAGCTTGTTTATTGTTTCCGTCATATGGACGGGGATACGGATCGTTCTCGACTGATCGGCTATGGAACGGGTTATCGCCTGGCGGATCCACCATGTCGCGTATGTGCTGAACTTATATCCCCTTTCGTACTCAAATTTGTCCACGGCTTTCATCAGCCCCATGTTGCCTTCCTGTATCAAATCCAGAAACGACAACCCCCTGTTCGTATATTTCTTGGCAATGCTGACCACAAGGCGCAAATTGGCCGCAACCAGTTCCTTCTTGGCTCTCGTGTATTCTTCTTCAATCCCCTGGATATCATCAATATACCCGATGTTCTCCTCTGCGGATCCCCCGATACTCCTGAGGAGCTTCCGCAAAAGGCCCTGCGCTGTTTTCATCTCTTTCCTGCGGCGCTCCGTTCTCAGTTTATCTATTTTGTTTTTGACCCTCCTGGCCTCTTCCATCGGCTTAATTATGTCTTCAGCCACCTGCTCCGTAAGGGCTATAGAGACCCTGAGCTTGTTCACAAGCTTCTGTATCGTAGCCGGTTTCTTGGAAAGCCGTATCCGCCTTATCAGCCGGCGTTTCCTCTCTTTAAGTCTCTCAAGGTCAGAGCCGGGTTCGACGTCAAGCACTTCATCCATGTTGTAATCGTTATCGATCGCATCCTCAACGGCCGCGAGGAATCGTTCTCTCCCTATTTTCGTTTTAAATACGATCGCCTTGAACTCCCTCTCTTTCTTTTTTATGCATTTTGCCAGCTCCAGTTCCTCGTTGCGGCTCAACAGAGGGATCTGTCCCATCTGCTTCAGATACATCTTTACGGGATCATCGATCTGCACGAATTTCCGCGTCTTTATCTTCTTCTGATCCCTCTTTACGGCAAGCGGTATTTTCTCTACTTCTTCCTCGGATTCCACCACCTTTATGTCCGCGCTATGAAGCGCCGTGATCACCTCGTCGATCTCGTCCGAAGACACGATACCCTCGGGAAGAATATCATTGACCTCATCGTAACTGAGGTATCCCTTATCCTTCCCCGCCCTTATGAGCTTACGGACAATAGCCGACTTGGTCATATTCATATCGTCTCCCGACTCAGCGGTTTTCGGGAAACCTTTCTTCCCCGCCTTTTTTCCTCCGGCCGGTTTTATTCTTTTCTTTTTTTCGGACATGCTTACGCAACCTTCTCCTTATGGATCATATTGATCCTTGTCAACAGCTCCCTCATCTCCGTATTGTTGTTGGACTGTTGTGCTTCCTTTAACCTGGAAGTCAGTTCCTTTAACTCGTCCTCCCTGTTCTCTCTTCGAATACAAAATATGCAATCATCCAATGCCTTGTCAACGTCCTGCGTGATCTCCATCTTGGCAAGGGCCTGGACAACGGCTGTCTTAGCGTCCTCGTCCTTTTCCAGCCGGCTCAACAATTTCCCGGGGTTTATATCTTTCTCACCTCCATTAAAAAGATCGCCGAGGAGACGGATGATCTTTCTGACACTTCTGTCCCGGAACATATCCAGCCTGAGTTCGTCCTGGATCCTGAAAAATTTATCCCTGCCCAAAATCGCCAGTCCCAAAAGGTGTATCTCGCTGCTTCTGTAATTACGGGATTTTCGGTCCACGTTCGATTCCGACGCGTAACGGTAAGAATAGTCCGGCCTGACCTTGCCCATCTCATACCGCAAAGAGGCTTCGTGTATTCCAAGACGCTCCGCAAGCCTCTTAAGATAATCGGACTGGATGACGGCACTGCCGACTTTGGATATGGTCGGAAGCATCTCATCCACAATGCCGCCTATATCCCGGATGCCCGATCTCTCGATCAGGATATCGAGTTTATAATCGAACAGGCCCTTGGCCGCATTGACGATATTCTCAAAACTTTCCTTTCCGTTTTTCCTCACAAAGCTGTCAGGGTCTTCTCCCTCGGGCAAAGTCGCTATCCTTATATCCATCCCATTCTCGACGAGGATATCAAGCCCCCGCAGACTGGCGGATTCTCCCGCCTTGTCCGCGTCAAAAACCATCACGGCAGTATTGGTATATTTCCTGAGCATGCTGATCTGTCCCTGTGTAAGAGCGGTCCCAGAGGCAGCCACAATGTTTGTGATCCCCCGCTGAAACGGGATGATCACGTCCATATAACCTTCGACAATGACCGCGCTTCCTGTCTCCCGTATGCTCTTCCTGCTGAAATTCAGCCCGTAAAGAACGTTGCCCTTAGTGTAAATCGCAGTCTCCGGGGAATTAATGTATTTGGGAAGGGAATCATCCATTACCCTCCCTCCGAAAGCCACAATATGCCCCCTCTCATTGAAAATGGGGAAGGTTATCCTGTTCCTGAACCTGTCATAGTCGCCTCTGCCCTTTTCCCCCGGGACAGTCAACCCCGCCTTTCTTAAAACATCGGCGGGGATATTTTTCGCCTCGCAATATTTCCTGAAGGTTTCCCACCCCGCCGGCGCATAACCGATCCTGAACTCATCCAAGGTGCCGGTATCGATGCCTCTCTTCTTCAGATATTCAAAGGGCTTTTTCCCTTTCTCGCCCCTGAGGGAGTTCTGGTAAAAAAGCGCGGCAATTTTATTGATCTCATAAAGACCGGCCGACAGCGAAGACCCTTCCCCCGTATTTTTTTTGTATTTCGGAAGATCTACACCGCTCCTGGCAGCCAACACCTCGACAGCTTCGGGAAAATCCATGCTCTCATATTTCATCACAAAGTTAATGACATTTCCGCCCGCGCCGCAGCCAAAACAGTGATATATCTGTTTGTCCGGGCTGACGACAAACGACGGCGTCTTCTCGTTATGGAAAGGACAGTTTGCCTTGAAATTCCTTCCCGTTTTCTTTAACTGAATGTAACCGGAAACAACTTCCACTATATCAAGCCTGTCCAATATCCGATCGATAACTTCCTGTGGTATTCTGCCCATAATAGATTTAGTGCCTTCTGATCCGTCTGAAGCCCGAACATTCGATAAAATTCAGGCTTCCTCTTTTCTCTACCGCATCAAACAGGAGATTCAACCCCAGTGTGTCACTCGCGATATGCCCCGCTATGACATAATTTATGAATTCCGACTTTGCCACCTTGTAGCCGGACTCTTTACAATGCATCCCGACGATAGTCTTGATCCCCGACTGGGACAGGCGGGCGAACATCTTATCCGGACCGGAAGTGCCTCCCGTCATGTCGACGAATATCTTTCCCGCCTCACTGTCTTTCTCCCCGATCAGCAAGAAGGGGCCGGCCCCTTGTTTCATGGCGGCTTTATATTCAGGGATCCCCTTCAGGATATTCAGGACATTCTCCAGCTTTTTCGGCTTCTTTTTGTCAAAAAGCTTCTGAAGAAAACCTGCCACACAGTTATCGGCCGCAGTATGAATGCACATAAAAGGTATACCAAGCAGTCTGGCCGCGTCCACGGCCCTGGTGTGATTCGCAGGGGAAACCCCGCGAAAAACCTGCTCGATACGCTCTTTCATTATACCACGGGCCACCTCAGCCGTAAGACCATATTTCTCCCACAGTGCCGGTTGTATATCCATGACTTTGTGAAGCTGTGCATAGGCTCTTCCGGACGGATGATGCGAAACCACTAGGTCTATGTTTACGCCTTGCTTGCGCAACCTGTCGGCCAGCAATAACTCAGAGACATCAATATCTATCCCGACCATCATATCCTTTATTTCTTCTTTTCCCGAGCCGTTCAATACGCGGGTGTCGGCATACGGGTGTTTAAGGCTTTCCCGGTCAAAGGCGTCCCTGTCCACGCCTTTAGCTTTCCTGAAATCCTTTCTGACCGCTTTAAGCGCATCTTCAATAACCCGCCTGGGGCGCTGATCCTCGCTCAGCCCCTTTTCAACAGCCTTTTCATAAATGGTCTTAAGTCGCATTTTACTCCTTTGCTATCGCTTTTTTGTAGAAACCAAAATTCTTTCCAGCACCTCGTCTTTTTGTTCTTTCCTGAATACCCCGATGGTTCCTGTCATCCAACTGTAGATCTGCGCGTCCATATTTACAAAGAACATACACACTTTAGATCCCTCGGCAGCGGAAAGGTGCATAGAATCAAGCGGGGTAAGCAGGAGCTGTATCCCTATCACCCCGAACAGTATAAACGCCCGGAAAGAAGCCACTAAAACGCCGCCTACTCTTTCAATTGTCGCGAGTTCCTCTTCACCGACGATCTTAAAGACCCGTTCCAGGACCCTGATAACTATGAATATAGTAATCCCGATAAAAAAGAATGATAACGGTTTTGCCCATCCCTGCAACAAAAAACCAAATATCGCTTCTGACAGAAGGCCGTAATATCCAATTGAGACGAATATTAAAACAAATAAGCCCATCATGGAAAGAATCTGGCCGCTGACACCAGTCTTCAATCCTTTATAAACCATTCCCAACAAAAGGATTATAAAAAATATATCCAGCCAGTTAACGTCTTGAAATGTTGCGGGCAAGGCTTTCCTTTCCAATGGAACACAAAGTATATCATATAAAAATAGCCTTGTCAAACCGGCAAAACAGGCGGGGATGTATTTTCAGACGCTTTATCTAACTCTTATCAACATAAAAAGTTACAATACAATTATGGGTTTGCCCTGTCTTTTGGGCGCCATTTTTCACTATACCCGTATTTATCTCATAACTAGCTTGTTTATTAGAAGTTAAATAAAGCTGGCAAGCAGACAAGAGCTGTTTTTATCAACACTATGGATCTTTACTCTTATAATATTTCCCGCGGATCCATCAAATCCGTCCAATCTTGTCCTGAGATATTCACCGGTATAGCCTGCAAGCGACACACCTTTTGATCGATGCTCTGCCAGAACATCCACTTCCCGGCCGATAAATTTATTGCAGAATTCCGCCTTAAGTTCATCCCCCGCTTTTATCAGCAGGGCCACTCTGTCCCTTGCAACGATTGAAGACACTTTGTCGCGGACCCGAAAAGAAGACGTGCCTCTCCGGTCGCTGTACTTAAAGACATGCAGCCTTGAGGGTTCGATATCCCGTATGAAGCGCAGCGTCCGATCGAAATCCATTTCGCTCTCACCCGGGAATCCAACGATCACATCCGTGGTCAACCCGGCAAGCGGCATCAACTTCCGGATCCGTCGAACCAGGGCCCTGAACTGTTCCGTAGTGTATCTTCTGTTCATCAGTCCCAGTATCCTGTCAGATCCGTTCTGAAGAGGAATATGCAAATGCCGGCATATCCTGCGTGAAGCGGCTATGGTCTCTATCAGGGAATCGTCTATATAATTGGGTTCAATAGAACTGAGCCTTACCCTGAAATCTCCCTCAACCCGGTCTATTTCTCTCAGAATGTCCGGGATACCCTGCCCTTTGCTTCCTGTCCATGCCCCGAGACATATTCCGGTTAACACGATCTCTTTATACCCTTTTCCGGCAAGACGCGTTACCTCATCCAGAATATCATGTTCGTCCCTGCATCGCGAAGAACCCCTGACAAGCCTTACCTTGCAGTAAGAACAGTTCTGGTCACACCCGTCCTGCATCTTCAGGAAACCCCTGGTATGGGAATCAAACCCCGAAACCCGCTCTTCCACGCGTTTACCGGCCGTATGCCCGGAAAAACATGGACCCAGAAGATGAGGCAACCGCATCTTATCCCTGCCAGGCACCACCCTGTGAACTTCGGGCAAAGACCGCAGCTCTTCTATATCCTCCTCGAAAACCGCGTAACATCCTGTAACGAATATTTTTACGCGCGGGTTCTCTCTTTTTACCCTCCGTATCAGCTTCTTTGTCTTCCTGTCGGCCTGATCCGTCACAGTGCACGAATTGACAATGAACAGATCAGCCTTTCCGGGCCCGGACTCCTGAAACCCGAAGCGCAGGAGGTTTTCCCTCAGGACCTGTTCTTCATACTGGTTGACTTTACAACCCAGCGTTTTTATCGCGAATTTCGGCGCTTTCATGGTTTTTTATAGTCCCGCATCACATCCCCACGATTACAAAGCTTAAGGTGTAGACGCGGTTGTGAAAAGGGCGGCGGGTATGCTTACAGGCGTAAAATACCCGCTGTTTACGTTGAGCCGCAAGTGAAAAAACAGCCGCTGGAAAACCACGAGCTGAAACCTGCTGACGCGAGAACACATAACTATTACCACTAACCGAAACGTTTATTTTACGCCGAAAAGCATACCCTCCGCCCTTTAGCGGCTCTACAACACGGTTTTCGCGTTTTAAAGTGAAAACTCATAATCAACCGCCGACAACACGAACAGCCCCGCAGTGTCGCTTTTCAGTATCCTGCTCCCCAATGACACAAATCTGCAGTTATCCCTGTCAGCCATTCGTATCTCTTCAGGGCTGAAATCCCCCTCCGGGCCGATAAAGACCAGAATGTCACCCGTCCTGAAACCGGCCAGAGACTCTTTGATGGAAACGGCATTATGCATAAAGCCCGCCAGTAAGGCCAGATCGTACTGGTCTATCTGCCTGGCTATCTCCCCAAACCCGGTAATTTCATCGACCACCGGGATACTCGATCTGCCGCATTGTTTTGAGGTCTCAATGGCTATTTTTCGCCATCTCCCGGTCTTTCTCCTGCACCCGGCAGCATCGGGCCTGACAACCGTCCTCTCGCTGACCAGAGGAATTAACCGGAACACGCCCAGCTCAGTCGCCTTTTCTACGATATAATCCATTTTGCCTTTTCTGGGAATCGCCTGGGCGAGAGTGACCTTCGGGATACTTTCCACGGAGGGTCTTTCCGTGCGCACGATCTCGACGATCACCCTTCTGGGTCTTCTGCCCGTCTTTTTTATAAACCCCGTATACTCGTTGCCCGTACCGTCGAATATGACGACTTTGTCCCCGTCCTGCAGCCTTATGACGTCCATCATGTGATGGGCTTCTTCTCCGTCGATCATGATCTCGCCTTTTCTTATGTTCGTCCCCGGGACATAAAATCTGTTCATCTGGACTTATCTTTCATCTCAGTTATCCGAAGCCTTTTCCCCGAACACTTCCGCGGTAAACACATAGATATCGCAGGCGCCGGTTTTCCATGCATCCGCCGGGATCCCGGCTTTATGCGAGCAAAGGCTGTTCATGAACTGCTCTCTGTCCCATCCGGTCTCATCGGCGACCTGCGGCAGGTATACTCCGCTTCTCCATCCTGTCCGCACCATAACGCCATGCTTCCCCATCTCGATCTCATTGTAATCGTCTATTTTTTTCATCGGAGATAAGACGGATATCTCGATATCCACGTCATCAAGCTCATCAAATGTCACAGGCGGAAATCTCGGATCTTCCGTGGCAGCCGCTATGGCCATGTCCCGTATCGTAAGGTAAAGCGGGCCTGTCGCGTCCATGTGCCCTATACATCCTCTCAACTGTCCGTGTTTGCGCAATGTCACAAACGCCCCCATATCCTGTTTAAGCGCCTCATCCTCCACCTCCACGTCCAGACGTTTCCCGTTCTCAAGGTAACAGCGCAGGCTCTCCCTGGAGATACTCAAGAGCCTTTCTTTTTGTGCCTGGCTAAACATGCCCCTCTCCTTCTTTTTATTATCGTAATTCTCCTGTCCGGACGCTTCCTTCTCTCCACTTCGCACTTTTTCCGGCTTTACAAAGACCGCGCTCATGTAGCCGACAACCCTGTCTTTCATGCCGGAGCTGTCCCCGGAATTTGCGTATTTCAATATTTCCGTCCGGTCAGCTCCAAGTCTCCTGCATACCGTCATGACCGTGTATACGGCACCGTATCCGCACATAAGAGAGTCCGGCCTGGATTCCTCCAAACATTTCCGGTAAAAAAGATCAGAGTCGAACGCCTTTATTATTTTTATTGTCCTTGCATCTTTCTCTCCAGCCGCCTTATAAGAAAGATAATGAGACATATCCGATGACGCTATCAGTACAAAATTTTTTTCGTCGCACAAAATATCGCAAAGCGCGTCCGCCAAGAGCCTGCAATTCTCCATTCTCTGATCGCAGAGTGTGACCAGCACCAGGCGCGCATCCTTCAGAGTGAGCTGGATGAACGGTATCTCCATCTCAATGGACTGTTCCGACTTAAACGCCTGCGGAATACTCTGTATGCTTTCGTCATAAGCGATCAGTTTTTTTGAAATATCCGTATCTATCAGCGCTTTACCGAGGGGCGTTACAAAAGTTTCTTCGCTAAAGACAGCGATACGTCCGGGAAAATATCTCCTGTGAGGAAGCCCGACCACGATGACTGTGTTCAAATCCTTACCGGCCAGCGCTTTATATGTATATGCGGCCACGGGTCCGGAGAACCTGAATCCGGCATGAGGTGCTATGGCGCCTGTTATGTCCCCTTTGATCTCGCTCACGCGGGCATTGCGCAGATATCCCTCCAGCTCGGCCCTTAACACGGCCGGTGAGGCGGAATACCAGGAACCCGCCAGATCGGACTCCTTTGCCCCCGCATAGGCTCCGGTCATAAGTGAAGCGACAATAAAAACCGCCAAGAAGATACGCTTGATCATGATAATATCCCCTCGTTCGCCTTCAGGCACGTCCTACCTGCTCATCAACACAATAAAAGCGACCAGAACCACAATTACAACAGCGGCGATTATCAGCCAGTGCGGGGAATACTTGATCCTGCCCAGGAGCCCCACACCACGCTCCAGGTTCTCCCCGCAATAGAGGCATAAAAGGGCCTCATCATCATAAATCGGTTTGCCGCAATGCGGACAGATATATTCAGACATTTTCCCCGAGGCTTGTGCCCCGTCCTCAATTTACTACTCACTGCCCAGATCACTACTCAGGATCCAAACTAATTATTTACGTAACAGATTTCTGTGCTATAATTAAATTACAATTTCCTGTGTGGGGCAGTAGCTCAGTTGGGAGAGCATCACGTTCGCAACGTGGGGGTCGTGGGTTCGAATCCCATCTGCTCCACCATTGTCCCACGTGTAATATCTTCGGTCATTCTCACTCTTTTACATTAGTAAGTTTTACCGTATAATCCGGGGTATCTCCCTCTAAAACTATATGCCCCTCTCTGGCAAGCCAGCCTATGCTCATCAACACTATATCCCTGTTCTTTTGCAGCGCACCCGTAATATCCTCCATCTGAGCCATCCTGTCATGGTTCTCGAGATAATTCCATATCTCGCCGGCTACAATCCCTATCCTGGTGATCATATCCTCACCTCCCATCCTTCCGCTTATTTAACTATATTTTCCCGTAAAATTTTCCGTTTTCATCCTCTGGTTATAACTGCCGCATCTCGGGCATTTCGAAAGTTCGTCATGCCTGCTGTCAATATACGTAAATGAACAGATCGAACAATGCCATACATGTTTCTCGTCGGAACTGAAAGTTTTCAGCTTCGTGCCGAAACTAAAAAAAGACCATATAATAAGTGTTAACACCGCCGTGAAAAGCAGGTATAGAAAAAGCACCATAGAAATGTCCATTCTTATCATCCGCTCAATCCCCGGCGCTTAAGACAACTTCCATTTCGCACCACTCATCTTCCCCTGCCATATCCGCTTTCGGCTCGAATATCCAGCCTCTGACAAATTTGAAAAACATAATGTCAAGTTCAGGGTACCCTGTTGTGGTCAGCAATTCCGCCTTCTTGACTTTTCCCGACTTATCTATCAATACCCTGGCTCTGCCCCTGAACGTCTCTTTGTCCCCGTGAAGACCCCGCATTATAAAAGGGGCATCCGGACGGTAAATGACCTTTCTTTCCCCGGATACTTCCGTTTTATCAGCGCCCTGTCTGCCCGTGGCAAGATCATCCGCCGTGAGATCCATGGCCGCCTCAGGCACGGTTTTGGGGCCTGTCAAAAAATCCAGCACAGGGGTATCCATTCTCATCTCAAGGTTCCGCGGGAACTCCTGAACGGCTGACTCTCTTTTCGGAGCCACTGCCTCCAGGTACTCTGTCCGCGGGGGCAGGACCGTGTACCTGTAAGTAGTCCTCACAACCGGGTTCGCGTTCTCCAGCATGATATCAAACGCCGTCTTTCGCAGGATCGGACCGAGAAAGTCGACCCGGGTATATGGACGAGTCCGCTTCATGCCTTCGAGAGTGATTATTGTCACCGCGGACATCCCCAGAATATGCACCCCAAGAGATACAAGCAACGCCATTTTCAAGTCTCTGCTGATCATATCTGCTTTTCCCTCAGGTCATTGTGCCGTAGCGATATTTATCTGTTTAACATCCACCTGCCGGCAGATGTCCCAGATCTCAATAACCTTACCCATCTCGGCCTTCTTATCCGCCTTTATCAGAAGCGGCTGCGCATCCCGCGCCGCGACAGTAATGCGGGAGACAAGTTCATCTCCGCTGACAGGCCTTTCGTTTATAAAAATCTCATTATCATCCGTGACCGTCACTATAAGCAGCTCTTTCTGCAGCACCTCGCTGGTAACGGCCTTGGGAAGATTTACCCTGATCCCGGGCTGAAAAATAAAACTTGACGTCAGCATAAAAAATATCAAGAGCAAGAACACCACATCTATCAGGGGGGCGATATCCAGACGCCCTTTCTCCAGAAACACTTTTCTTTTAAATCTCATCTTCGTCCCTTTTTGCCCCGAGTATGTTTATAATATCCGTGGCGCTTTTCTCCATCTCCAGCACGAAACCGTCGACTTTACTGACCAGAAAATTGTAGGCGACGTACGTGGGTATCGCGACTGAAAGACCGGCTACCGTGCTAATAAGGGCCTCCCATATGCCACCTGCCAGATCTCCCGGGTTAACCGGCATCAGCGCGACCGCTTTTTGCTCGATGACCTGAAACGCCCTCACCATGCCGGTCACTGTCCCCAGAAGGCCCAGAAGCGGCGTTATATGGGCAATGGTCGCCAATACACCGAGATTTTTCTCCAGGCGGGGCACCTCATGCAGACCGGCATCTTCTATCGCCTCTTTCATTTCAAACCTGGGCCGGTCATGTTTCAGAATGCCCGCTTTAAGAATATGCGCTATAGGACCGGGCATGGCGTTGCATTTATCAATCCCATCCATGATCCTGTTTCTTTTTAACGTCTCGGATATATCTTCCATAAATGCTTCGGTATTGATCTTGGCCCGCCGCAGATGCCATAACCTTTCTATGACCACCGCGAACGCGATAACGGAACACAAAAGTATGAGAAACATCAATGGACCGCCTTTAACTACCAAATCCCACATATCTTTCCTCCCTTTTAACGATCGGCCACGGCGTTTAGCGGGTATAGCGCTTCAAAAGCTTCAGTCTTTCTTTTGCGAACTCCGCTTCCTGCCCCTCACCTAAAGCCAGTTTTTGATATATTTTGAAAGCCCTTTCGTACTGTCCTTGTTTTTCCAGAAGTTGCGCACATTTAAGACGCGAACGCATGACCCAGAATTTTCCCTGTGGATATTTGTATTCAACTTTGAGGTATTCCTCGACAGCCTCGGTCTCCATGCCTGTCCTCTCGTAACACTCGGCTATGTCGAACTGTATCTGTGCGTTCAGTTCGGAATTTTCTCCTGAGAGAGCGATCTTAAAATACTCTATGGCCAGGGTATACTTGCCCTGGACCTTCAGTATTGTCCCTATCCTGTTGTTTGCGATGTTCGTTATCCTGCTTTCCGGATATTTCTGTATGAGAGTCCTGTACCGGGGTATGGCCTTATCATACTCCCCCTTCTTTTTGTGGATATCCCCCAGGGCGAGTACCGCCTGCGGCGCCCACTTGCTGAGCGGGCGTTGTCTCACTATCCCTTCGAACTGGGCCAGGCTCTCACTCACCATATTACCGTCATAAAGCGTCCATCCCAGCCAGTAGGACGCGTCATCCGCAAACGGGCTATCCGGGAATTCTTTTATTATTTCGGAAAAATATTTCCGCGCATTATGTAAATCCTCTTTCCCGTAAAAATATTCACCGAACCACAGTTTTATTCCGGGCACAAAACGGATGGCGTTGCCGTCTTTGAGTATCTGTTTGAATATCCCCAGCGTCTTTTTCTCTTTTCCCATTTTGTAATAGGCCAGACCGGCATGATACCGTGCCCTTGAAAGGATATTCTTATCTTTTGAGGTTCTGATAATCTTTTCATATATCTCCGCGGCCCTGCCGGGGTCGCCGTCGTTATACAATGAATTGGCCTTCTGGAGAGCGGCTTCATCCAGGAGCCTGCTTCCATGGGACTCTTTAAGTATACACTCAAACTGGCTTGCAGAAGCCCGGTAATCGCCCTTCTGCGCGTAAAGCAGGCCAAGCTGGTAATGAGCCTTATCAAGCAACCCTGACTCCGGAAAATTCACTACCAGGGACTGAAAAGCAAGTATCGCAGCATCTGCCCTTCCCATCTTCTTTAGTACGGCGCCCAGTTCATATTGCGCATGATCCGCCAGTATACTGTGCGAAAAATCCCTGAGCACCCTGTCGTACATGTCAACAGCATGTTCGTTCTCGCCGCGGGCCTGCAGGATATCTCCGATACTGCACAGAGCGCTTACGACCAGATCCTCGTTGTCGGACAAAGCTACGGTCGTGTCATATTCTTCGAGCGCCTTCTCCTCTTCACCCATGCCAAGGCACGCCCACGCCAGATTGTAATGCATCTCATCCGAGAACTCTCCGTTAGGGAACTCCTTAAGGGCTTCGCGGTATATAGCAGCGGCCTCCCGCATATTCCCGCTCTTGTATAAAGCCTCCCCCAGCCAGTAAAAGGCGTCATCCGTCCACTCGTTCCTGGGAATATCCCGGATTATCTCGTTATAGGCCGCTAAAGCTTTTCCTCTCGCTTCACTGTCTCCTTCCAGTGTCCCGCTTTTTTTAAGATTGATGCGGGCGATCCCCATCAATGCCGCGCTTCTGACCTCGGGATCGTTACTGTCTGCCATGGTCCTCCCGAACCACTCTTCGCTCATATCCAGATCGCCGCTGTGGAGATAGGATTTCGCCAGTTTATATTCAGCGATCGCTTTCCACGGTTTATTTTCGCTGCCTTGCAGCGAATTTTTCAGATTCACAATGGCTTCAGGAAAATCACCCAGTTTAAAATAACAATCCCCCAGCATATAATATGCGTCAAATATACGGTCGGTTACCGGATATTTTTTCGTAAAATCCTTCAACTCCGTGACCACATCGGCATACCGGCCGGTTCTGTATAGTATTCCGGCGATCTTATACCTGGCTTTTACCGCCAGCCCTCCCTGCGGATATGCCTCGATAACTTCGCGGAACGCTTCCATAGCCGTAAGGTGTTCCCCCAGCTTCTCATAGCACCATGCCTGGGAATAGCGCGAATAAGGCACATATCCACTCGTCGGATATGATTCGATCACCGACTGATAATAAAGCAGGGCCTGTTCAAAATTGTCTTCCTTGAAATAGACCTCAGCTATCCAACAAACAGCGCCCGCGGCATAATCGCTGTCCTTGAACCTGTCAAGCACGATATTGAATTCCGTGAGTGCTTTTGCGAAAAACGATTTTTCATAATATACCCGCCCCAGAAGCATATGCGCCTTCCCTTCGATGTCCCTCGGTATATCCAGGACAAGCAGGGAATTCAACTTCCCCTCCGCCAGATCATAAAAACCGTCCTTAACGGCTTTCCCGGCAAAATCGAGTGCGAGCTGAAATGAGTTTTCCGCGCCGGCCCGGGAAGAGCACCCGAGCAGTACCGATACCGCCAGTAAACATATAAACTTCTTCATTATTCTCATTTTTTTACCATGCTATCAGAAGAAAGCTGCCTCATCAAGAGCTTTTTAAGATAAGCCCCGGTATAAGATCTCCGGTGAAGGGCTACTTCTTCCGGGGTGCCGCACGCGACCAGGTCACCTCCGGCATCTCCGCCTTCCGGCCCGAGGTCTATGATATGATCCGCTGATTTGATGACATCCAGGTTATGTTCGATCACCAGCACCGTATTCCCCGCGGAAACCAGGGCATGCAATACATCCAGTAATTTGTGTATATCCGCAAAATGCAGTCCTGTAGTCGGCTCATCCAGTATATACAGCGTCCTGCCTGTGGCTGTTCTGGACAGCTCTGTCGCGAGCTTCACTCTTTGTGCCTCGCCGCCGGATAAAGTTGTCGCCGGCTGTCCCAGCCTTATATATCCCAGACCGACATCATACAGGGTCTGCATCCTGTTTTTGACCGCCGGAATGTTCCCGAATAGTTTTAGCGCGTCTTCCACGCTTGATTCAAGTATTTCCGAAATGTTATGCCCCTTATACCTTATCTCCAGCGTCTGGTCATTAAACCTCTTCCCGTTACAGACCTGACACTGAACATAAACATCCGGCAGGAAATGCATCTCGATCTTTTTCATCCCGTCACCCTGGCACGCCTCACAACGGCCGCCTTTAACGTTAAAACTGAACCTGCCGGGCTTATACCCCCGCATGCGGGATTCAGGAAGGGAACTGAAAAGCTTCCTGATAGGGTCAAACGCTCCCGTATATGTGGTGGGATTGGACCTCGGGGTCCTTCCTATGGGGGACTGGTCAATGACAATTACCTTATCAATGTGCCTGATACCGTTTATCCTCTTGTGCTTTCCCGGTCTTACTTTGGCCCTGTGAAGTTTTTTCGCCAGCGCCCTGTAGAGGATCTCGTCAATAAGCGTGCTTTTCCCCGATCCCGAAACGCCCGTTACACAGTTAAACACGCCCAGAGGGATCCTCACATCTATGTTCTTGAGGTTATGCTCAGCGGCGCCTACCACCTCCAAGTATTTCCGCTGATCGGTTTTCCGCCGTTTCTCAGGCACTTCGATCTTCATATCTCCCTTCAGGTACCTTCCGGTAAGCGAACGCCTGCTCTTGAGGATGCTGTCCATGCCCCCTTCCGCAACCACCTCTCCTCCCTGTTCGCCTGCCCCGGGCCCCAGATCGATAATATGATCCGCTTTGCGTATGGTCCATTCGTCATGTTCAACCACCACAAGTGTGTTCCCAAGCTCTTTGAGGGCGATCAGCGTATCAAGAAGCTTGCGGTTGTCCTTTTGATGGAGCCCGATACTCGGCTCATCCAGGACATAAAGCACCCCGACCAGTCCTGCTCCGATCTGCGTGGCAAGGCGGAGCCTCTGGTCCTCGCCCCCTGAAAGGGTGTTGCTCTTCCTGTCCAGGGTAAGATACCCAAGCCCTACATTCACCATGAAATCCAACCGCGACTTGATCTCCTTGAGAGGTTCTTGGGCGATCTTTTTCCGGGTCTTGTCGAGTTTGATCCCGGTAAAATATCCTCTGGCCGCGTTTATGGGCATCGCCGTCACGTCAGAAATATTCTTGTCATCGATAAATACATTCAATGATTCCGTCCGCAATCTCTGGCCCCTGCACCCGGGGCAGGGCTGGACCGACATGAACCCGCCTATCATTTCCTTTATGAAATCACTGTCAGATTGCCGGAACCGTCTTTCCAGATTGGGGATGACCCCTTCAAAACCCGATCCTTCATCCCCATAAAGGACCATCTGCCTCTGCCTGGAAGTCAGTCTTTCAAAAGGCGTATCATAATCAAACCCGTGATACCTCGCGAGCCCCCGCAACTGCCTGCGATAATGAAGTATGATCCCCTTGCCACCTCTTTTCCAGGGCACAACGGCCCGCAAAAGCGGTTCAGTTCTGTCCGGGACCACCAGATCCGGATCTATTTTCATCTTATTCCCCAGACCGTTGCAGGAAGGACAAGCGCCGTAAGGGCTGTTAAACGAAAAATTCCTGGGGGTCAGCTTTTCAAAGCTTATTCCGCATTTGATGCAGGCATTCTTCTCGCTGAAAAGGACGTCCTCCTCAAGCATCTTGTCCCCGGATCTCATTCGGGGCGGAGGTGCCGCAATAACGATTCCGTCACCGAGCCTGAGCGCCACCTCGACCGAATCGGATAGACGCGATCGGATACCTTCTTTTATAACCAGCCTGTCCACCACAGCCTCGATGGTGTGCTTGACCTTTTTATTCAATCTTGGGATGCTGTGGCCGATATCGACGACCTCGCCGTCAAGCCTTATCCTGACAAGCCCCTCTTTTCTGGCGCCTTTCATCAGCTTGACATGTTCGCCTTTTCTGCCCGTGATCAAAGGCGCGAGCACCATCAATTTTGTTCCTTCGGCAAAGGACATAAGCCCGTCCACGATCTGCTGCGGGCTCTGCCCTGATATGGGCCTGCCGCACCTGGGGCAGTGCTGAACGCCGATCTTCGCAAAAAGCACGCGCAGATAATCGTAAACCTCAGTCTGTGTGCCTACGGTGGAGCGGGGATTCCTGCCGCCCGGCCTCTGCTCGATACTTATGGTCGGCGACAATCCTTCGATATAGTCCATACGGGGTTTCTGAAGCTGCTCGATGAACTGCCTCGCGTAGCTGGATAAGGACTCCACATAGCGTCTCTGCCCTTCAGCGTATATGGTATCAAACGCAAGGGATGATTTTCCGGAGCCGGAAAGGCCGGTGACAACACACAGCGTGTTCCGAGGAATACGGACATCAACGTTCTTAAGGTTATGCTCTCTGGCACCTTTGACAAATATATGATCCCTGCTCATAGTTATAATTGTAACACAACGATATTCTTATCTCAAGACGCATAGGCGGATACCAAGCTTTCGGGCCCCTTTAATGTCCTGTCCGGAATAAGCCTGACACCCTGACCAGCCACCGGTATCCGTTGAACGGCCCCATCGAACGGCCCTGGTAAGAACGCTTTAAAACAGCCACTCGATGCGACGATTCAAATAAATATTTCTTATCCTAATATGAACTATTGTCCAACGTATTATGATAGAAGAAGATATACCGGTGCGGGTCAGGCTGTTTGGCCCACTCCGTACAGGGGCCTTGATTGCCGCGCAAGCTTGGTCCCTTGACATTTTGAAAAAATGGCAAGGGTTGCGCGGCAATCGCGGAGTAAAATTTTCCGCTGGAGAAAATTTTACGTCCCCTGGTAGGAGTGGGCCAAACAGCCTGACCAGGCGTAAGCGTCTTCTCTCAGATAGACTGGTACTGTGTAACCTTTTCTTGAATATTATGCAACAATGATATATAGTATTGTCATATCAGGGATTGACAGCTCCCTGCGCTAAATTATCATGGGAGGAAAGATGAAAATAGGAAAAAGACTGCGTGAGATAAGAAAAGAAAAGGATATGACGCTTGAAGAACTTTCCGAAAAAAGCGGGGTGGCGCTTGCCACCCTCAGCCGCATGGAAAATGACAAGATGACTGGGACGCTGAACTCCCACACCAGGATATGCAAAGCACTTGGCACATCCATTGCCGCGCTTTACCGTGAACTTGAAGACAGGTCCAAAACCGTCGAAGCGGTCCCAAAACGAAAACGAACAGAACATTTTATGCGCTCCAGCAAAGCAAGATATGAACTTCTCGTAACAAAAACACTCGATAAAAAGATCATGCCGCTCATAATCAGGATCGCCAGCCAGGGTAAGACCCTGAGAGAACAGAACAAACCCGGTGTGGAAAAATTCATCTACATGCTGGAGGGGGCTTTTGAGGCTGTTATCGGTAACGAGTCATATACCTTGAAACGCGGGGACAGCCTTTATTTTGACGCCTCCCTGCCCCACACATTCAAAAATAAGAGCAAGACAGAAGCAAAAGCGATATGCGCCGTCTCTCCGCCGGCCGTTTGATCGTATCTTTTTCCCTCCTGTCCTGATCCAAGTCGATCGGTGGCGCGAGACACGTAAGCAACCGTGAGAATGCGTCACGCCATGTTGCAAAGCTTTCCTTTTTTGTACGCCAGCAAAAAGGCGCTTACCACAATGGGATCGAATTGTGTCCCGGAATTGTCGCTGATTATCTGAACAGCGACCTCTGTCATTTTTTTCTGTCGGTAGGGTCTGTCGCTGGTTATAGCGTCAAAGGTGTCCGCCACGGCGATCATTCGGGCGACCAAAGGTATATCTTCGCCTTTTAGACCATCAGGGTATCCCCCGCCGTCAAACCTCTCGTGGTGGGCCCGGATCTCCCTTGCGATATCCCCCAGCTCCTTTATGGGATAAAGGATCGCCGCGCCGGTGACAGAATGCTCTTTCACTTTTTCGTATTCTTCTCTGGTCAGGCCGGTCCTCTTATTCAATATACTGTCAGGAACGCCGATCTTTCCGACATCATGAAGTAATGCCGCTATATGAAGTGTCTCCCTGAAATTCTTATAGGCCTTGGCTTCAGGTACATCCTCAAGTTCTTCGGCAATGGCCAGGACGTATTGCGTGACACGCTCAGTATGGCCGTGCGTATAGGGATCCCTCGCATCGATGGCGGCTGCCAGGGAAATGGCAGTATGGATAAATGTGTTGTGCTCTCTTTCGTAAAGTTTGTGGACCTCAATGACCTTTTCCTGAAGATCCTGTATGAGCTGGGCATTTGAAAGTGCCATAGCCGCGTCATTCGCGAGCGTCGTAAAAAACCCTATCTCCTGTCTGGAAAATTCCGCAGTGGACAGTTTCCTTCCCAGCAGAAAGATACCCATAAGATTCTTTTTATAATAGATCGGTATACAGATAGAGGCTTTTAAAAATTTCATCTGTCTGGCGGTCTGGTCCATCAAATCAGCGAGATTTTCATCCTTCCTGATCTTTTCGTCACTACGGCGAACTTCGAGGAGCTCCTTATAGCTCACAACTCCTGTCTCTGATATCCTGAAATTGTGCCGTTCCTGGAACAGGCGGATGAGCGGGCTGCTAAAGCTAAGCCGCACAAACCCTACCGGGATCTTTATGCCTTCCAGCCCTTTGCTGTCGATAATGGTGAACGCATTCCTGTCTTTCTGGTGCAGAAGCATTGCGGTATGCATAACCCTTACCTGCTCGTCTATCATCCTGACTATCATCCGTATGAGATGCTCGGGCTTTTTGAAGCGTATCATGGTGCGTGAAGCGTTCTCCAGAAAAAACTGGTAGTCCAGTTCAGGTCCCCCCTTTTTACGGGCACTCCTGCTGCTGCCGGCAATAATGTCGTCGTCGCTATCTTTCATTTTTCTGGCGATCCAATCCTGCGCTTTCAGCCACTTACCTTCACCTGGCATTCTTTCTCCTCCGTCCGCTTTTCGCTCTGTATAAATTCGTACTACAATTACGTTTTTAACTGTTCCGCGATCGTAAGAACGGTCCTTTCGAGCTGTTCAAGCAGAAGCGGCTTGGTAACATACTCGACCGCTCCGTAATATTTCGCCTCTCTTACCTTCTCCTCATCCGCGATCGCCGTGATCACTATGGTCTTAACATTACCGTCCAGTCTGCGGATATCTTTAAGCGTTTCCATGCCGTCCATACCCGGCATCTTCAAGTCCAGAAGGATTATATCCGGCTTTCTGGATGCTACTATACTGACCGCCTCGTTTCCGTTATACGCGACAAAGACCTCAAAATCCCTTTCCTTGAAGAAATTCTTCACAAAATCGCATATATCCACCTCATCGTCAACGACCAGCAGCCTTAGCATGGTATTTCCTCCTGTCCATCAGCTCCCGCTGCTTCCTTAACCATATCTTCAAGGTGCTTCAGGCTTGTCAGCGGTTTTTCTACAAATGCGTAAGCGCCTTCCTCCAGTAAACGTTTTTTAGTCTTCCCGGAATCACTGTACGCCGTTATGAAAATGACCTTAATGTCGGAATCCAGTTGTTTTATCTCTCTCATCACCTCGTCGCCGTTAAGGCCGGCCATCTTCAGGTCAAGCAGGACTACTTCGTATTTTGCCCGGCGCAAGAGCTCCAGAGCCTTATCTCCGTCCGATGTCACCTCTATCTCATAATTCCTCGGCTCAAAATATTGCTTCAATAGATCCGTGAAACTTGCCTCATCATCAATAGACAGTATCTTCGTCTTTCTCATGTGCGCCTTTCCATGTCAGCCCTGTTCGGAACTGCCGGTCTTATCAGGCTCGACGGCATTGAAAACCAGATGAAAAACGGTCTTTTCCCCGGGGTCGCTCCAAGCGGTTATTTGGCCGTTATTCCTTTCAACGATCTGCTTTACGATAAAAAGTCCCAGCCCCGTGCCTTTCCCGGGGTCCTTAGTGGTAAAAAAGGGGTCAAATATCCGGGGCAAATGACTCCCGCTGATGCCTGCACCAGTATCTTCGACATCTATATGGACCTTTTTATCAACGCCTAAGGTCCCACGTAGAGTTATTTCTCCCTCCCCCCTGATTGACTGGACCGCATTTCTTATGAGATTAAAGAATATCTCCTGTATCTGCTTCCGGTCGGCAAAAATCGAGGGAAGGTCATCTTCAATATCTCTCGTTATGGTTATGTTATCCAGCTCCAGCTCATGTTCCACGAGAGAGATAACCTTCTCCAGTTCCTTCCCCACCTGAACATTGCCTTCTATTTCCCCTTTCGCGGGTTTAGCGAAAGAAGAAAGTTTCCGGGTTATGAGCGTGGCCCTGTCGGTTTCATGCATGACTTTCTTCATTATCTCCTTCGCTTTTTCAAGCAGTTCCGCCAGACTTTTGTCCTTATAGACCCCTTCCGCAAGATTCAAAAGGAACATCTCGCACTGCCCCCGCGCTATCCCCAGCGGATTGCAAATCTCGTGGTTTATCCCGGCGGAAAGGGTCCCGATAACGGCCATTTTCTCTCTCTGGGCCGCCTGGGCCTGGGCCTCAGAAAGTTTTTCGAAAAGCTGGGCATTGACTATGGCTATTGAAAGCGTTCTGGCAAGGGGCAGAAGGATGTCAATGTCGTCCTGCGTAAAGTCCTCGTCCGACTTTTTCTTGCCAAAAGACATTATCCCGACCATACTTTCGCGGTGCATCAGCGGAATAACCAGAACCGAGCCTAATTCATGCATCTTCTTCTTAATATCAGCCCTTAAAGCCCTTCGGCGTCCAGCCTCTGCCAAAAGGATATGCCTGCCGTCCTTTCGCATACGCGCGATTAACGCTTCTTCGCCATTTAGGACATATTCCGAATATCCCTGGCCGGCTGATGCCGCTGTCCTGAACACCTCTGTTTCCTCATCATAGAGAAATATACCCGCGTTATCCAATTTTATCGTCTCTACCAGCGTATTGACCGTAAGATGCACCAGCATATTGAGGTCAAGAACCGTAAGCACCTCATCGGAAAACGTCCTCAGGAGCCGCCTGTAATCGTATTTTTTCTGGAATAAGTATTTATCGGTAACATCTCTCAGTAAATTTTCAAGGGGGCGCAGCATCAGCGCTATTACAAAAACAGAAGGCACCATCGCGAGCCAGCGGTTTCGCACCACGTTCTCAAACAGGACAGACCCCAGATATGCAAAACCAGCAAAAACAGAATAAGATGCGACAAAGAGACCGGCAAAAACAAGTGTCTTTTTGATGACGATTTCGATGTCCATCAATTGATAGCGTGTAATTGCGTAAGATATGAGCAACGTGTACAAAAACATGAAGTACACACCAAAGGGATGGACGTGAATATTAAAAACCGGAAGAAAGGCAGTAGAACCGCCGGCAAATCCTATGATCGACGCTATCAACATATACTCGAACTGCGTCTTCCTCTTCCCCGCAGCCCTGCGAAAGTGTTTATACAACAAAAAAACGCTGTATGCGACGCAGGAAAAAAACCATGCCGCAAAAAATGGATAAAAGAACCTGCCTACAGTGTAATATCTGAAAATACCCACGTTACGCTGGACACCTGCCAGCTCCCCGCCAATATTGGCAAATTGCAATAGAACGCAGATCAGATATCCAGAATAAATTATTTTTCGGTTCTTTGCCTCAATATCAAGAACGACCGATATGAAATGTAAATAGAATGCCGGTACGCATATCCCCCCCAAATAATGTATCCATCTCAGGTAAAAGACAGCCTCCGTATGCGAACCGGCGTTCGACATGAGCCCAAGCCCAAGCCCCCACAGCCCGATACTCAAGCTCATCAGTGCCCAGACCATGTTGAGCCTTTTGGTAGGCCCTTTTACATATACAAAGAGGCCAAGAGCGACACTGAAAATTGACGTAAATACGCAAGCGGTAACAAAGGATGCCAGCATAAAAAAACCTTTGATTTATTCCACTTTAAGCCGATATTATATCGCTATTCCAAAAAAAACATCCGGTCAGGCTCGATGTTCGGGCCGATTCCTTCCATATTTTTCATGAGCCCGGACGTAAATTCTGGCTGCTAAAGCAGCCAGGGCAGCGATTTCTCCTGCCAGCACCGTCGCCCCAACGATCTCAGCGAACTTTTTGGCTTTTCCTGCCCCGTAACAATCCAGTATTTCAAGACATTCCTTTTGCGTGCCCAATCCTGTTCCCCCGCCGACAGTCCCCACGGACAGATTGGGTAAATATACACTGATATAAAGTTCATTTCCATCATTAATGGCTTCGCATGAACTGACCCCCACATGCGATATAGAGACATCAGCAGCATCCTGTCCGCATGCGATAAATAACGCGGCAATCGCATTAGCAAAATGCGCATTGTTGCCAAGCATCCCTGCCCGCCTCGAAGCCAGTTCGCCATTTCTAAAATATCTTTCTATTTCCCGGGGAGTTACGCCCAGTATCCGTAAAGAGTCCCTCGTCAAGGTCGCGTCGGCAAAGACAGACTTTCCCTGGCCTATATGCAGGATATTGTTTGACGATTTTTTGATGGATGAATAGTTCGATCTTAACACATATTCTCTGCCTGTTTCTCTTTCGATAAATCGACATGCCTTTTCACATGCTCTATTGATCATGTTCAACCCCTGCGCATCCGCCGTATAGTATGTAAACCTGGTAATGACCTCTCTGGATATAATAATCGGTTCTATGTCCAATAGCTTGCCATATTGCGTGGTACTTTCCGCCTCTTTTTTTATCTCATGAAAATTCGCTTTTATCCATTTTATGAGATTTTCGGCATCGGCCAGATCCTTCACATAAAAAGCAGGAGAAATGTGCATCTCGTCTCTTAAAACACGCACGCTTACCCCGCCCGCACGACTTAACGCTTTCATTCCCCTATGATAGGTCATGACCAAAGCGCCTTCAGTAGTGGCAAGGGGGACGTAGAAATCGCCTTTCGCATGATCGCCGTTGATCTTCAACGGTCCGGCTATACCTACAGGGATCTGACAAACCCCGATCAGGTTTTCTATATTTCCCTGCATATTTTTTTCTTCCTCAGAATACACCCTGATATGCCTCAACGAGCATGCTGTTTTCTCTTCCAGCCATTCACAACGTTTCCCCACAAATTCCTTGCTATAATTTTTGATCTTATTGTGAGGCATCGTGTCATTCTTATGAATCCGGCGGTTTACCCTGTCCTTCAAGTTTTTTTCGATCATGTTAATCCCCTTCTTCCCAGTTGCTTGAACTTTGTCTTTTTGTTCCACCCGTTAATGTTATGATATTTGTATAAAGATATACATGAGCATCAAAAGACACGTTTTGTCTTCTTCTCCTGCCTCTCTATCCACTCGTCGATCGTTTGCTTCTTGAACCGCCATTTCGAGCCGACCTTGAAAGCCGGGATCCTGCCTTCCTGGGCATGCTTGTAAATCGTAACTACCTTCATTTTCAGGTAGTCAGCCACTTCCTCTATCGTCATTACTGAACTCTCCATGTCCACTCCTTACGATAAAACAGATCGCTTTACTACAATTTATTACTCTTTAATATCTATTTGCCCGGCTTGCTCTAATTTCATACGGACTGATATGAACTGGCGGCACTCTTGAAGTATAATGGCAGAAACCGTGAAAGTCAAATATTTAGCCAGACGCTTTACGTAATCCTTGTTGTTATAAATATTTACAGCCTAATTATGGGTTTGCCCTGTCTTTTTGGCACCCATCTTCCCGAGTTTTTACAAAGTCTATTTTTGAAACCTTTACTACCAACGACCTCTTGCAAGAGGGGCTTCTCATTCTGCGTATCTTGATAGTTTTCCATCAGATGCTTCAAATACTTCTTTCTCTTTTCCTCTGTTGTAATCCCAAAATCCTGAAAATTTGGATCCTCCGTTACAAGATCATCCGGTTCACCCAAAATATAATGTCTTGCGCTGCTATACACATATTCTTCCGGGCTTTTTACCAGTCCCGCTCTTACCGGATTCATTTCGATATATCCTCCCAAACGTATTGAATATTCTTCTTTTTCAACAGGCTTTGATTTAAACCTCCCCTGCCACAAATAACCTGATGTCTTATATTTCTTGTGATAATAATGCGTGTATGCCCTATTGATTCCCCCAATGATTGAAGACATTGCCTCCGGCTTTTCCATTCCTGCTTCTAAATGATAATGATTTGGCATCAAGGAATAATGAGCAATAATCAATTCTTTCTTTGAAACATATCTCCTGATAATATCCTTGAAGTGAAGATAATCCCCATCTTCATGGAATATTTTTAACTTCCTGTTCCCCCTGTTAAAGATGTGATAAATTATATCATCTTTTAATTGATGTTGTCGTGACAGTGTAGGCATAGAAATACCTCCTTTTTTGTATTTTTGTTCTATCCTATCTATTAGACACAAAAAGGAGGCTTATTCTTTCAAAAAAATTCAATATTCTTTCGCGATACCCGTATTTATCTCACAAGTGCATTGTTTATTTGTAGTTAGATAAAGCGTCTGGTTATTAGCTGCAGGAGCAGGTTGGTGTATAGGGCGGCGGCAAGGTCATCCAGCATGATGCCCCATCCTCCGGGGAGGTTTTCGAGGGATCTTATCGGGGGGGGCTTTACGATGTCTATAATGCGGTAAAGGATAAAGCCGGTAAGGATGGTAAGCGGGCTTAAAGGAACGAATAAAAATACCGCGAAAATACAGGCGAACTCGTCAATAATGACGCTTGGGGGATCTTTGCGTCCGGTTTCCGCCTCTATCCTGCCCGCTGATATCACGCCCGCGGCAAACAGGGTCAGAAAAACGAACACATACAGGAATATGTTCCCGTGCAGAAACAGGCAAAGGGCCAGACCGGCCAGGCTACCCCACGTCCCCGGAGCAACGCTGATCCGGCCTATCCCGAATACCGTGGCGATAAGATTATGTGCCCTTCCCATTGAACAGATACTTTTTGTTCCCGGCCAGATAAGAAACGCCGCTTATTACGGTCAATGCCACAGTTACAAGCATCAGGATAAAGATCAGCTGCCTGTACCAGTATTCAAAGGAAGGGTTCCAGAACTCGAATGTCCTGACACCTGTCTCTTTGACAACGATGAATATCAGTATAACAAATATCGATAACATCTGTGAAACCGTCTTATGTTTGCCGCCCCATCCCGCGGGAAGGACCTCGTTATATCTCAGGGCCATGATCCTGATGCTGGTAACCACCAGCTCCCGCATGATAATAATGACGACCATCCACGCGGGGACGAGTTTCATCTCCACGAACGCGAGAAAAGCGGCAAGCGTCAGCACCTTGTCCGCCACAGGATCCATGATCTTGCCGAAATCGGAGATCATACTGTATTTCTTGGCGATAAAACCGTCCAGGTAATCGGTAAAAGCGGCGATAACAAAAATGCCCAGTGCCATGACCTTTCCGAACAGGCACCTTGAAAAGAGAAAAAGCATAAACACGAAAGCCAGGACGATCCTGGTCAATGTGATCTTATTGGGCAGATTCATACAATTTCTCCGATAAGGTCATATTCCATGGTCCCTGTTACGCGGACATCCACAAAGTCCCCGGCCCTGATGTCACGACCTCTGACATATATCACCCCATCGACCTCCGGAGCGTCCATCTGGGACCTTCCCACGAACTGTTCCGGGTCTGTGGCATCCTCCTCATCTATCAGAATCTTCAGGTTCTTCCCGAGAAAGGCCTGGTTGTTTTCAGCGGATATCCTCTGCTGGAGCCGCATGACCTCATCGAACCTTGCCTCCTTCAGTTCACGCGGGACCTGGCCTTTAAAGCCGGCCGCGGCGGTGCCCTCCTCCCGCGAATAGATAAATGCCCCCAGACGGTCAAATTTGATATCGTCCAGAAAATCCAGGAGTTCCCTGAACTCACCGTCGGTCTCACCAGGGAACCCCACTATGACACTGGTCCGTATAGTAACGCCCCTGATCCTCCTGCGCAGGCGTTCGATCAGTGACGTGATCCCGGCTCTTGTTATACGCCGGTTCATTCTCCGCAATATTCTGTCATTTATGTGCTGTATCGGCAAATCGACATATTTGCATATGTTATCCGTATCCGCGAGGACTTCTATAAGTTCGTCCGTGAAATGCGCGGGATGCGTATATAAAAGCCTTACCCAGCCGTCTTTCATGGCAGGGCTTGTCCTTCGAAGCAACTCCGCGAGTTCCGGGGTCCCTTCCCCTCTGTCAATACCGAAAGAAGTGGTGTCCTGGCCTATCAGTATAAGTTCCCTGATATCACCGCCGGCCTTCAGGTTCTTTATTTCTTTCAGGACGGACTCTATGGTCCGGCTGCGGCGCGGCCCTTTCAGGTCCGGGATCACACAATACGAGCACCCGTTGGAACACCCTTCCTGTATCTTGACGTACACGTAATGCGGGAGTGTCAGGATCTTCCTCTCGTAGCGATGGTCATACAGAAAACAGGGGGTTGAGGTTACTTCCCTTACCCTCCCCCCGGCAAAAAGCATATCCGTTTTTTCGGGGATCTTTACGAAATCATCGGTCCCGAACACTCCGTCAATCTCCTTTATCCTGTCCATAAGCTCGGCAGGGTATCTCTGGGACAGGCAGCCGGATACAACGAGTTTTTTTATGCTTCCGTGTATTTTTAAATCGGCCAGTTGCAGGATCATGTCGATGGACTCCTGCTTGGCATCCTGAAGAAAACCGCAGGTATTGACTATGGCGATATCCGCTTCAGCGGGATTTTCAACGATATCGAACCCTTTTTTTTCAAGAAGACCCAGCAGAACTTCACTGTCAACCAGATTACGCGGACAACCGAGGCTCAAAAGATAGGCTTTTTTCATGCACTGACCCTATTCGAGGTGAGTTACCCAGACATCGCCGATCCTGATACCGCCGGAGGAGACCCTTATGTCCTTTACGACCCCCGCAGCAATCACGCCGATCTTACGGCGGTTCACAAAAAAATCCAGCATATCCGCCTTGCCCACCCATACAGTAAGGGTCCTGTCCGATATCCAGGTCTTTGAATGCCCTTTAGCAAGAATCCCCGCGAAAAGTGTGTCCTCTCCTTCCGTGACCTGTAACCATACCTTTGCGCGGGCTTTCAGGGTAAGAGTGACGGGTCGGATGTCCCTTTTCGTGGTCACGACCGTTCTTTGCGTTTTTGAGATCTCCGTAACTTTCTGCCGCCGGCCGGCCGTCATTCTCGACTTCAGCATACCGATAAGCACAAAAACAAGGATCACAAAAACGGCCGAAAGCGCGACTGCAAATACCGCCTGCAGCCTTTTCCCTGTAAGCATACCGGTAAGCACAACGGGGGTATCAACCCCTTTTTCTTCCGGGGTCAGATCAAGCTCCCGGCCTGCTATCCTGGGAGAAATCGACTCGTATTTCTGTATTATGTCCATGGTATCCAGCCCGAGAAACGCTGAATATTTTTTCAGAAAACCCTTTATATACGGCTTGCCGAGCCTGTCAAACACACCGTTCTCAATGTCCCTGATCACGCCTGGATGTATCCGGGTCTGCCTGTAAGCTTCCTCTACGCTCAGCTTGAGTTTTTTTCTTGCTTCGGTAAAAGCCTTTCCGATCTCTTTAGGCGTTGTCATCGTTCCTCGCATCTATTTTTCTAAGGTCGTCTATCAGGACCTCCCTGGGCTTCGAGCCGTTATAAGAACCGACAATACCTTCTTCCTCCATCATATCGATCATCCTGGCCGCCCTGGTATAACCTACCCTGAGTTTTCGCTGGATCATGGAAACCGATGCCTGCCTGGTCCCAACAACCACCCTAACCGCTTCCCTGTAAAGCTCGTCCTTTTCCTGTTTGACGCCTCCCGTTTTCCTTTCCTGTTTTGCCACGGCTTCCGCGACATACTGAGGCTCGGCCTGCGATCTGATAAACTTCACTATTCTCCTGATCTCGCTGTCCTCAACCAGGCTGCACTGACCGCGGATGACCGAAGGTTCCCCGGGTTCCATTAGCAGCATATCCCCTCTTCCCAGAAGCTTTTCCGCGCCGTTCGCGTCCAGAACAGTTCTCGAGTCGACCTTTGACGCCACCTTGAAGGATATCCTTGCGGGAAAATTCGCTTTGACGACACCTGTAATAACATTTACCGACGGCCTTTGAGTGGCGAGTATCATGTGTATGCCCGCAGCACGGGAAAGCTGAGCTATCCGCGTTATCGCGTCCTCTACATCCTGCTGGGAGACCATCATAAGATCCGCGAGCTCATCCACAATAACGATTATATACGGCAGGCCCTCTGCCCCTTTTTCCTCTGCCGCACGCTCTTTGTACGCGACAATGTTCCTGACCCCTTTTCCCGCGAATATCTCGTACCGCCTTTCCATCTCATTGACCACCCAGTTCAGAGCTGCAGCCGCTTTTTTCGGGTCCGTTACTATCGGGGAAACCAGATGCGGGATCCTCTCGAACATCATTAATTCCACCCGTTTCGGGTCTATCATCAGGAATTTCAGTTCCTCCGGGGATGAATTGAACAGAAGGCTGCTGATTATGCCGTTAAGACACACTGTTTTGCCCGACCCGGTAGCCCCTGCTACCAACAGATGGGGCATTCTGGCGAGATCCGTAACTATCGAAGTGCCTGAAATATCTTTTCCAAGGGCAAGTTTCAGGGGAGAATCCTCTCCGCGGTATTCCTCCGTTTCCAGTATGTCCCGGAGCAGGACATGCTCGCTCTTCTTATTCGGCACTTCAATACCGACAGTTCCTTTCCCCGGAAGAGGGGCGACGATCCTTATGTTCGCGGATTTCATAGCAAGAGAAATGTTGTCACCTAAAGAAGTGATCTTGTTGACCTTCGTGCCCATGGCGGGTTCCAATTCGTACATGGTTATGACCGGCCCCCTGTTGATCTTAACGACTTTAGCCCCCACACCGAACTCGAGAAGCGTCTTTTCAAGGATAGCGGCTTTCCTTTTCAGGTCTTCCTCTCTTTCCCGGACGTTCCCCCTGGACGACATTTTTAGAAGTTCAAGCGCCGGCAGTCTGTATTCCGTTTTTCTGCCGGCTGGGCCCTCCGAAACAGCGGTAATACGAGCCGTTCCAGCGGATACCTCCCGCGGTTTATCGGTTATGAGCGTCTTCCGGCCGGCGGCAGCGGCCGGCTCCGGCCTTGACCGCACCTTCTCCACCTGTTCTCTTATGATCTCGAGTTTTCTGGAAACCTCCGCCCGGGCGGATTTAAGTCTGTTCCGCGCCGCCGCTGTCCCGCCGCCGGGGACAGACTGTCCTCCGAACAAACGCAGTTTGACACGTAAAAGCACTCTGCCTGTAAAATTAAATAATGCCGCCAGTACGGGCAGAATGAGAAATTCCGTCGCTATCAATACGGACAGGATTATCATGGCAATAATGAACACCGTGGCCCCTGCCCTGCCGAGATATTCAAGAAGGAAATCCGAGACTAATATCCCGATCACCCCGCTCCGCGCGAATGCCGCTGTCCGGCTCAGATCAAACAGCATGCTTAGACCCGCGCTGACAGCCATAACAAGGACCACTGCCCCGAAAAGCTTGAACAGTATCTTCCTTGCCTCCACCTGCAACAGGCGTGATATACCCCATACGAGGGTAAGCAAAGGAATGACATACGCTGCCTTGCCGACAAGAAAAAGCAGAATACCTCCAGTGCAGGAACCGACTACCCCCGTCAGGTTCTGCGGAACGACATTCGGGTTGCTGGTATAAAAAGACAGGTCCTGTCCGCTGAAGGTAAAAATGCTCAAAAACAGGAAAAGACTTGCCGCAAACAATCCGACAGCAATGATCTCGTTCTTCCTTGTTCTATCCATGATCTGCAACTGCGCTGTTTATTTCCAGAATAATATCCCGGCCGCTCCGAGAAAAAGACAATACGCACCGAAAATAAATAATCGCCTTCTCCGCACAACCCACCACAAAAGGCGTAAACTTAAAAGACCGGTGATAAACGCGGCCGCCATGCCGGCTATATAGCCTGTAAGATTGCCGGACACGACAGCGCTGACATCCGCTGTCAGGAACCCGTACGCCATGGCTCCGAGAATAACGGGTATCGACAGCAGGAAAGAGAACCTGAAGGCTTCCTCGGCTTTTATCCCGCCAAGAAGCCCCGTTGATATGGTCAGCCCGCTTCGTGATATCCCGGGAAGTAAGGCGAATGCCTGTGCTATGCCTACCAGCAGCGAAGTGCCGAACGTCGGGTTTTTCCCGGGATCCGGTCTTTTCCATAAGCTGATCTGTCCGGCGAACAGGGCTATCCCTGTCAGAACAAGCATGAACGCCACTTTCCTGGGACTCACGAAAAATACCGATATCCGCTCTTCGAACAGAATGGCCGCCAGAACCGCCGGCACGGTCCCCACGGCTATGCAAAAAAGCCACCTGGTATTCTTCTCCCGTATGAGGGAACGGATATCCCTTCCAAAATACAGGATAACGGCCCCCAGCGTCGCCGCATGAAGACATATATCAAAAAAGAGACTTGATTCAGCAAAACCGAAAAGTTCGTGAACAAGGACAAGATGACCGGAACTGGAAACCGGAAGAAATTCTGTCACGCCCTGCACAACGCCGGATATCAAAGCTTCCGTTACTGTCATTGTAGTAGAAGTGTAATACTCTCCGCGTACCTCAGCTCGCTAGATCCCGGTGTGCCCGAATCCGCCATAGGCCCGCTCGGTCTCCCCAAGCTCTTCCATCTCCAAAAATTCCGCACGGGTCACCTCGCGGATCACCATCTGGGCCAGTCTATGGCCCCGTTGTACGCAAAAATCCTCTTTCCCCAGGTTTATCACGATCAGGTTGACCAGCCCCCGGTAATCGCTGTCAATGGTCCCTGGAGTATTAACCAGTGTGATGCCATGTTTCAGGGCCAATCCGCTCCTGGGCCTGATCTGGGCCTCGTACCCTTCCGGCAGCTCTATGTATAGACCGCAGGATATGAGTTTTATCTCGCCGGGGGAAATAACCGTTTCGCCTTCCACGTCAGCGTACAGATCCACCCCGCTGGAACCGAGAGTCGCATAACCCGGAACAGGCAGGTCTCTTGCGCTTTCCTTGCGCTTTATTTTAACTTTTATCGTCTTCAAATTACACTCATTCAGCCTGTTTGATACTGAGTTTAACGCGGTTTTGATCGTCTATGCCTATAAGCTTGACCTTTACCTCCTGCCCCTCTTTGACCACGTCAGTAACTTCCTTCACATATCCGGCCGAGAGTTCCGAAACATGTATAAGGCCTTCCTGCCCCGGCAAAAACTCACAGAAAGCCCCGAAATTCATTATCTTTGTTATCCGGGCGTCATAGACTTTTCCGATCTCAGGTTCAGCGGTAATCCCCTTGATCCAATCAACAGCCTTATCAAGGGATTCTTTGTCCGCCGAGGCGATCTGGCAGGCCCCGTCATCCTCGATATTTATATCAGCGCCTGTTTCTGCTATGATCTTGCGTATCATCTTGCCGCCCGGCCCTATAACATCCCTGATCCTGTCAACCTTGACCATCACTGTGACAATACGCGGGGCGTTCGGCGCTATCTCCTTCAGCGGCTTGTCAATCGTCTTATTCATATTCTCCATGATCTCCAGCCGCGCTTTCCTGGCCCTGTCAAAAGCCTCTTCAAGTATCTGATGACTGATACCCCTGATCTTCAGGTCCATCTGAACAGCGGTTATACCGCCTTTTGTCCCCGCGACTTTAAAATCCATATCACCATAGTGGTCTTCCGCCCCGGCAATATCAGTAAGGATCGCGTAATCATCTCCGTCTTTGACCATGCCCATAGCTATGCCGCTGACAGCGTCCGTTATCGGGACCCCGCTGGCCATAAGGGACAGGGAGCTGGCGCAAACCGTCGCCATCGAACTGGAACCATTGGATTCCAGTATCTCCGAGACGATCCTTATCGTATAGGGAAACCCCTCTCTTAAAGGAAGGACCGGCTTCAGGGCCTTTTCGGCAAGCGCCCCATGTCCTATCTCCCTTCTGCCCGGTCCTCTCATAGGCTTGGTTTCGCCTACGCTGAACGGCGGAAAATTGTAATGGAGCATAAAAGTCTTCACCCCTTCGCCTCTAAGGGTCTCTATCCTCTGCTCGTCAGAACCGGTCCCCAGGGTGATCACGGCGAGGGCCTGTGTTTCACCCCGCGTAAAAAGTCCTGATCCGTGAGTGCGGGGGAGTATATCAATTTCAGAACACAAGGGCCTTATCTCATCGAATTTTCTCCCGTCAACGCGTTTCTTCTTTTTCAAGATA
Organism: Candidatus Makaraimicrobium thalassicum; assembly: GCA_003644505.1. GTDB lineage: Bacteria > Omnitrophota > Gorgyraeia > Tantalellales > Tantalellaceae > Makaraimicrobium > Makaraimicrobium thalassicum. The sequence continues at coordinate 16,041 of QNCM01000007.1, read as the reverse complement.
AAATCCCTGACAGTCTCCTTTTCGACCTTCGCCAGTGCGGACCTCACGTCTGCCTCCACATCCTCACTGTCCTCAGGGACCTGGTCCTCGACCAGCTGTTTTTTCAGAAGTTCGAGATACTCCACGCGCTGCTGTTTCTCGGAAAGCTGAAAGATCTCTTTCAGCTTCTCCGGCGCCTTCTCCCTGACGGCCCGGTATATCTCTTCGTTTATTTCAACAAACGTGATATTTTCCCTCTTGGGCTTACCCGTCTTCTCACGGAGCTGTTTCTGTATATCGATCAGCGAGTTCAGGGGATCCTGGGCGGCCTTTATCCCCTCCATCATCTTGTCTTCGCTGATCCTGTCGGCCCCAGCCTCCAGCATTATAACGCTTTCTTCATTGGCCACAACAACGAGATCCAGTTTGCTCTCCTCTAATTCCTCAAACGTCGGGTTGACTATAAACCGGTCATCTGTCAGCCCCACCCTCACGCCTCCAATGGGGCCGTTAAAAGGTATGTCCGATATGGTAAGAGCCGCTGAAGCGCCGATAAGGGCTAAAACATCAGAATCGTTCTTCCCGTCTGAAGACAGGACAGTGGCTATGACCTGCACCTCGTTCAACATCCCTTCCGGAAAAAGCGGCCTGATCGGCCTGTCTATCATCCTCGAGGTCAATATCTCTTTCTCTGTGGGACGTCCCTCTCTTTTAAAGAACCCGCCCGGGATCCTGCCGGCAGCGAATGTTTTTTCTCTGTACTCGACCGTTAAAGGGAAAAAACCCGCGTTCTCCCTGGCCTGCCGTGAACACACACAGGTTACCAGGACCATTGTCCCGCCGCACTGAACCGTCACAGAACCGCCTGCCTGCTTTGCCAGCTTTCCGGTCTTGATTATCAATTCTTCCCGTCCAAACTCAACTTTTACCTCTTCTACTTTCATTATTCCTTTATCCTTCCCAATTGAACCATATTAAACCATAACAGCGAGCCGTTCGCTATTTTCTAAGCCCCAGTCTGCTGATCGTGTCTTTATATCTCTCGCTATCCACCGATTTCAGATAGCGGAGAAGTTTTCTTCTTTTGTTAACCAGCATCAACAATCCTCTCCGGGAATGGTAATCCTTTTTATGCTTCTTGAAATGCTCCGTTAAACCGCTTATGCGTTCACTCAAAAGGGCTATCTGAACCTCCGGAGATCCCGTATCAGAATCGTGTTTTTTAAAGTCGTCTATAATTTCCTGTTTTTTTCCTTTTACTGCGGACATCGTCATTCACCTCCTATCTCTCTACCTACAGCATATATATCACCGGGGTTCCGTATCCCCTGATGAATTGATGTTAGCATACAAATATATTTTTGTAAATGGTATTAATACTACAGGGGTAACAGGAACCGCCCACTGAACTATATATATTTATATCGCCTGATCTTATGAAGGACTTTTTTACTGGCCAGTATCTTTTTCGCCTGTTCCACATCCTTTGTTATCTGCCGCTTAAGCATTTCCTCATTCTTAAATCTTTTTTCACGCCTTAACTTCCTTTTGAAGAATATTTCCAGGGACCGTCCATACAGATCGCCCTTGAAGCCGATTATATGCACCTCGATTTGAGGTTCCTTTCTCTTCTTTAACCTTCTCCCGTAAAACGTGGGCTTAAAACCGATATTCAATACTCCGTCAAGTAATTTTCCGTCTATATCGACCTTAACGGCATAGACGCCGGGCGGAGGGATCACCTCCTGGTGGGGGTCGATATTGGCTGTTGGAATGCCAAGGGCCTCTCCGCGCCTGTCTCCGCTTACCACCGTTCCCAGTACCGACACCGGCCGGCGCAGGAGCTTTTCAGCCTTTTCGATATCACCGGAGGAAATAAGCCTTCGCAACCATGTGCTGCTTATAACCCTTGCCCCCTTTTTGACCGGCGGAACCGTTCTGACATCTATCCCGTAGTCTCTGCCTATCTTTTCAAACGTTCGCACATCTCCGGTCTTACCCCGTCCGAAATAAAAATTGCCGCCGACATAAACTTTTCTGGTGCCCATTCTGAGGAGCACGCGTTTGACAAACTCTTCCGGCGGCATCATGGCAATAAAACCGGTAAAGCTTATTACAACCACCGCGTCCAGCCCCATCTTCTCAAAAATGAACAACCGGTGTTCCAGCGACATGATCCGGTCGGGCATTCTCTCCGGCCGCAGAACGGTCTGCGGATGCGGATCAAAAGTCACTACCACCCTGTCCCGTCCCGGCTCGCGCAGATTCAGTATCTTTTTTATGACGCGTTTGTGCCCGATATGAATGCCGTCAAATATACCGATAGCAACAACCGGATCCCTGAGTTTTTTTCTTATATCTTTATATCCGTATAATACTTTCATTCAGCCTTTCCCTGTCCATGTTGAGCAGCGCTGAAAATGGCACCGCCTTCTCCAGCGGGAAAGAACCGGATCTCAGGCGTTTCAATTCCGTCAGATGAGCGCCGCATCCAAGCTTTTCGCCTATATCATCCGCCAACTGCCTGATGTAGGTTCCTTTGCTGCAAACCGTCCTGAACCTGACAAAAGGTATCTCGATGTCCGCTATCTCCAGTTTTTTTATGACTATCCTTTTCGGCTCTCTTTTTACTTCTATTCCTTTTCGTGCGAGTTCATACAATCTCTTTCCGTTCACCCGCTTGGCCGAGACCATCGGCGGAATCTGTTCCATCTCGCCGAGAAAGCCGGCCATTGTGTCTTTTACGTCCCTTTCCGAAGAGCGCACTTCCCTGACCAGGATCAGATTCCCGTCAGAATCAGCGCTGTCGGTCTTTTCTCCGAGTTTTATCGTGGCCGCGTATTCCTTATCCTCCTCCAAAAACCTGCCGGAAAGCTTCGTAGCCTTTCCCAGCAAAAGGACAAGCACGCCGGTGGCACTGGGGTCAAGTGTCCCGGCATGCCCCACTTTTTTTATCGCGAATCTCCTGCGCACCAGTTTGACAACGTCATGACTGGTCATGGCTTTCGCCTTATCTACCACCAATATCCCGGACAGATCATCTCTCATGCCCCAACTCCAAGTGCCTTTCTTATTCCGCCCAGAACCTTATCCCGCGCTTCCTCAAGCCCGCAGTTGAGAGTGCAGCCCGCCGCCAGCGCGTGCCCGCCGCCGCCAAAATGGGCCGCCACTATATTCACGTTGACCCTTCCCGAAGAACGGAAGCTTACGTTGATCTCCTCCCGGGTGATGCCGTCTTCCTTAAAAAAAACAGCCACTTCAACGCCTTTAATGGAACGGGGGAAATTTATGAACTCGTCGGTAGAAACGCGATCAACGCCCTCTTCGCTGTACATCTTCCTGGTAAGGCTCATATGCGCCAGAGCACCGCCCTCTTCGAGCTGGAGCGTCGTCAGTGCCCTGCCGAGCAGTCTTATTTCAGAAATGGATTTTTTTTCGAATATCTCGGCGTGTACCGCTTTCGGATTCACGCCTGCGGCTATAAGTTCCCCGGCAGCCCTGTGCGTCTCTTTCGAAGTGTTGTCGTAATTGAACATGCCCGTGTCGGTTATGATCGCCGTGTAAAGAGCTGTAGCCGGATCTTTCTCGATCTCTATCCCCATCTTTTCGGCTAGATGAAAAATCATTTCTCCCACCGAACTGGCTTCACGATCCACCCAGTTGACGTTCCCGAAAAATCCATTGCTTACGTGATGGTCGATGTTCACAATGAACGGCCTCTCGTCAATGCAGTCACTGATCCTTCCGATCCGATCCCTGACGGGACAATCCAGGACGATAACAGTATCCAGCCGAAAATCTTTGGGAATTTCACGCGTGATCGATTCGGATCCCGGCAGGAATTTCAGGTTTTCGGGCACATCATCATGGTCCGCCATGACGGCCCTCTTCCCCAGCCTTTTGAGTATGTAATAAACGGCAAGCTGGCTGCCGATTGAATCGCCTTCAGGATTGACATGAGCGGTTATCAGGAAATTATCTCTGTTCCTGAATGCCTCGATCACCTTGTCCACACCGTCGTTATCCATTATGCGTCCTCCCCTGTTTCACCGCGTTTCCCGCGATGTTCTTCTTCGATCCTCCTGAAGATACTGTTCATTTGTTCTTTTTTTTCAGCGGTTAAGTCCTCCCTGAACAATATGCGGGGAGAAAATTTGACCGATATCCTTTCTGAGAGTTTACTCCTGATGAATCCGCTGGCGTTCTTCAGCCCTTTCATAATATTCTGTTTCTCCGCTTCACCGGCAGAAATAACGCAAAACACTTTGGCCGATCTGAGGTCCCGGGCCACTTTCACCCGCGTAACGGTCACATCCCTGACCCTGGGGTCGTTGATCTCGCCCTGCAGGATAATGGATATTTCTCTTCTCATGGTCTCCCCTACCCTCTCCATCCTGTCTTTCATCGGCCTTTTCGCTCCTTGCCTGCCAGCTGCTTCATATACCGGATCTCATCCTTTTTTGTGGAAAGCTTTCTGTCGAGCTTTCTGTACAAAATCCGCCGGAGTATCTCTTTATACCTGGGCCCGGGATCGATCCCCTCTTTTTTTATGTCGTGCCCCCTGATCCGAAGCTTCACCCCTCTGTACTTGGTGAAAAACTTCCTGATGCGCCCGCGTGCAGCAGCGGACTTCGTCTTTGCCATGACACAGAGCGTAACTTCCGGGGAAAAAGGTTCCAGGAGATCATAAATCCGGCTGGGCGCCATCTTTTTACGGGGAGACAACTTCCTGGCGATCCTGTCAGCCCACTCCTTATATGCGCGTAACCTCATTTTCTCGGTTCTGGTGAAAACGAATTTTTCCAGGACATCTTCGACCTGCTCCACCGTAAGCTTATCCAGCATCACCATAAAATTCATAAGCCAGATATCCGGTTTCCCTGCGGTTTTCGACACATACCACCGGATGCAGTGCCTCAAAGCACCGAATGTCTTTCCTATGGACCTCTTCAAGACCAGGTCAGGATGTATGAAACGCAGCTCGTGAAGTTCCCTCATCTTAAAAACGGCATTTTCCGGATTCTTTTCTTTCAATATCAATATAAGCTCATCCCGTATCCTCTGATTTTCGACCCTGTGGAACATCTCCTGCTTTACCGCATGCTTGATAAGATATTCGGTATGCTTTTCGATCTCAAAACCGAATCTCTGCTCGAATCTTACCGCCCTGAAAATACGCGTGGGGTCATCGATAAAACTCCTGTCGTGCAGTATTCTCACAATACCTTTTTCCAGGTCCTGTACGCCTCCGAAAAAATCCACAAGTAAACCGAAATTCCTTTTACCGATATTCACTGCCATTGCGTTTATGGTAAAATCCCGGCGGTAAAGATCTTCTCTCAGTGAACTGAACTCCACAGTAGGCAGCGCTGCCGGAGCCTCGTATACCTCCTTCCTGGCGGTTGCGATGTCCACCTTGAACTTGTTACCCGGATGAAGAGGAGAATCAAGCCACTTCGGCCATTCCTTCACAAGAGCCACAGTGCCGAATTTGCGATGCACCACCAGCGAACCCCCGATCTTATCCGCAAGGATCCTCCCGAACCGTATAGCGTCGCCCTCTACCACGATATCGAAATCGTAATTCTTCTGCCCGAGCAGAATATCCCGCACAAAACCGCCGACAAGGAACACGTCCATTCCCAGCGCGTCCCCCAGGGAACCGATAGATCTTATCAGCGTCATGAGTCTCCCGGGAAGCGTTGCTTTCATTCTGGCGGAAATATTCGACTGCCTGAGATGTCTTCCGGATTTTTCGGAAAACAGCGAGCCATGGACCTTTTTAAGCACATCAGTCCTTGTCACTATCCCGGTCAGCTTGTTGTTCCTGATCACAGGTATCCGCCCTTTACCTTTTTCCATCAAGATCCTTCTCAGATCATGCAGCGGCGTCCCGGGGGCAGCCGTTATCAAGGGGGTCGACATATACCCCTTCACCCGGGAATGGCCCATCCCGTGCTTCAGCGCTTTTTTCAGGTTGCCCTGCGTGATCATCCCGGCCAGCCCGGCTTCTTCATTAAGGACCGGGGCGCCCTTGTATCCAAAGCGTTCAAGTTTCCGCAGCACCTCGCTTACCTTCTCCTCCTGCGACACGGTCACTACGGGGGACGTCATTATATCTCCGGCGCATATTTCCGGCTGGATCATCTTCCTGAGTATCCGCAGTATCCCGGACCTGAGCTGTTCCGGTGTTTTCCCTTCTATCCTGGCGCTGGCCGCGCTGGGATGTCCCGCGCCGTTAAAATGCGCGAGCAGCTTGTTGACATCAATAAGTCTCTCCCTGCTCCTGGCCAGGATCTTTATCTTTTCTCCGGATCTGAACATCGCGAAAAGCGCGGGATAGTTCTCCACGTCCTGCAGTTTCTGCACGACTGTCCCCAGTTCCCCGTCGAAACGGCTGACATCGGCCTGAAAAAAGGCGATATTTATGCCTTTTACACTTCCGATGTCCATTGACTCGAGGAGGTTTATCAACACAGAAAGCTCTCCTTCTGAAAGTTCCCTGTTCAGATACGACGAAACGACGCTTAAGTTGGCGCCCTGTTCCAGGAGTCTGCTGACCATGTCAACGTCAAGTCTGGTAGTGGCTGAATACGAAAGAGAACCGGTCTCCTCATATATCCCGAGAAGCATCAGCGTCGCCTCCAGGGGGGTCAGGGTCAACCCGCCTTTTTTGACCAGTATTTCAAGAAGGATAGAGACCGTGGCACCTACCTTTTTGAACACATCTTTGCCGGCTTTTATGTCGAACCTGGTCCTTGGATGATGATCGTATATATGGACCTTTAAATTCCTTTTTCTCAAAAGAGCCGCAGCGCTCCCTATCCGTGACCGGTGACGGTTGTCCACGATCACGAGCCGGGTTACGTTATCCATGCGGCATGTCTTTTCATCCTCTATTCTTACCTTATCTTTGATAAGAGAAAGAAAGCTCCGTACAGCTTTCTCCTGGGACCCGGGAAGCAGCAGACGGGCATTCGGGTAAAGCTTACCGGCCGCTACCAGGGAGCTTAAGGCGTCGAAATCAGCGTTTCTGTGAGTTGTTATAATATCCATCTCTTCTTTGGATCAAAGGCATTTCTTGATCAAAGCCAATAATTCGTCTTGTTCAAAAGGCTTTATAATATAATCAGTTGACCCTAACTCCTGCCTCTGGATACCTTTCTCTACGCCTTTCGCTTCCGGTCCAGCATCGGAAACCGGTTTCGATGCTGGATCGGAAATATATAAAGCGCTGGCCCCGTCACGCGCGCGGGTGGAATTTTTGATGAATCATCTTCAGCTTTTCTTTGTCAATGTGCGTGTAGATCTGAGTCGTCGAAATGTCAGCGTGACCCAGCATTTCCTGCACACCTATGAGATCCGCTCCGCCTTCCAGAAGGTGCGTGGCAAAGGAATGTCTGAGGGTATGGGGCGTAATGTGCTTTTTTATGCCTGTCTTCCTCGCATATTTCCGTATCATTTTCCACAGGCTCTGCCGCGAAAACTTCCTGCCGAGCCTGGACAGGAAAAGATGGTCATCCCCGCTCTTTTCGGACAACCTGTGCCTGACATCTTCCATATACCTGGTAACGGCTTTTCCTGCGATCTTCCCCAGCGGGACTATCCTTTCCTTTCCGCCTTTACCGAAACATTTCACAAAACCCGCTTCCAGATTAACGCTGGTCTTTTTAAGGTCTTTCACTTCCGATACCCGTAAGCCTGCGGCATACATCACCTCCAGTATCGCCCTGTCCCTTATGCCCATCCAGCCTCTCTTCGAAGGCGCGTCGAGAAGCCTTTCAACCTCTTTCTGGTTCAATACATCCGGTATATTCATCCACCTCCGGGGGGTCTCGACGACGGCAACGAGGTTCTCCCGGATGATCTGTTCGGCTGTCAGGAATTTCCAAAAAGTCTTTATCGCCGCAAGATTCCTCGCGATCGTTGAAACGGAAAATTCCTGATCTTTAAGATGCATGAGAAAAGCGGCTATATCTTTTCTGTCCACGGCGGAAACGCCCTTTCCCGCTTCCCGGATGTAGTCCGCGAATTTCTTCAGATCTGCCCGGTAAGACTGGACGGTGCTGCGGCTCGCTCCCCGCTCCACCTCCATAAAGTATATGAATTGATCAATATAGTCTTTCATGTCCTATCGTCGTTTCCGGGCCATGACCGGGGAAAACCCTCACAGAGTCCGGAAGCACCATTAACCTGTCTTTAATGCTCTTTATGAGAACCTCGTGATCCCCTCCAGGGATATCTGTCCGGCCGATCCCCTCAAAAAAAAGAGCATCGCCGCTGAAAAGTATATCCCCGCACTTTACCGAAATACTGCCCGGCGTGTGCCCGGGTGTGTGGATTACCTCCAGTCCGATTTCCCCCAGATCAACGATATCGCCATCCTTTAAAAGCCTTTCCGCGCGAACCGGACGCACATCCCCGTTAATAAAAAAAGACAGGTTTTTTCCGGGATCCCGCAGGCAGGGCTCATCAAGTTCATGGATCAGCACCGGAAAACCAAAAGCGGCATTTCCCGAGATATGGTCCGCATGCCCGTGCGTGTTTATTATATAAACCGGCTCAATGCCTTTGCCCCTTATGTATCCGGTTATTTCAGGGTCATATGCGCCGGGGTCGATCAGGACCCCTTTTCGCGAGCGTCTTTCCCAGGCAAGGTAACAATTTGTGCATAACGGGCCCACAACGAACTTCCTGATCTCAAGGCCCTCATTTGTTTTTGAAATCACCTCTTATATATCCCCGCATCTTATTATACGAAAATTCTCTTTTGATCTGTCTACCCAGAGATTCCAGTTTTTTTCTCATCCTTACCTCAGTGCCCCGGGTGACTTTCTCCGTCTTGAGGGCTGTCTCGATCCCTGCCATCTCGTCTATCAGCTTCTGCAGTTCCCCGGCCTTCTCGTCCACAAGCATGTTCTGCATATCCAAGAGGTTCGAGAGCCCCTGTTCGGCAGCGACAACCTTCTTTTTATGGTTTGCATCTCCCAGGACGGATAAAAGTTCCTTGTGCCAGTTTTTCCAAAAAATATACCTTTTCGTATACAGCTCCAGACTGGGACGAACATCATATTCCCTTACCGGGCGGTAACGTTTCGCTATCCCTTTTTCCTCTTTGGGCTTTCTGACAAACTTATCTTTGATCTGGGCGCAGCCGGAAAGCGCGAATGACACAGCCAAAAGAATAACTAGAACGCGAATATCCCCCCTTTTCATAAACCCCCTCTTTTCAAGTGTCCTGCCCCGGACACGCCTTGACACCGGTTTATCTCCCGAACAACAATCTGTCCCCCAGCGCTCCGGGCAGTCCCGCGCTTATGATGCGCTCACGCGCGGATATTACGTCATATTTTATCCTGTGGAACTCTATCTCGCCGCTACTGGAATCATAGACGCAATAACATGCGCGGTTGTCATTATCCCGGGGCTGCCCCACACTTCCAACGTTCACTATATATCGAGCCCCGTCTTCGAGGCTTATTTTTCTCTCAAACGACTGATACAGCCCGCTGTCTCTATATACGAACACACCCGGCACGTGAGAATGCCCCACAAAGCATATTTTCGTATTCAGGATCTCGAAGGTACGCATGGCTTCCGTGCCGCTCTGCATATATATAAACTCTGCAGGATCGTGCAGTGTCCCGTGAACCACGGTGAAAGAAGGGTTTTCCCGGACAAGTGGCAATCCGTTCAGATAATCACGGCCCGCCCGGTCAAGGCGCTCCCTTGTCCAGAGGACAGCCTTTCTGGCATTTTCATTAAAATAAGAAATGTCCGTCTTGTCAATCACGGCCGCATCATGATTACCCAGGACGTTCTCGGCCCCGAGTGACATTATCAATTCGATACACTCGTTAGGGTCTGCCCCATACCCCACAACATCCCCTGCGCATACTATCCTGCTGTTATCCGTTTTCGGGAAAGAACTGATTACAGATTCGAATGCCTGCAGATTACCATGGATATCAGACAGAATAATATATGTCATGACATGCGAAAGCGATTATTTCCCGCGCTGCAGGGCTCAAAATCTTATCTCGAACGAGGAGAACTCCCCGCGCGGCGGTTCCCAATCGACACGGGAGTCACCGATATAGCCGTACATGTTTTCGCTCATGCCCTTGAGAAAGGCTTCCAGCTGCTGCCTGTCCCCCTCACAAACAGCCTCGACATTCCCATCAGAGCGGTTCTTCACAAATCCGGTTATACCTAACCGCAGGGCTATCCTTTCAGCGGTAAATCTAAAACCGACACCCTGAACGGTCCCGGTGTACAAAACGTGGATTCTCTGCATCTGGGCCATGGCTGGGATCTCTGCCTGAAGAAGCATGGTCGGGGCGCTGGGATTTGAACCCAGGACCTCCACGTCCCGAACGTGGCGCGCTGCCAAACTGCGCTACGCCCCGAATCAAATACAGCTCCTTCTCGTCACTATTCAATCCTTCTGCAGGAAAAATTCGGGATCTTTCAGTATTGGCTGGTAATTTTCAGGCCCGGGGAAAGGAAACGTCCCGATCTCATAGGCTCCGACGGCAGCCCTTTTTACGGCATTAAACGCCCCCTGGCAAATGCCCCACGTCAATCCCGCGATAATCCCCTTTTTTCCCCTGACATCCCCCATACCTTTAGGGATCTCAAATACGAAGGTCAGTACGTTGGCAACGCCCCTGCCCAGCTTTCGCGCGGGATTGTCCGCGTAAGCCGGCAATGCAGATGAAAGGATCAATCCAGTGATGGTCAACACCGCAACAAACCTTTTCATCCTACCTCCTTTGTTTGGTCGTTCTATTCAGTCGTTAGTGTATCGCAAAACCCTTCTTCTGTCCAGAGCCTTTATGTGATCTCTATCCACTAAACAAACCCCTTTTCCCTGAGCATCTCTTCCGTAACTGATCCCGTCTGCTTTGCCCTGGCGGCGTATTTTGCCGTCATATCAAACTCCACGTTCACATAATCCCCTGTCTTTTTCGACCGCAGTGTAGTATTGCCAAGAGTATGCGGGATCAAAAATACCCTGAAAAAACCGCGGGATAACTCCCCCACGGTCAGGCTCACTCCGTCGAGCGCTATCGAACCCCTGGCGACAAGATATCTCTCGTCGCCCGGGCAAATACCTATATCAAGGGCCCATCCCCTGGATGTCTTCCTGTTACTCTTTATTGCGCGTTCTGCGTCGATATGACCCGACACCATATGCCCGCTTAAGGCGTCCCCAAGCCTTAACGCGCCTTCCATGTTCACGGCAGAACCGGGCTTCAATCTTTTGAGATTGGTCATGTTCAGGGTGTTCCTGACCACGTCAAAAACCAGGTTGTTGTTCTTACCCGTAACGCTCAGGCATACGCCGTTGACCGCGACGCTGTCTCCCAGGCCGGGCGTTTCCACTGTCTCTGCGCATGTTATTTCCAGCCGCGTGGAAAGGCCTTTTCGGGCGATACTTTTAACCTCGCCGATCCCGGAGATTATCCCTGTGAACACGTCAGCCCCCTTACAAATATGTCATCGCCGGATCTTCGGACTTCCACATCGCGCAGCCCCAGAACTCCGGCTATATTCCCGGCCCCCTTACCTTTGACCGAAGAATAACTGCCGCCTATTATCTTGGGAGCGATGAAAAACATTACCTCATCGACCAGTGACTCGTCCATCAGACTGCCGATCAGCTCGCCGCCGCCTTCAAACAGCACATTGACTATTCCCTTTCGGGCCAGCCTGGCCAAAAAAACCTTCAGTGACACCTTTGATCTTTTGCTTCTTGTAACAACTATTTCCACTCCCCGGACCCGCCGGAATCTCTCCACCCTGGACCTGGGTGCGAGCTCAGTGGCCCCGATGATGACAGGGGCCCTGTCCGCGGTTCTGACGATATTCGAATCCAGGGGCGTCCTGAGGCGGGTATCCACTATTATACGCGGCACGTCGCTGCCGCGCCTTTTCGTGCCAAAAAGGAAAGGGTCATCCTTAAGAACAGTATTAACCCCCACGGCAATGGCGTCAAAATCAGAGCGTATCTTCCTGACATAGTTCCGTGAGGTATCGGAAGATATCCACTTCGACGTTCCGTCCCGTGCCGCAATTTTTCCATCGACTGACTGTGCCAGCTTTACCGTGACATACGGAAGGCCCGTGCTGATAAATTTTATGTACTTTCTGTTCAGCCTCTTTGCCTCCCCGGCGCACAGACCGACGTTTACCGGTATACCGGCGTTCCTCAGCCGCCTGATCCCGCGGCCGCTGTTAACCGGGTTAGGGTCCTTCATCGCGATATTGACGTTCTTGATGCCGCTGGCGATGATCGCCCTCGTACAGGGCGGGGTCCTTCCGTAATGATCACAGGGTTCAAGCGTCACAAAAAGCGTCCCGCCGGAACACGCGCCGGCGGCCGCGGCGATCGCCCTGATCTCCGCGTGGCTTTCACCTGCCCTGCGGTGATATCCCGTACCGACGATCTTTCCGTTCTTCACAATAACGGCGCCTACCATGGGATTGGGATACGTCCTGTCCTTCGCCCTTGCGGCCAGTTTCAGGGCCAGTACCATGTATTTTTTTTCGTCATTTATCTTCACTGTTATGTTTCCCGGTTACCCCCGCCGATCTTCTTCGCTTCTGCCCTCAGGTTCTCGACTACTTCATAGCTCACCCTGACCTTACCCATTAAACTCCCCCCTTTTTTCATGCCGTGGCAGTCCGAGCCGCCAGTCACGAGCAGACCGTATCTATTCGCCAGAGCAAGATACTTCTCGCTCATTGCCGGCCGGTGCCTGGAATGAAAAGCCTCGACCCCGGCCAGCCCCGCCTGGACATAAGAGGGGATGTCTTCGTCTTTTCCAGTGGTCCCCGGATGAGCCAGAACCGGCACGCCCCCCGCTCTTCTGATCATGCCTATCGCCTCCCTGTAATCCAGATGCTCGTGCCGGACGCAGCAGGGTTTTCCGTCCCCTATGTACCTGTCAAACGCCTCTTTTATGTTCTTCGTCATGTTCTCTTCTGCCATCACACGGGCAAGATGAAGACGCCCGACCGTGCCTTTTGAAACTGTTCCCAAAACCCTGTCCATGCTGAGATCCATGCCCTGCCTGGACAGCAGGTGCAGCATCTTCTTCATCCTTCCGGCCCTTTTCTTCTGCATCGCACGAAGCGTTTCCAAAAAAAAAGGATCCTCACAATCGATAAAATACCCGAGGATATGGATCTCTGTTCCGTCCTTCGCGGCTGTAATCTCGACCCCGGGAACGATCTCCGGACCGCTTCCCCCGGCCGCCTCCACTCCTGGAGAAACACCGTCTATACAATCATGGTCCGTTATCGCGACACCCCTGAGCCCCAGCTCAATAGCTTTACGGACGACCATCTCCGGCGTAAATATCCCATCCGAATAAATGGTATGCACATGCAGATCGGCAAAGCCGCCCAAATCGTTCTTCATATCAGACATGTCATCATCCCGGCGGGGAGCCGTCACTGGTTTTTTCGGTCTTGCTGATCTTGTCAAGCATCCCGTTCACGAATTTCCCTGAATTCCTGTCCCCGTATTTTTTTGCCATCTCGATCGCTTCATTGATGGAAACCTTGGGCGGGATCTCCTGGGCATACAGAAGCTCAAAAGAGGAGATCCTCAGGATATTCCTGTCAATCGTCGCCATTCTCCCCAGTTCCCAGTTCTCTGCGTACCTGGCGATCGTCTTATCCACCTTCTCCAGGTTGGCACTAACCCCAAAAACGAGAAAATCCGAGAATCTTTTGACCGCCTCATCCCTGATTCTGCTGTTCTCCCAGAACTTCCGGCAGCATTCCGCGACCGGCTCTTTGGTAATATCGCTGGCGTAAAGTATCTTCAGTGCGATCTCACGCGAAAAAGTGCGTTTCCTCATAATATCCAGCCTTTTTGGATCACCCCTGGTGTCTCGTGACCCGTAACTCAATGCGCTTCCGATCCCGCATCGAAACTGGTTTCCGATGCGGGATCGGAACTATACCCGTGTCTCCGCGTTTATATCTCCGAATACAAGTTACACATCTCGATAGCCGTCCGTGCGGCTTCTCTTCCCTTGTTGCCGCTTTTCACACCCGCCCTGTCCAGAGCTTGTTCAAGGTTATCCGCGGTAATTATACCGAATATGCAGGGAATATCACTCTCCATCGCGACCTTTGCAACCCCCTTGGCTGCTTCACTGGCGATAAAATCAAAATGGGGGGTTTCACCCCTTATAATCGTCCCCAGGCAGACCACGGCGTCGTATTTCCCCGAACCTGCGATCTTTTTGGCAAGCACCGGTATCTCAAACGAACCGGGGACCCATACGACCGAGATATCGTTCTCTTTCACCCCGTGCTTAAGAAGGGTATCAAGGGCTCCTTCCAAAAGTTTCGATGATACGAACTCATTGAACCGTGATACGACTATCCCGAACCTTTTGTTCTTCGCCATCATGCTGCCTTTGACGATCTTTGAACCTGCCATCTCTACCTCCTGTTTTCGTGGTCCATACCCCGTGACTCGTATACAGGCCACGGCCGTGTTCACACCTTCTTTAACTTATGGCCTAAACGGTACTTCTTAGTCCGCAGATAGCCCCTGTTCCTGTCCCCCGGTTCCATTTCCAGAGGCACCCTGCTCGTTACCCGCAGGCCGTAACCCTTCAGTCCTATGATCTTCCTTGGATTGTTAGTTAAAAGCCTGATACTTTTCAGCCCAAGATCAGCCAGTATCTGGGCGCCTATACCGTAATCCCGCAGGTCCGCTTTGAACCCGAGTTTTTCATTGGCCTCGACGGTATCGCACCCTTTATCCTGCAGTTGATACGCTTTTAATTTGTTCAGGATACCTATACCGCGGCCTTCCTGGGAAAGATACAGTATGACCCCCTTTCCTTCATCGGAGATCACCTGCATCGCTCTTTCAAGCTGATCCCCGCAGTCACAACGAAGCGAATGGAAGACATCCCCTGTCAGGCACTGCGAATGCACCCTGACCAGCACTTCCCCTTTCGTAATATCTCCTTTGACCAGAGCGAGATGCTGATAATCGTCTATCATTGACCGGTAGGCATACAACCGGAATTCCCCGAAAGGCGTGGGGAGCCCGGTTTGGGCGACCTTTTCGATAAGGATCTCCTTTTTCCGCCTGTATTTTATAAGGTCCTCAATGGTGCATATTTTCAGTTTATGCTTCCCTGCAAACTCCATCAGATCGGGCATCCGCGCCATGGTTCCGTCTTCGTTCATGATCTCGCATATTACTCCCACCGGGCTCTCACCCGCGAGCTTCATTAAGTCAACGCTTGCTTCGGTATGCCCGGCCCGGACAAGGACCCCGCCTTTCTTGGACCGGAGGGGGAAAAGGTGCCCGGGTCTTACGAAATCTTCCGCGGTCGACTCCGGATCCGAGAGAAGTTTTATGGTCAGAGCCCGGTCATGAGCGGATATGCCGGTAGTTATACCTCCGGCGGCATCAACGGATACCGCCCAGGCCGTTTTATAAGGGTCCTGCGGATCACGCGACATGAGATGGAGCCCCAGTCTTTCCGCTATATCGTCTTCCATAGGAACGCATATAAGCCCTCTGCCGTATTTCGCCATGAAATTGATCTTCTCCGCCGTAATGCGGGCGGCAGAAGCTATTATGTCGCCCTCATTCTCCCTTGAAGGATCGTCCACGACCACAACCATGCGGCCTCTTCGAATGTCCCCGATCACCTCTTCTATCGTGTTCAATCTCATATCTGTCCCTTTCCGCAGGCTTCCGCGAATGTAAATACGCCCTGTCCAGTGCACGGAACCAGTACACGAAACAAAAAAAGTCCTGAAATGAACTTCAGGACTTTTAAACGAATATTTTCGCTTTTTTAAAACTTCTCCCATCCCGGCTTTACGGTCGGCATTCGATTCTCACGAATTCGGATCTCATAATGAGATTTCGCGGGCTTGCCCTCACCTTCGGAGGTATCACCGCCGACTAAGGAATTTTCTGCCCTTTCCGGGCAGGATCACCTTACCCCAAAGTTCGAAAATAATTGTAACACACCCCGCCCGTAAGTCAAGTGTTTTCCAGGCCCGTGT
>QNCM01000006.1 GCA_003644505.1 Candidatus Makaraimicrobium thalassicum | reverse complement strand
GTAGTTCCTCACAATACTGCTTGAGGTCCTGTCATGTATGTCATAACCGAAGTTCTGTATCGTCTGCGCTTCCATTAAACTCCAGCTGCCGTCTTCCCGGTAATATCTGGTTATCTTCTGCTCGGTCGCGTTGCCTCTTAAGTCAAATGCCGAACCCAGGCTGCCGTCCAGCCTTAGCACCTCAATTACCTGCCTGTCTATTATGTCTTCGGGCGTTATTGCACCGCCGCTGATATCTGCCGGCGCCCTGCCGCTGTATTTTATGATCTCGGATCTGGCCACATTGCCCTGCGAGTCTATCTCCAGATTTGTTATCTCTTTTACGTCAAGCAGCTGCGTCTTTGCCTCGTCCATGTATGTGGCGATTATCTGTTTCCGTGCCACACCGCCTTTGTACGGGCCTTCTGACCGTATCTCCTGAACGTCCAGGACCAGCCCGCCTGCCTCGTCCATCGTTACTATGTTCTGGTTCAGTATGTTATGTTCGGAGTCATATTCACGATTCGTCATGACCTGATAATTTGTCACTTCCAGAGACGCTTCCGCGCCGGTGGCGTCTGTCATCCATGTCGTGACAGTCTGCGTGTATGCGTCGCCCCTGGCATCGATATCACCATTATGCGTCTCGCGGCGTGTCGCAAGCTTTAACTGCGGGTTATCCGGATCTGTCAGCCTGTCTACCACCAGGGTATCGGATACCTGGTCTACCGCGTATCCACGGTAATCATACAGTGACGTTGTCGTCACTGTCTCATCCACCAGTGTTGTCATGTCCTCGATGAAAGTCGTGACGTCACCGGATGTTACTGTATCTCCGCTATACTGGCTTACCGTGGAGACTATCGCGTTGCCGCGCCGCGCCGCTATCGCTGCCGGCTGATCCGTTATCACTGTGCCGTCAGCCAGCCGGATGTCGATCGTCCCCTCGAAACTACTGGTTATCCTCTTGTGATTGAGTATATTCGCAAGGTCTATGTCTTCTGTCGTATAGGTGTCTATCGTCTGCTCCAGGCTGTTGCCGAAACGGTCGTATTCCAGATATGTTATGTTCTGCATGTCCCTGAACCCTGTCAGGTCTTCCTGCCCGTAATTCCTCACAATACTGCTGGATACCCTGTCGTGTATGTCATAACCGAAGTTCTGTATCGTCTGCGCCTCACTTAAGCTCCAGCTGCCGTCTTCCCGGTAATATCTGGTTATCTTCTGCTCGGTCGCGTTGCCTCTCAAGTCAAACGCCGAATCCAGGCTGCCGTCCAGCCTTACTACCTCGATTATCTGCCTGTCTATTATTCCCTCAGGCGTTATTGCACCGCCGCTGGTATCTGCCAGCGCCCTGCCGCTGTATTTTAAGATCTCGGATCTGGCCACATTGCCCTGCGAGTCTATCTCCAGATTCGTTACCTCTTTCACGTCCAGCAGTTGTGTCTTTGCCTCGTCCATGTATGTGGCGATTATTTGTCTGCGTGCCACTCCAGCCTTGAAAGGCCCTTCTGACCGTATCTCCTGAACGTCCAGGACGAGACCGCCTTCCTCGTCCAGCGTTACTATGTTCTGGTTCAATATGTTGTGATCCGAATTGAATTCACGGTTCGTCATCACCTGATAATTCATCACTTCCAGGGACGCTTCCGCGCCGGTGGCGTCCGTCATCCATGTCGTGACAGCCTGCGTGTACGCGTCGCCCCTGGCATCGATTTCACCGTTATGCGTCTCGCGGCGTGTCGCAAGCTTTAACTGCGGGTTATCCGGAGCTGTCAGCCTGTCCACTACCCATGTATCGGATACCTGATCCACCGCGTATCCTCTGTAATCATACAGCGACGTCGTGGTCGTTGTTTCATCCACCAGTGTTGTCATGTCCTCGATGAAAGTCGTGACGTCACCGGATGTTACTGTATCTCCGCTATACTGTCTTACCGTGGAGACTATCGCGTTGCCGCGCCGCGCCGCTATCACTGCCGGCTGATCCGTTATCACTGTGCCGTCAGCCAGCTGGATGTCTATTGTCCCCTGGAAACTACTGGTTATCCTTTTGTGGTTGAGTATGTTCGCGGGGTCTATATCTTCAGTCGTATACGTATCGATCGTCTGTTCCAGGCTGTTACCGAAACGGTCGTATTCCAGATACGTTATGTTCTGCATGTCCCGGAACTCTGTCAGGTCTTCCTGGCCGTAGTTCCTCACAATACTCCTTGATACCCTGTCATGTATGTCATAACCGAAGTTCTGTATCGTCTGCGCTTCACCTAAACGCCAGCTGCCGTCTTCCCAGTAATACTTGCTTATCTTCTGCTCGGTCGCGTTGCCTCTTAAGTCAAACGCCGAACCCAGGCTGCCGTCCAGCCTTACCACCTCTATCACCTGCCTGTCTATCATGCCTTCAGGCGTTATTGCCCCGCCGTCAATGTCTGTCTCCGCCCTGCCGCTGTACTTGACAATTTCTGATCTCTTCACGTTACCCCGCGAGTTTATTTCCAGGTTCGTTATCTCCTTTACATCCAGTAGATGCTCCTTCGTTGCGTCCGCATATGTCGCGATTATCTGCTTGCGCGCGACTCCTGAAGAATGGAAACTCCCCGAACGTATTTCCTGAACATCCAAAAGGATGCCTTCCTCCTCGCTATACGTAAATATCATCTGGTTCTTGACATTATGCGCCGAATCGAAGTTACGGTTGGTGAACACCTGATATGTCGTGACCAGGCGCTCCCCTGTAGTCTCATCCATTATGAAATCCCCGTTGTCATCGGTAAGATATACAGTGACCCTCTGCTCTGCTGCATCACCCCGGTTGTTAATATTGATGTTCTCTGTTATACGTTCCGAGGTAAGTCTTTCAACCGGGGTTGCCTCATCACTTCTATCCATAACATAAACGCTGGATGTCTGTTTTGTCGCATAACCGCGGCTGTCAAAGTCCTCAATAGCGGTCACCGTCACGGTTCTGTCTATCTTCCCTGTTTCATCCAGAGAGTCATAGCGTGTCACCTCCGTGTAGGTTGCATTGCCTCTTCTCTGGGCTACAGGATTACCATAGTCGTTTACAATCACCTTATGATCCAAAAGCGCCAGTTCTGCGGTGGTCTCATCCGGCACATAAGTATTTATCCTCTGTTCCAGTGCATTGCCGTACTGATCATACTCATCGTAAAAAATCTCCTGTCTGTCAAGCAACTCCGCAAAAGCTTCATCGGAATAGTTCAATATTACGGATTTTGCTGCCCTGTCATGAAAATCAAAACTTTCGTTGGCGATCTCCTGCGCTTCACTGAACACGAACGCGCCCGCTCCTTCCCCGGCGTCCTCATCCCAGTACTCTCTCAATACTGTCTGCGCAAGCGCGTTACCGCGCAGATCAAAATCCCCTTTCTCAGTCACGATCGTCTGCCGGTCGATCTCGCTGCCCTGCGTGATGACTATCTCACCTGCGCCGCCTTCCTCGATCGTCCAGTCACCATACTTCGTTATAACACTTGTCCCAATATTGCCGCTGGAACTGATATCGCGATTCTCTACCACCTTGACATCCAGCAACTCTGTCTTTATCGCGTCCGTGTAGGTTGCTATCGTCTGCCGGAGCGCGACACCCGATGAATGGAAAAACTCCGAACGTATCTCCTGCACGTCCAGAAGCACGCCCCCTTCCTCATTGTAGGTAAATATCATCTGGTTTTCGATATTGTGCGTGGAATCAAACTCGCGGTTCGTGAACACCTGGAAAGTCGTAACTACCCGCTCCCCGGTATCCGGATCCAGTATAAAGTCGCCATCATCGTCAGTGGTATATACGGTGATTTCCTGCTCTCTCGCGTCGCCACGGTTGTTGATATCTATATTGTGGCTTATCCTCTGCAAAACACGCCTTTCAACCGGGTTTGCTTCATCTCTCCTGTCCACAACATGGATATCAGTGGTCTGCCAGACCGCGAAACCACGGTTATCAAATTCCGTTGTTATGGTGTATATCCTGTCTATCAGATGATCGATGGTCTCATTTTCCTCACCAAGCATGTCATACCGGTTTACCGTGGTCTCTGTGGCATTACCTCTTCGCTGGGCAACGGGATCGCCGTATACGTTTTCAACCACTTTATGGTCCAAAAGCTCCAGTTCGGCGGTGATTTCATCCGGCACATAGGTATCCATCCTCTGCCTCAGAGAGTTGCCGTACTGATCATACTCATCGTAGAAGATCTCCTGTCTGTCAAGCAACTCCTCAAACGCTTCATCGGAATAGTTCAATATTACGGATCTTGCTGTCCTGTCGTGGAAATCAAAACTTTCGTTGGTAATTTCCCTCGATTCACTGAATACAAAGGCGCCACCGCCCTCTCCGGCGTCTTCATCCCAATATTTCCTCAGGAGCGTCTGCCTGAGAACATTGCCCCTGATATCAAATTCCTGGTTCGTGATGATCTGTTCGTCAATAGGATCTTCATAGGTAATTATGCCTTCGCCCTCATCCACGATCGCTGCGCTGCCATAGCGGGTGATGACGCTTTTCCCGATATCGCCGGATGAGGAGACGGCGGTGTTTGCGATCACCTTTACATCCAACAGGTCCGTCTTTTCCGCATCCGCATAGGTGGCGATAATTTGTCTTCGCGCGACACCCGAAGCGTGATAACCGATGGAGCGTATTTCCTGGACGTCCAGGAGCACCCGCTCATTTTCGTCTTCTCGATCAAAGGTAAGCGTCATCTGGTTGGTGACGTTATGCCGCGAGTCAAATTCACGGTTAGTGGAGACCTGGTAAGTCGCCGGGATGCGGATACCATCCCCGTCTGTGATAAAATTACCGTTCTGGTCGGTCCGGAAGACGGTAACATGCTGGCTTCTGGCATCGCCGCGGGCATCGATCTCCAGGTTGAGGACCTCGCGTCTTTCGGTAAGTTTTTCAACGGGATCAGAAGGATATGTCAATCGATCCACAACATAGGTATCGGTGGTCTGCCGGACCGCGTAACCGCGGTTGTCGAATTCGGCTATTGTGGTCTCGGTCCTGTCTATCTCATTCTCTTCGCTCTCTTCCAGTGAATTATAGCGCGTGCTCCCTGTAAAAGAAGCAATTCCGCGTCTTTGGGCGAGACGGTTATCATAATCGTTATGAGCGATCCTGTAATACCGGAGCTGTGGATCCGAACGGTCCTCGCGGTCCAACCAGACCTTTTCGGAACGGTCCAGTACATTGCCGTAATAATCGAATTTATAGTTCTCGACCTCCTGGGTGTTATCGTATATATCGGCGCCCTCGTCATCGATCCTGTAATTGTGGATCGTTTGCCTTGTAACAGAACCTTTGGAATTGAACATGTGGTTGATTATTTCCCTGTACTCTATCGCGACTTTTTCGTTATTTTCGTCATACGTATATGTCCGCCGGCTTTCCAGGCGCGGTTGTCTCCTCGCTGTATAATTCGAATAAACGACATCTTCTTCCATGTCCAGTCTTTCAATCCCCTGAACGGTACAGTAGGTTTGTATATTCTGATTCCTGATGTTCCCGTTTGGATCGTCTCTTTCCGTTCCATACAGATCCATATAATGCAGGTCATTATTTGTCTCGATCCGCTCTATTTCAGCACCGCCCAAAGAGTAAGTGCTTTCGAGGGTGTGAGAAACGTAATAAATGCCTCTTTCATTCTGCTGGTAAGTCTGCCTTGTTTCCTTGAGAACGGCGCCCTCCGGATAATAACTCGTAGTGCGGAGCAGCCGCTCTTCTCCTGCCTTTCCTTCGTAAAGGGTCAGTTCCTGAAGGCATGCCCTGCTGTCTAACGGAACGCCGGCGATATCATACGTCTCGACAGTTTGTAATGCCCTGCCATCGTAGATATAAGCGGTCCTCAACTGGGGAATAGCATCTTCCCCGTACAGGCTGTAACTGTAATCTATTCTTTCGTGATTTTTTTCACCGGTAAAAAAAGCTTCTTCTTCCAGCTCCCCCGTTCCCTTCAGAGGCTTCTGCCCGGCATCAAGTTCCGATATGTCATAGGTCTCTGTCCGTTCGAGCAGGTCGCCCTCGTAGAAATAATCCTTCCTTTCCCATGGAGTATATTCTTCGCCATCCTCGAAATACAACGAAAACACATACTCTATCTTTTCTTCATCCTTTTCCCCCTCATAAACCATGATGCTCTCTAATCTGGCCGCGTCCTCTTCAAGCCAGTTCTCTTCCGCCAGATCCGTAATGTGATACGCCCTCACCTCATCGAGACCATCGCTGTCATCCTTGTCATAGTCGTATATGGTTATTTTGTTGGGATTGTTCTCGTCGAAGTTGTCGTCATCGATGAAATAGGTATCTAGGGCGTAAGCGATCCTTTCGTCCTCCTTGGCGCCTTCGTATACAACTTTGCGGATGAGGCGGTCCTCCGTAAGTCTTGTCCGCCATCCGGCCGATTCAAAATCAATGTCCAGATTTGAGATGTTATACGTCCTGGTTTCGTCAAGATTATCCTGCGCACCGTTGCCCTCCGAATCATAGTCATGTATGGTCACCTCTCCGGGAACTCCAACCTCGTCATAATCTGCAAGGACATAATCAACTCTTTCATCGCCTTTGCCCCCGAAATAAACCGTTTTACGGATTATTCGATCATCGGTCAGGGCATCCCGGTTTGCCAGCGGCCTGTAAGACCCTATAAACTTATCGCCTTCCTCGGGTTCGATCTCCTTCGCGGTCGCCGTCCATATGCCGGTGTCCAGCCCGCTTACATCATAGGAGATCAGCTCGATCATGCGTTTCGTTGCCCTGCCGCCCTCATAAATGTATGCATTGAGCTGTCTGGGGTTGCCGCTTTCGTCATAATCCTCCAGGGTATAATAGATACCACCGCGCCCGCCGGCACTTTTTTTCTTTTTGAGGGGGAGGTCTTCTTCGAACTCTTTGTTCCTCTTCCGGTTGATGCGTAACTTGAGATCTTCTTCCGTCGCCTGTTTCTGGCGCATTATTTCCTCATGCCTGCGCTGCTGGCGTTTAAGATACTGTGGGGCATAAGTGCCGGTCTGTTCCTGTTCCCTGCTGGTGGCAAAAAGGCCTCCGACACCGCTTTGCCGTCGCCGGTATGACAACAAATCGTAATTCGTGACTTCAGCCTCATCCTCACCGGGAACAAGTGTTTCGTGGGCCGCCCCCGGCGCACCGGAAACCGGAGCAGGGCTGAGATAAGAATAATCCCAGGAATATCCGATCTGCTGGAAGAAGAAGACAAAGGCAACAAAAAAGGATATGACCTTAAGCCATTTCCTTTTGCGGGGATTGGATCTCACCTCAATGAAGCTTATGGGGTGCAGAAAATCATTATTGTTTAAATTCCCGTTACTGTCTGTACTCATTTAGCTTTTCACCACCCAGCGGCACTTTTTTAGAGCTCTAAATAATACTTTTTAAAACTTTTTAGTAATACGCAATAAAAAAATAGGTCTCCCAAACCCTTGTTTTCGCTACCATTGAACGTGTTTTTAAAAGTATACCATAGTATATATAGTACGACAAGAAAAAAAAACAATCTTTTTGAAACTTTACGTTTTGCTTAAATTTCCATGTTTTATCAGTCTATTTCAGGAAAATTTTTCCGTTTTTTTTCTCTCTATGCCGCATTTTTTAGTTACCGAACTTTTTTATTTCTAACAAATTTTATCTGTTCGGTGAATTTATCCTTAACATCACAGATAGGGGCATTTTCTCCCCTTTTTCCAATATTCGCAGTCTTTTCGACAGGGTTCCATCTTTACAAGGACTTCGCAGTTCGGGATGCCTGCTTTAATGCCTTTCTCGAGTAAATCGACTGTCTCATACCCTTTTTTAAAAGATATATCCTCAGGCACTATCAGTTTGAATTCTACGAATTTATTCCGCCCCGCAGTGCGTGTTTTCAGGTCCCGGAACTCGCAAAACCGGTCTATATGTCCGCTGAGCTGCTTCAATATCTCCATCTGACTCTCTTCTTCAACTGAGGCGTCCAGCAGTTGGAAAAACGAAGCCTTTGCCAGTCTAAAGGAGGGGATTACCAGGATCATGCTCACCAGGAGCGCGGCGATCGGATCGATATGCAGGGCCAGGGTCTCCTGCCCGTTTGCCTGTAAAAATATGGAGAAAATGAACGATACCCCGATCAAGGCGGATATAATTCCCTCCATCCGATAATGTATGCCTTCGGCGCGAATGGCCGGGGAACCGCTTTTCCGTGCCATCTTAAAAATGTAAAAAGCTCCGCCGAAATTCAATGCCGAGTTCAGTGTGCAGGAGAAAAATCCTACCAATGGCAGGTCAATAGGTTTCGGATGGAGCAGGTGGACGACCGCCTGGGAAGACATGGCCAGGGCTATTCCGATAAGGACGACCCCCTCGAGTATCTCACATACATGTTCGATTTTTCCGTATCCGTAATTGTGGATCAAATCGGCAGGACGATTGGCCAGTTTTATCGAATAGTAAAGTATGACTGAAACGATCAATCCGACAAAAGATATTCCAAGATCCACCGCTATGGCAAGGGAATTTACCAGGATAAGTGCCGAAGATTTTATCAGGACCAGAATGATATTACAGAAAAGGCTCACCAGGGTGGCGCGCCGCATGTAGAGCGCATGTTCCGGAGCCACCAGACTTACCTCCCGGCCCCGGCAAAGAGGGAAAGGATCCCGACCATTTCGAGTACTTCCCGCGCGGCCCCGGACATATTTCCGATCAGGATCTTTTTATCTTTTTTTATCGCTTTTTTATATAGAATAATAAGCGTACGGATGCCTGCGCTTGCGAGATATCGAACATCGCTCAGGTCAAGATGGATATTCTTTATGTCTGTGTCTTTCATCAGGATCAGGTCAAGTTTTTTCTCTATCCCGGGACTGCTCGCCTCGTCAAGATTACCTTTCAAAAACAGCGTCAAATCCTTTCCTTCACGATGTTCCCTTATTTTCATTTTCCTCCCGCTCTCGACCCGCATCTGGCCCGCATTCCGGGTTTTTATCCCCTGGCCAGCCGGGACCAGAATTTCTTCCATGGGAATCTGCTGCCGGGACATTCAGTCCGCGCCCCCTGGACCTGGCCATGCCCCATTATATTCTTTTTCGGGATCTTATAAAATCCTCGGAGCCTGTTTACCAGACTTACCAGCGACCTCATTTGTCTGGAAGATACTTTGTCCCTGGAAAAATTTCCAACAAGACATATCCCTATCGCCTTCTCGTTCATATTATCTGCCTTGCAATGGGCCCCGTTCAGCTGCTTTATCCAGCGCGGCGTTGTTTCTATCTGACCGTCATCTTTGCCGCATGTGCCGTTATCAACGATAAAATGGTAACCCACGCCTTCCCACCCGCGCCGCAGGTGTGCTTTATTAAACTGCATGGAATTTCCGATCTCGGTCGCGCTGTGGTGGATGATTATGTATTTCCACTGGTCGTTGGGATACAATATGATCACGTTCTTTCTCGGGGAAGCGTCCGGGATATATAACTCCCTGCCAATGTCCAGTTTCTTGACATTCGCTATGCGGTTCGCTTCTTTGATCGTACTGACATTCACGTCATACATCCTGGCAATGCGCCAGAGGGTTTCTCCCGGCGCCACGGAATGGTAAAGCCCCCGGGGCGCATGGGAGGCATCAGGAAGAGTTGCGTATATGGCGGATTCCCCCGGAGACCGAACTAAATGGGTTGCGGTGCAAGACGACAATAACAGCGTCATAAAAAAATACAACAGACAGACAGAAAGCTTTTTTGTTATGGATTTCATCATATCTTCCAAAAGTAAACTTCCACGGACTCACGTCCGTGGCTTTAGCCGAGTCAGGCTTCGCCTGTCCGACTACGTCGGAACCCGATACACCCCCGGACTTACGTCCGCGGAACTTCATAGGTGCATTAGAGATCTAAAAACATAGAAAATTTATACATAGTATAATAGGTAATGCGAAAAAAAACAATTTTTTTTTAAAGTTTTTGTCTCCGGAGTGAGAAAAAAAGTATAGAAGGTCATTCGACAACACGTATTTTTACTTTTATAAGTCCCTTTTCCAGAACTTCTATCTCCTCGAATGCGGCCATTGTAAGGTCGATCACGCGCCCTTCCTGGCACAACTGTTTAGCCGGCCCCCTGTCATTAACGCGCACAATGACCTTTCGATCGTTGCTGAGGTTGGTTACTTCGATCCTTGTATCAAATGGCAGCCCCCAGATAGCGCAAGTCGCTTTGTCGTGGTCGAACATCTCCATGTTCGCTGTTGTCGGCTTGATACCGGCTGAAAACTCCGAATACCATGACGCAAGGCCTTCAAGATAGACAAAGGAAGCATCTGAGCTTATTCCGGCAGCAATAGAACAAAATACGGCAATCAGAACCACTGTATAAAGAATTTTCATGCTCTTCCTGATGTAAATTATCCTCATGGCAAATCACCATAAAGTAGCGCGAATAAGTTCCCTTTTTATCATACTAACATTCCTTTGACAAAAAAAAATAACCAATGATGCCGCAAAATAGCTAACTTTATATTGACTTAAATAGATTATCATACAGAACCCAAAAAGGCAACTTTTTGCGTAAGGAATTTTAGTTGTAAAAGTTCAGACAAGAAATGTGACTCAACCGGCGAGTAGCAGACCAGGCTGTTTTGAAGCGTTCTGTACAGGGCATAGGCTGCCCGAGCGGGCTCAGGTTCTGCGAAGGCCAAAGGCCTGAGGGAGAGCGAGGGCAGCCTCTGAGCTCGATTCCCTCGCTGGGGGAATCGAGCGACCCTGGTAAGAATGCTTCAAAACAGCCACTCGCCGGTGATTGAGTTACATTTCCTGGCTTAACTTTTACTTCTTTTTTTTATGGCGTTCGATCAATACGGCGATAAGAATGCCGATTTCGTAAAGCACTATCATCGGCATGGCGAAAAGGAGCATATTGAGAATGTCCTGGGTGGGGGTGATAACAGCGGCAAAGATCATGATCGCGAGAATCGCATAGTGTCTCTTTCTCTTTAATGTCCGCACTTCGAGCAGCCCTGCGTCGGTAAGAAGCCCTATAACGATCGGTATTTCAAAGACAATGCCCCCGATCAAAACCAGAGCTCCGAAAAAAGATATGTATTTACCAAGCGATATCCTGGCGAGGGCGATACCTTTGCTGAAACCGATCAGGAAATCGAGAGCAGCGGGGATGGCCAGGAAATAAGAGAACATTATCCCCCCAAAAAAAAGTATCAGAGCAAATATCAGCCACAAGACAACGCGGCTTCGCATGTCCCTGGGCAATGCGGGAAACAGGAACGCCCAGCCATGATAAAGTATTACGGGGAAACATATGACAAAAGCGGCAAGGAACGCCACCTTTATGCAGGCGACAAATGCTTCGGTCGGACTTATAAAAATGAGCTCATCGACAAGACCCAGGATAGGCCTTTTGACAAGCGCCATGATAAGATCGCCCTGCGCAAATGAAATAATAGCGGCGGCCACAAGGGCCAGCAGACAAAATAATATCCGCCTGCGCAGTTCCTCGAGATGGCTGACAACATCCAGTTTCTTTGTTTCTTCCAGGTAAAAGGGGCTCATCCGGTCTTCTTGTCATCTTTTTTTTCTTTTTCTTCCGTAAATTCCTGCGTTCCCCTCTTGAATTCACTCAAGGCCTTCCCCAGCGCTCTTCCTATTTCAGGCAGTCTCGCGGCCCCGAAAATGAGAAGCGCAATGACAAGTATCAACAATATCTCCGGCAATCCCAGTCCGAACATGAGCTATTCCCCCTTCATTTTATATGTTTCCATCTACAAACAAATCCATCTATCCAGGATCAGGGTCAGCTGCCGGCTCCTGTGACCCCGGCCAATTCCCTGTAATACAGCAGCACTCCGCGGTAACATTCCACTGCCCCGACCGTCGCCCAGACGGTCACGGCGATCACAGCAACTGAAATCAATACCTTTATATACAGTCTGGTCCCCGGCCGAAACCATAAAAGGAGCAACCCCAGCGGGCCGAAACAAAAAATCGCTCCTGCTATCGCCAATGGCCTGAGATACCATTCCTGCGGGTTTTCCCGGGGTTGACTCAAATGCGCATACGGGGTCGTTTTCTCCATTTTACAGTTTTGGAAGACTCCCTGTATGAAGGGCTTGTCGGCGGGATATACGGGACTCCATCCTCGACTGACTGGAAAGCATCTTCCGTACCCATATATTCTTTGTCCTGGTCGTATAATTCGCTTTTTTCCCGCGGCCCTTCATCTTCCGGGCAATCGCTTATATCCTGGATAACCACCAGTTCGTCAATAATATCATCTATGCCCACCATGTCCGTTATAGTCTGTCTTATCATTTTCTGTTCGCTGACAGAGTCCACTTTACCGTTCAAAGCAACTCTGGGACCGTCAATAATCTCAACCTCAATGGCTTCAGTATCGATCCCCCGGTCCTTCAACTGCTCCAGGATAAGCTCTCTCAATTCCTCGTTGGATAATTCTTCAATATTTTCCATAATCTCCCCGCAAAGGTTGTCAATCAAGTATACCACAATGCCCTAAAAATTCCAGCTATCCGGGGTTCTGAAGGCCGGACCTATTCTCCTATGACCTTCACGAGGACCCTTTTTCGTCTGCGCCCGTCGAATTCTCCATAAAAAATCTGCTCCCATGGGCCGAAATCCAGTTTGCCGTTCGTGATCGCGACAACGACCTCCCTCCCCATTACCTGCCTCTTCATGTGAGCATCGCCGTTGTCTTCACCGACATTATGGCGGTATTGTTCCACCGGTTCATGCGGTGCCAGTTTCTCCAGCCAGTTATCGTAATCCTCCAGCAGGCCAGGTTCATCGTCGTTGATATAAACGCTGGCCGTTATATGCATCGCATTTACCAGGCACAACCCCTCTCTGATACCGCTGGCGCGAATGATCTCTTCTATCCGGGGGGTGATATTAATATAACTTCTTCTATGAGGCGTATTGAACCATAATTCTTTGCGGTATGATCTCATCTTACTCCCTCTTTCCGTCAGAATCTGACGTGTATGCCTCCTATGGCGCGAATTTCGCCGCCTGCGGCAAAACGGCCGAGAGAAAGGAACAATTCGGCATCGTTCTTGAACGCCCTGGAAAAGCTGACCTCAAGCCCGAGTCTTTGACCATTCTCGCTCTTCAGGGAAACGGCAACGGTTCCATCTTGGCCTACAAGTTTTTCCGCCAGAAATCGTATCTCCCGCCGTCTGTTCCCGGCATACTCAACTTCGAAACCTACATCGAAATCTCTGCCGAGCTTCCACTTTCCGTATATTGTTAAGGTCTGTTTAATCCTGTGGCGGACTTTTCCTTTCGAATACTTTATCCCGATCTGATATTTTATGGTGCCGTCAGCAGCCCGAAGGCTCCGCGACTGCAGAGCCGCCTTAAACCGGAAAAAGGAGTTACCTGCCCTGGCGAGCCTGTACACGATATGGTCTTTTCCAAATTCCCAGTATCCCTTGAATATCAGTATCCTGTCTACCCTGGTCTTCGTCTTTAAAACGGTTTTAGAGTATCGGTATATAAATTCGTTATGCTTGTCGACCTGCCACGCCCCCTGGAATCGCAATACGTCATGTCTTCCCCTGGCCCTTGCGGCATTGAACGTTATCCGGTTATTCCTGTCAGCGCGCCACATCCCCTTGAGTTCGATGGTGCGCGAGCGTATGCCGCTGACAGCATCACATTGACGCACCCTGAAGACCAGGGCCGTGCCGCTTACACGCTCCACATCACCCCGCAAAATAAGGGTTTTCCCGGAGTAGGGGGACTTTGATCCCGATACGCGCAATTTAAGGTCGTGCTCCGAAGTCATGGACCAGACCCCGTCAAGCACTATTTTTCGCAAGCGCTTCTTTCCTGCTGTATCAGTAACAGCCGCTTCGTAAGAAGCTTTGCCACGCCTGCCTTTTTCCGCCTTGCCGCTCTTCCCGCGCGGCTTTTTGCGGGAAACCCGCAAGGTATCCCTGAAAATGTCGGTTATTATAAGTCTGTTTAAAGAGTCAATCGAGATCTGACTGGAACGCCCTGGCATGGCTCACCTCGCGAATAAATACAATGATATTGCGGCAGCAGCGGTAACGTTAAGGGATTCAACTCCCGCGTGAACAGGAATATGAAAAAAAACGTCCGCTTTAGCCGAGATCTCCCTGGATACCCCTTTCCCTTCACTGCCAAAAGCCAGGATCGAGAGGGGCCCTGAATATCCTTTTAACTCAGTAACATCTTTACTGTTCCGCTGCCGGGGCCGGCTGACCAAGAGGCGGTATCCTTCATTCCTGAGATAGTCCAGTGCGGCCGTATTACATCGATACAGGGGAATATCGAGTATCATCCCGCTCGACGCCCTGACAACCTTTGGATTGTAAACGTCCACGTTTTCTCCCGTGAGCAGTATAGAATCCGCCCCAAACGCGATCGAGGTCCTGACTATCGCGCCAAGGTTGCCTGGGTCCTGGATGCCGTCGCATAAGACCAGAAGTGCGCCTTTATCTCCGGCACCCGCGAGTTCAGGAACATGAGGCTTTTTGGCAACCGCCAGTATGCCCTGTGAGTGCTGGAGAGATGACATCCTTTCAAAATTTTTGTTACCAGTCTCGAATAAAGGTATGCCCCTTTTCCCCAGATCATGAAGAAAAGATTTATTCCCAATATCCCGAAGAAAGCCGGAGGATACTATCACAAAATCAAGAGCGTGTCCTTTGGCGGCCATGTCCCGGACGATTTTCAGGCCTTCGGCCGGAAACAGCCCGGTTGTGTCCCGAGCCTGCTTGTCACGCATAAGCTCACGTACCCTTTTTAACCGCGTTTCACTCGCTTTTTCCATAGCTGTCCATTCCGGGTCACCGTTCGAACTTCCCCAGCTTTTCCCACCAGGTGCTGCTGTCCCATGATTTTGTGCTCTCCCACAGCCGGCGGGCACTTTCGGTCCGAAGATGGTCGGGGGCTTTTTTGAAAAACTTTTCCGCATTACGGAACCCAAGGTCCGTGTATTCTTTTGCCTGTATCAGACATTCAAGGATATCCGCATCCCGGGCAACAAGGCCTTCAATCGTTTTCTGAGAATCATATACCTCTCTTATGCTCTTAAGCTCATCTTTCATCTCCGTTTCCAGAAGCTCTATCTGTTCGGCAAACGCTGCCCGTTCCGCTTTCCTCACATTCAGATATCTGTGTGCCACCTTATGCATATCGTTGATCCTCGCCTCATGCAGGTCATTGAAAAGGGTCATCATGAGGACCTTATAGGTATCCGCCTTTTCCTTCTTCGCCAGGACATACCCGATGGCCGCGCATCGAAAACTGTGTTCCGCCACGCTTTCCTCGAAAGGGATACCGACCATCCACCACCCGCTTCTTTTTATCCGCTTCAGTAAGCCCAGCTCGGCAAAAAAATCAAGCACGTTCTTGTCGTTCATATGCCCTCCGTGATTTGTGACTCGCGGCCCGCGGCTTCTCCGTCCACCGGCGGCGGTTTATCTCGTAGCAGAAAATGGACGTCGCCACCGCAACATTATAAGACAAAGGCGCTCCCCGCATAGGCAGGGATAATCCGGTGTCCAGGTGTTTTTGAAGGCCGGGGCGGATCCCTTTTCCCTCGGAACCGATAATAAGTGCCAGAGGAAACATCAGATCCGACCCCACAAGATTATTGCTGCCAGAGACCAGGGCGCCGGCTATCCATACCCCGTTCTTTTTCGCCTTTCTGACCGCGGGAGCGATGTTCGGGACCCTGGCTATTTTGATATAATTCTCTCCGCCGTTTGCTACCCTCAAAACTGTCTCATTAACATGCGCGGACTCATATTCCGGCAGGACCAGGGAAAAACCGCCCAGACACGCCAGGACCCGGATAATAGCGCCCAGGTTCTGGGGATCCGTCACCCTGTCCAGGAACACCGGAATAGAAACATTATCAATGCACGCAGCCAGGACCGCAGAAAACGAAGCGTATTTGAACTCATCCACTTCGGCCATGACCCCCTGGGCATGCGCGTCCCCGCATTTGCGCCTGAACCATGCCCTGTCAACCGACTCAAAGGTTATGCCGGCTTTCCCCGCTTCCCGCGCGACCCCGGAAAGATCAGTTCGTTTCTGGAGATACAGGCTTCGTACGGAACGCGGATCGGTCCTGATGCGTTCCAGCACGGGATTTTTTCCGTATAATCTCATTAATTCCTTTCCATTAGCTCTGCATAAATTCGCATTTATGATTTACTCTCACTATCGTGTTCGTAAATCATGTGCTCATTTAGCTCTGCCGAATCGGGCTGTAAGCCGCGCCTCAGCCAGCACATGACCCTGCATGGCCTGCAAAACAGCGTCTTTACCGGCTCCGGGAGGAAGTGTCAAAACGATATCAACCGCGTACAACTTAAAAAAATACCGGTGAGCAGGGCCGGGGGGAGGATACGGACCGCCGTACCCTGTTTCCCGGAAACTGTTCATGCCCTGTCTGGTTCCGTTGTCCAGGATAGATTTTTTTGCGACATCCGCTTCCAGCCCGCTGGCACTTTTGGGAATGTCATATATCACCCAGTGCACCCATGTCCCCATAGGGGCATCCGGATCATCCATAATAAGAACAAAACTCTGCGTGCCTTGGGGAGCGCCGCTCCAGTTCAGGCCGGGAGAAACGTCATCTTCCAGCCCGGTATAACGGGCTGGAAGGCCTCCGCCATTCTCGAAAACAGCGCTTCGCAGTTCCAGACTGCTGGCCGTCCCGGCGAAAAACAGGACCGGCAGCAATAGAACAACAGAACTTATTTTATTATGCCGCAAGCGCAAGTAAAACCCCTACCAATAGAGCGATCGTCCCCATCAGGGCTATGTCCCGCCCCGGTCTTGTTTCCCACCATTCTATTATTCGTATTATGGCGCTTTTTTTGATCAAAAACCCGGCAATTCCGCCAAAAACAGAAAGCGCGCCTAAAAAAAGAACGATCCAGGGAACACGGCAAGAGGAAGACGCGAGCATCAAAAATATCCCGATAACAGCTTTGATACCCCCTGCTATGTAGACCCGGTTTTCTTTCTTGACGAACTCAAATATTCTCTTCAACGTATCCGGGCGCAATATTATCAGGCACCCATAGAGAATAACCGCGATCGAGATCAATTTCACCATCAAAATCATATTCCCCCCCTTGTTTATTTAAAAATCCCTTTCATGATGTCCACGACTTTTTCCACGTCAGTTCTCCCTCCCTGCCCATCAGCAGAAGGTTCACTCAGATCGCTCAGGGCTTCTGATATTTTGTCGACCACCATGTTCTGGATCTCTTCCTTAACATGCGGGCCGGGATAGAACCGCGGATTGTTCATATTGCCTTTTATTTTGAAATCAAAAATTATTTCTCCGGGCGAGGACTGAAGGTACTTAATAATATCCGGGAGCGCGGTCTGCCAGTGTTCAGCGCCGGCTTTGCCTTTCTTCACTCTGAAACTGAAATCCTCCAGCCGGAGCGTGTTCATCGAGCCGATATTGCCTTTATCAAAGTCAAAAACAAGGGTGCCGGAAACCCTGCCCCTGTCAATAATTACAGGGGCATATCCCTCGCAATAAGGTTTGAACAGGGTGATATCCACGTTTGCCACTTCGTACCTGTTTGACATCCTGAGATCTTTCGTAGTGGGGTCAAGTAAAACGACCCACCCGATCCGCTGAGACCTGTCTCCGTTAACAGAGCCGTTGCCCCGGCTCGCTACGGAAAAGACTTTTTTATAATCATCACTCAGTTTTATCTCCATATCTCCGTTTATATCTTCAAACGTCAGTTCATAGGGCCGGCTTGATACGTATCCGTCCAAAAAAATTATTTTGCCGTCTTTGATATTGATCGTATCGGAAAGCTGAATAAGATCGGACATCCTCTTTCCGGCAGGGCCGCCCCGGGCCTGCGGTTTTCTTTCCTGCCCTTCTTTTCGCTTTTTTGCGGGTTTTTCTCCCGCAGCTTTATCCTGACTGCCGGGATCCATCAGCTGAGACATCTCATTGATGTTAATGCGTCCGTCGGGGAGGCGTTCTATATGGACAACCGGACTCTCAGCGGCGATCTCAGTCACCGTTATACCATCAAGGATATTCTTTCCTTTCATCTTATAACGGCAGGAGATCCCGTCTATTTCCGCAAGAAATTTAGTATAATAACCTTTCGGATTTTTTATCCCCAGGGCTTCTGCCCTGAAGATCCCGCTCTTTAGATCAAAGATGATCCTTCTGACCGTTACATACGAAGGCAGGCTCTTCTTTATAATCTCTTCAGCAGAGAACTGGAATATCTCGTGCCGGTAGTGATAAGCTATCCCTGCGGCAACGATAAAAAACACTAAAACAATAACGCCTATTTTCTTCATCATAAACATCACCCCGGTCTATTCCCAAATGCCCTCGATAACGGCGCCGCAGGCGCGGCATTTGCCGCCTTCAAGAAAATCCTCAGATATGTTTGCCGTTAACCCCGCTCTTTCGATCAGGACATTCCCGCATCCCGGGCAGATTGTCTCTCCGCGGGTATAGACATTTCCAAGATATATATATTTAAGCCCCGCCTTTTTGCCTATTTCCCTCGCCTTTTCCATGGTAGCGAGCGGAGTGGGATAAGAATCCGTATATTTATAGTCAGGATGAAAACGGCTTATATGCCAGGGGATCTCCTTGCCCGTTTCGGCCAGAAACTCCGCGATACCGCACAATTCCTCGTTCGAATCATTTTCTCCCGGAACAATAAGGGTAGTAACCTCAACCCATATCCCGGCTTTTTTCATGTTCTTTATGGAATCCAGGACAGGGGAGAGACTCCCCTTACATATCCTTCTGTACGAATCGTCACTGAAGAACTTAAGGTCGATATTTGCCGCGTCCAGATAGGGACTTATTTCCGCTATCGCCTCTTTTGTCATGAAGCCGTTTGTCACGAAATTGTTATACAGGCCGCGCGCTTTGGCTGTTTTCGCCGTATCGTAGGCATATTCGAAAAATATCGTGGGTTCTGTATAAGTATAGGAGATACTGCTGCAATTGTTGCCCTCGGCAGCTGCGGCTATCTCCTCCGGGCTCAACTCTTCCCCTTCCATATCCTTATCCTTTACTGACCGTTGTGAAATCGTCCAGTTCTGGCAAAAAGGGCACCGGAAATTGCATCCGATCGTGGCGATGGAATAGGCGTATGTGCCCGGAAGAAAATGGTAAAGGGGCTTCTTTTCAATAGGGTCGACATGGCTGGCGATCACTTTCCCATAGGCGTATGTGTAAAGTTCCCCTTCAAGATTTTGCCGCATGCCGCAAAATCCGAAACCGTTTTCTTCTATTTTGCAATGGTGGGAGCAGAGATAGCAGTGAACCCTCTTCCCTTCCATCTTCTCCCACAGCATCGCTTTCTTAAGCATCTGTCTTCTGTCCCTCGAAGGATTCCTGCCCTGCCTCCACCTGCAAACTCTTCTCGAGTTTCAGGGTGGATTCGAGGTTCCTTTTGAACCGCTGCACATGACCGTCCCCGGCCCTGTAGGCTTCCGAAGCTTTCTCAATGGTCTTGCCGACCAGCTCGAATTTTTTGTAGAAAAAATTGAAATCTTTCTCGATCCTGGAAAGCGATTCCTGCAGCGCTTTGGCATCCCGGACGATCTCGATATTCCGTATGCCTAGCATCACGACATGGAGAAACGCGTAAAAGGTATTGGGGCTTACAGGTATTACCTTCCGTCTGGTCGCGTATTCATGTATCTGGCATGGATCCCCGAGATAATTCTTCTCGGCTATGGTTTCGTAATAAATAGCTTCCGACGGGATAAACATCAGCGCGAATTCCGTGGTCCCTTTTTCGGGCTTTATATATTTTTCCTTTATCGAATTTATCTGTATCTTCAGAGCCCTTTCGTAATTCGCCCAGTGCCCCCTCTTTTCCCGCGGGTCAGTCGCAGCTATATATTTCTGATAGTCCTCTTTCGGGAACTTGGAATCGATAGGAATAGTCACATCCTTGTATTTGACGACCGCGTCCACTTTTTCACCGCCCTCTATAGCGTACTGCGGCTCCCATATCCCTCTGGGCAGGACACGTTCCAGCATCTCCTCAAGAATGGTTTCTCCATAGTTGCCCCTTAATTTCGGCGCCTGGAGCAGATACTCCAGGGATTGTCCCAGCTGCTGGGCCTTCTCCTGCTGCCTGACCAGGTTACCAACCGTGTCACTCATGCCCTTTATATGCTCCAGGGTCTTAAGCGCGTTGTTCGAAAGAACATCCTTGGATTGTTCGACTTCACGCCGGGTGCTCTCCATGGTCTGGCGTATCCTGTCGTAAAAATCAATAAATTTCTCGTTCAGAAGGGACTCCACCCCTTGTTTCCCGTTGTCAGCGCCATGTACCCTCCATATAAGGAAAGCTATGAGACCGACAAGAATGAACAGTAATATTATGATAGTGATTTCCATATGTTTCTGTCGATGCCAGGTTGCAATTGTGTTAGTCTTATAGGGGTCAGGTCTACACATTTACATTTTTTCATTAAAAAGGTAATTGTAAATGTAAATGTGTAGACCTGACCCCACTTTATATGTTACTATCGCGACCGGCTGATAGCAAGATTTTTGTGGGGGTCAGCTGTCAGCCGTGTATTGCCTCCCCAAAAACCGCTCTGCACGCTTCGGCAGCCGTTTCCGAGAACGTGGGATGCGCGTGTATCGTCTTTGCGATATCTCCCACGGAAAGCCCCGCTTTCTTGGCAACAACAAACTCGTGGATCGACTCAGCAGCTTCATACCCTATTATATGGACCCCAAGCAGGCCTCCGGTATCTCTATCCGCAATGATCTTTATAAAACCTTCCGTCTGTGAATTGACCGCAGCCCTTCCATTGCTTTTAAAGAACTGTTTCCCGACCCTAAAATCGATGCCCTCCGATCTCGCTTTTTCCTCGGTCATGCCCACGCTTGCCGCCTGGACTTCGGAATATACGGCGTTCGGGACAGAACTGTAATCGATCGGATCAGACGTTTGACCCGCGGCTGTTTCCGCTGCTATTTCTCCTTCGGCATAAGCCAGATGCGCCAGCATGGGTGTGCGCAAAACATCGCCGGCCGCATAAACATTTTCCGCGTTCGTCCGCATCCTCTCATCCACCGGGATAAATCCTTTGTCATCCGTAGCCACCCCAATCTTCTCCAGGCCCAGGCCGGAAGTGGAAGGGATACGTCCGACAGACACCAGAAGGAGCCCGTATTTTTCTGTCGTTTCCCCGTCCGGACCCTCGATCGTTACCGCCACAGCGCCGGATTCGACTGACACTTTTTTTACCCGGCTTGAGACAAGGGTTTCTATGTTCTTCTGTTTAAAAATCGATCGCATCCGCTTCGATACCTCTCTGTCTTCAGCGGGAAGAAGCGAATCCTCGATCTCGACTATCGAAACCCCGGTTCCGATGGTATTGAAAAAGGACGCGAATTCCGTGCCTATGGCTCCGCCTCCCACTATCAGCATCTTTTCCGGTGTCTTCTCCAGACGGATCCCCTGGGAGCTTGTTATCACACGTTCGCGGTCAAAAGGTATCCCGGGCAAAGGCCTGGGAGCTGATCCGGTGGCGATCAGGAACTTTTCCGCTTTCACTCTGGATGCCTCTCCGCTTTCGCCGGACACATGGACAGTCTCTTTATCGACGAACCGTGCTGTGCCTATGATCAGATCAACACTGTTCTTCTTAAAAAGGAACGAAAGGCCGTTCCGGAGCTGCCGGGCGGTTTCTCTGCTTTTTTCGACAAGTCCGGCCATATCTATACCGCCGTGCCGCACTTCAAGCCCGCACAGATCAGGGTTTCTTCTGACAGTGTCAAGAACCCTAGCGCTGTGATAGAGTGATTTTGCCGGGATACAGCCTTC
Organism: Candidatus Makaraimicrobium thalassicum; assembly: GCA_003644505.1. Lineage (GTDB taxonomy): Bacteria > Omnitrophota > Gorgyraeia > Tantalellales > Tantalellaceae > Makaraimicrobium > Makaraimicrobium thalassicum. The sequence continues at coordinate 31,367 of QNCM01000006.1, read as the reverse complement.
ATTAAGGCACACGCCGCCGAGCATGGCCATATCTTTCTCGACAATCCCGACCCGTAGTCCAAGCTGCGCCGCTCTTATCGCAGACACATGCCCCGCAGGTCCGCTCCCGATCACCAGATAATCGTATTTCATTTTCTATTGGGGTCAGGTCTACACATTTACAAAAAAATGTAAATGTGTAGACCTGACCCCCCACTTATTTCTTTTTCCCCCTGGCTTTCTCTCTGGCCATGATAAACAGTATGTCCGATATGCAGTTCAGGTACGGCAGTATATAGTCGTTCTTGATCTTCTCTTTCCGGGACAATCCCACGACACTGCGTTCCGCCCTCCTCGCGACTGCCCTGGCGATGTCCAGAAAAGCGGAAAGCTCCCCGTTCCCTGGAAGACTGAAACAGCTTTCCGGCTTTACTTTGCCTTCCAGCTGATAAACGACGCTCTTGACCCAGTCGGCGTCTTCTTTTTTTAAGAGCGGCCCAAGTTTCTGCTTCTTTTCGGTGCCGACCGCTATTTCGGAAGCGATCGCGGAAACCGCGCGCTGGATCTTCTCAATGGTGGTCTTGTCTTTTCGGGGCCTCAACACGCTCTTGACCAGGCCGAGATAACAGTTGAGCTCATCCAGATCTCCTATAGCGCGGATATCGGCGCTGTCCTTGCTTATACGCTTCTGGAACAAAAGGTCCGTAAAACCCTTGTCCCCCCTGCCGGATCTGACCCCCATATGTCCCCTCCAGTTTGTAATGAATACCCGACTATTTTACAGGAAAACCACGGTTTTGGGAAGCTGAATGAATAACATCGGCCGCCTTCTGGAATATATCATCCATTTCGTCCCGTCCCACGCACAAAGGAAGAAAAAAATAAATAACGTTGCCGAGCGGACGAAAAAGCAGCTTTTTCTTAAGCCCCATCTCGTAGACTTCCATCCCGATCCTTTCGTCCGGACCGAAAGGTTCCCTGGTCCTCTTGTCCTTGACCAGCTCCATCGCGCCCACCGCGCCGATACCCCTCGTGTCCCCCACTATGGAAAGCGCTGACATCTCCCGCAGAAATGACCCCAGTCTTGAGTTTATCTCCGGCACCTTCTCCAGTGTACCTTCCGTCCCGAAGAGATCAATGCTGGCGACCGCGGCCGCGCAGGATACCGGGTTACCGGTAAAAGTGTGCCCGTGAAAAAATGTCTTCAATTTACCGTAATCGTCATAGAACGCCTTATATACCTCCTCAGTGGTAAGCGTGGCCCCCATGGGCAGGTATCCCGACGTTATCCCTTTGGAAAGGCACATGAAATCAGGCTCTATCTCCGCATGTTCACACGCGAACATTTTTCCTGTTCTCCCGAAACCCGTGGCGATCTCATCCGCTATCAGATGCACGTTGTATTTCCGGGAGAGATCCCAAATGCCTTTTAGATACTCAAGCGGATAAACGATCATGCCGGCCGCTCCCATCAGCACAGGTTCTATCACTATAGCGGAGATCCTGTCCGCGTTGTGTCTTAATATCTCCTCCGCCTGCCGCAGGCACTCCAGCGCGCATTCGCCTCTTTTCTTCCCGAACGGACAGCGGTAACAATACGGGGTCGGCACCTTAAAAGCCTTGAAAAACAAGGGTTTGAATCTCCTGTTGAACAGATCAACGCCGCTTACGCTCATAGCCCCCACAGTGTCACCGTGATATGCCATATCAAGTGAAAGAAAACGCGTCTTTCCCTCTTTCCCTGTATTCTGCCAGTACTGGAACGACATTTTCAGCGCTACTTCCACGGCGGTGGAGCCATTATCGGAATAAAACACTTTAGTAAGATTTCGCGGGGTTATCCCCACAAGCCTCTCCGCCAGTTCCACTGCCGGCCTGTGCGTGAATCCCGCGAAAAGGATATGCTGGACGGTATCCAGCTGTCTTTTTATGGCGGATTTGATGACAGGGTGGTTGTGCCCGTGGACATTGCACCACCAGCTGGAGATAGTATCATAGTAAAAATTCCCGTCATAGTCGTATAGTTTGACTCCCTCGGCTCTCGCAACAGGAACCGGGGGCAGAGACTCGCAGTCTTTCATCTGGGTATACGGATGCCAGATATACTTCATATCCCTCTGGATCAAGCTACCCTCTTCCACTCCGGAAGTGGCTACTCCCGGAGTGGCTACTCCCGGAGTGGCTACTCCCGGAGTGGCTACTCCCGGAGTGGAAGGGGTTAACCTCTCAAATATCCTCTCCCCGGCCGGCCGGAACTTCCCGTAAAGGGCATCTGTATCACGGTTATATTCGAGTTCACCCAGGATCTCCTCACCTGTAAGTTTCCCCACGATCCGCATGTTATCCTTGAGGATCAGGTCGTCCCCGCTTTCTGAGAGACGGTTGAATATTATACCAACTATCCTCAGTTTTCTTTTTCTCAAGGATTCCACTGTCAGGAGCGTCTGGTTTATAACGCCCAGCCTGTTTTCAGCGACGATCAGGGTGTTCAGGCAGAGTTTTTCCGCGATATCCGCTATCACGGTTCCCTCGTCTATCGGGACCATGAGCCCGCCTGTCCCTTCAACAATGACAACGTCAAAATCCCGCGCAAGGCGCCGGAATGACCGTTCTATGCGGCCGGGATCAATGCGTTCCTTTTCAATGGAAGCCGCCAGATGCGGTGATGACGGGAACTTCAGCACATACGGCGCCATGTCTGAACGATAGCTCCCGAAATATTTATCGCCACAACCGATAACTCTCATATGGGCGGCGATATCCTCAGAAACTCCGGCACATCCTGTCTGAACCCACTTCTGCGTAATGACCTTTTTGCCTTTTTCCGTAAGCAACCGCCCCAGAAGACCGGTAACAAGCGTCTTGCCGACGCCGGTCCCGGTCCCTGTTATAAAAATCGAGTTGGTCATATTTTCGGCTCCAAGAGGGGTATTCCGATCCCGCATCGGAACTGGTTCCGATGCGGGATCGGAAGCTAACCCACTTTCCGCGCTTTACAAAAATATACGTGGTGCGTCGCGACGATCCTGTTGAATTTTTCGATATAGGTCTTTTCCATCTCCCTTATCGCATCCCTGCCCAGAAAGAGATCGTTTTCAAGCCCCTCTCCCCGGCTTCCGCTGTGTTTGACGTCCCGCAAAAAATCCCAGATCGAGGAAAAATCCGCAGTGAAACGCTCCTCCGCCAGCTCAAATCTCTTAAAATATTTCGCCAGGATGATCTCCATCTCTTCACGGCAAATGAACCGGCTGGAACTCAACCGGCGGTGCCGTCCGAAATGAGATTCCAGCACATCCCTGAATTCCTTAAAGGTCTCCGGTCCGTACATGGAAAAACACAGCACCCCGCCGTCAGCCAGGGCTTCAGCAAAAAGCTCGAGGGTCCCGCATAGATCCTCGAACCACTGAAAGCTCGCGTTAGAAGTGATCAGATCGGCTTTCCCGTCCATTGCCATCTGTTCCCCGTCGGCAACCCTGAAACTTACGTCACCGGCCGGGAACTTTTTCCGGGCGACACCTATCATGTCTTCTGAAATATCGAGCGCGGTCATCTCCGCATCTCCGTATTTATCCCGCAGCAACCGGGTATATATTCCCGTTCCGCACCCGATCTCGAGTATACGCGAAAAACGCTCTCCCCTGATAAGCTCGATCAGCCTTTCAGCGCACCTGCTCTGAACAGCAGCATGGTCATCGTAGCTCTTTGCGTTCTTCGAAAAATTACCGTTAATGATTCTTTTGTCCATAGCCGCTTATATCTTTTATGAATTTTTCCAAGCCGCCCGGAGTATGATCAAAGGTCAAGGATATCCGGAGCCGCGCCTGCCCGTGGGGAACCGTCGGGGGCCTTACCGGCGTGACCCAGTAGCCTTTCCCTTTCAGGAATTCGCTGACCCTAACGGCCTCTTTATTCTCCCCCACTATTATCGGGACGATCTGGGAATCACCCCTGACATGGAACCCTTTCTTTTTCAGCCCGGCCCTGAAATAACAGGCATTCGACAGAAGTGTCTCCCGGCGGTGAGGTTCCCGCTTTATCAGCTCCAGAGCGGCAAGATCGGCCGCTATTATCGAAGGAGGCAGGGACGTGGAATAAATAAAACTGCGGCAGGTATTGACCAGATAATCCCGTAATGTCCGGGATGTCGCCGCGTAAGAACCGAACCCGCCGAGCGCCTTACTGAACGTGCCCATGATAATATCGGCTCCGCCGGTCACGCCTTCCGCCTCGAGCACGCCGCCGCCGCAGGCCCCGAATATACCGGTCGCATGCGCCTCATCGACCATGAACATGCAATTATGTTTTTTTTTTAGTTGGGAGATCCTTCCGACCGGGGCGATGTCCCCGTCCATACTGAAAACCGTTTCCGTGAGGATAAGCGCTCCCCTGTGCCGGTTTCTCTCCCGGCACAGCAGTTCTTCAAGGTGATCAGTGTCATTGTGCCTGAACCGGAAAAGCCGGGCGCCGGAAAGGCGGATACCGTCAACTATACTTGCATGGTTCAGCCTGTCGGAAAAAATACAGTCGTCTTTCCCGCAAAGCGCGCTTATAATGCCGACATTCGCCTGATACCCGGAATTAAAGACGAGAGCGGCTTCCTTTCCCTTGAAACCCGCTATCCTGTCCTCAAGCACATGATGCAACCGCGTGCTGCCGCTCATAAGCCTGGATGCGGAAGACCCGACAACCGGAGAAAGGGCCGCCAGCGCTGCCCTGGCCAGTTCAGGATGGGAGGATAATCCGAGATAATCGTTTGAGGAAAGGTTGATGTATTTACGTCCGCCTACCCGTATCTTCCCGCTGCCGAGAGGAGACACCGTCGCAAGGCGCCTGAGCAGGCCTTCCTGCTGTCTTTCTTTGAGGATACTGTTTATTCTTCGTTCCATATCTTTTTTATTTCCTCTATCATGGCACGATCTTCGTCCGGCGGCCGGCCGCTGGTAGTAAGATATCCTCCGACCATCATGCCGTTGGCGCCGGCGGTATACATCAGAGCCTGAAAACCCTTTAGAACCGACTCCCTGCCCGCAATGACCTTCACCGCTTTATCCCTGAGAATGATACGGAAAAGCGCTATCACCCGTAGAGCTTCCAGAGGGGAGATATTACCGGCATTCTCCAAAGGTGTTCCTTTTATGGGAATGAGAAAATTCAAAGGGACGGAATCCACGCCGAGTTTTTTCAGAACAAAAGCCATATCGACGCGGTCCTGCCACGTCTCGCCCATGCCGAGTATCCCGCCGGAGCATATCTCTAAAGCCGCTCCTTTCGCCCTTTCTATGGTTTTAATCCTTTCCATGTAACCGTGTGTGGACACAATAAAGGGATAGTAACGTTCGGAGGTCTCGATATTGTGATGATAGCGCGTGAGACCGGCATCTTTCAGAACAGCGAACGAGTCCGCGTCAAGCGCGCCGAGTGAGGCGCATGGTAATATGCCGGTTTCCTTCCGGATCTCCCGGATCGCGTCGGCGACAGCCGTCACTTCCTTCCGGGTGAGCCCCCTGCCGCTTGTCACGATACCGAACCGTTCGGCGCCGTTCTTTTGGGCCGCCCTGGCCGCCGCGACGATCCTGTCCCTGCTCTTCAACGGATATTCCGGGATATTCGTGCGGTAATGAGCCGACTGCGCGCAGAATCTGCAGTCTTCACTGCACGCGCCGGATTTGGCATTGATTATCCCGCAAAGCTCTATATGCCTCCCGACACCTTCACGGCGCGCCCTGCCGGCGGCCACAAGAAGCTCTTCCATGGGCATGGATAAGATATCTTCAGCCTCGATGACGTTCATATTGTAAACAAGTTTAACATCTTTCGTTTACAATTACAAGCAAACGAACCGTATATTCTGTAACAGTTCTGCTTTTCAAAAAGCTTTAATATTAATGCCAGTTTAACTGAAAAAAGACGCTGACAGCCTGACCAGTCACCGGTATCCGTTTTGCTATAACAATACTTTGGACAATAGTTTTGTCTAACCTTCTTCCGCAGTCTAAACTTTTACTAATGATAGGCTAACTTTGCCTAAGAAAGGTTTGGATTATTCCGGACAGGACATTAAATGGCCGAGCAAGCTTGGTATCCGCCAAATCCTGATAATACAAAATAAAAGGCAGAGGCGGATTTGCGAGGCCGTTTCGTAGTAAGCCGTGCCGCTGGAGCACATCTTACGTTCCTGGTAGGGATAATCCAAACCTCTCTCGCAGCGTCCCCAGCTAAACTTTTGTGATATCTAATACTATGGGTATAACTATTTGAGAAATTCTTCGATCAGTTTACGGTGGCTTGCAAAGGGGATATCAGGAAAATCTTTTGGGGGCATGAATTTCGCGTCCGCGGCGTCGTCACCTGTGACAATGTTCTCGTTTTTAACGGTGAACTCTATGCCGGAGACCAGTACGGAGCCGTACCTCGGGCTTTCCTGCGTATGAAGGCCTACCAGGCGGCCGGCCATGCCTTCCAGTCCGGTCTCCTCGCGTAATTCGCGCTGACCGGCTTCCTGCGGTGTTTCATCCATCTCCATAAAGCCGCCCGGCAGGGCCCACGCTCCTTTACAGGGCGCGATGCCCCTTTTTATCAGAAGAAGTTCTCCCTTGCGGTTGGAGACAAGACAGGCTATCACAGGAAGGGGGTTGCGGTAATCGATCCAGCCGCACTCTCCGCAGGCCAGCCTTCTGCGGCCGTCCACATGATCCCACTCCAGGGAGGTCCCGCACATCGGACAGTACTTATAGTTCTTCATATTTTTTATAATACCTACGTATGAGTATAGGCCTTCCGGCACGAACAAACTGTCGTTAATCGTTCGTTGCCGGAAGGCCCATACTCAGCTGCGCTAAATCATTAAAATGTGAACAGATTAACTTTCAGGTTATTCCACAGGGCACACCTCTGGCAGAGAACAATTAACGACAGTTTGTTCGACGCCAGAGGTGTGCCCTGCGGCCGTCTTGTAAAACAAAAATATCAATCCTTTTTAAACACAGCTCCGGTCGAGGCTGATGTCACTTCCCTGGCATACCTGTAAAGATACCCTTCTTTTACCTTGTAATCGGGACGCTGCCATTTCGCCAGCCGTTTTTCTATCTCTTCCCTGTCCACCAGAAGTTCCAGAGATTTGCCAGGTATGTCTATGCGTATCCTGTCTCCCTCTTTAACTACAGCTATTACACCGCCTTCCTGAGCCTCGGGCGAAACATGTCCGATCGCGGCCCCCCGTGTGCCGCCGGAAAACCGTCCGTCGGTGATAAGCGCGGTATCCCTGTCCAGCCCGACTCCCGCAATAGCGGAGGTCGGCCCCAGCATTTCTCTCATTCCCGGCCCGCCTTTAGGCCCTTCATAACGGATAACGACCACATCACCTTTCTTTATCTTTCGGCCCATTATGGCTTTCATGGCCTCTTCTTCCGAATCAAAAACCCGGGCCGGACCCTCATGGACAAACATGCTTTTATCAACAGCCGACTTCTTGACGACCGCTCCGTCAGGAGCGAGATTTCCGAACAAAATACTCAGACCTCCGTCCGGCGAATAGGGTGAATCTATCGGATGTATCACCTTCGGATCAAGATTACGGGCAGCGCGGATGTTCTCTTTTACCGTCACTCCTGTGGCCGTAATAAGTTGCGTGTGTAAAAGGCCTTTTTTGTTCAGTTCCGACATCACAGCCGGTATGCCTCCTGCAGCGTCCAGATCTTCAAGATGCTGCTCCCCCGCCGGCGAGATGCGGCATAGATTAGGCGTGCGTTCACTTATTTCATTGAAGAGGTTAAGGCCCAGTTTTATGCCCGCTTCATTTGCAATGGCCGGGAGATGAAGAACCGTATTGGTGGAACTGCCCAGCGCCATTTCCACGGCAATAGCGTTCTCAAAAGCCTTGCCGGTAGCTATATCCCGCGGCTTGATGTCTTTGGCCACAAGCTCCATGATCTTCATGCCGCTGGTCTTCGCCAGGCGCAGTCTTTTCGCCATGACTGCCGGGACCGTTCCGTTCCCGGGCAGGCTTAGCCCGAGCGCTTCGCTCAGACAGTTCATGGAATTAGCGGTAAACATACCGGAACACGACCCGCATCCGGGACATGCTTCGTTCTCAAGCTGCCGCAACGCTTCGTCACTCATCTTGTTCGAAGCGCGCGCGCCCACTCCTTCAAAAACAGTGATAAGATCAATGGCCCGGCTGTCTATGCGGCCTGCCAGCATCGGCCCGCCGCTTACAAGAATGGCAGGAATATTCAGCCTGAGCATGGCCATCATCATGCCCGGCACTATTTTATCACAATCGCAGACACTGACGATCCCGTCCAGGGGATATGCCGTTCCCATTATCTCAACAGAATCGGCAATAAGCTCCCGTGACGGAAGAGAATATTTCATGCCTCTGTGTCCCATCGCAATACCGTCACATACGCCTATGGTGCTGAACTCCATGGGTGTGCCTCCGGCCATCCTGACCCCTGCTTTGACCGCTTCAGCTATGTCCCCAAGGTGCTTATGGCCGGGGATGACCTCATTGGCTGAATTGGCTATACCGATGATAGGCCTGTTTAATTCCTCATCGGTATAGGTCAGCGCTTTTAAAAGAGAACGATGCGGCGCTCTCTCAATGCCTTTTTTCATCTGATCCGAACGCATTTAATCCCTCCTTATTTATATGCAGTGCCTTTAAGCTCCTCAACGTAACGCTGGGCGGAAAACGCGGCTGTCGCGCCGTCCCCACAGGCAGTGACTATTTGATGCAGTTTTTTGCTGCGGCAATCCCCGCCGGCGAACACCCCTTTCTGGGACGTCTCCATCCCGTCATCCGTGATAATATGGCCTTTTTCGTCCAGTCGCACCATGCCTTTAAGGAAATCCGTGTTGGGTTCCCAGCCGGCAAAGATGAACACGCCGTCACAGAAAATGTCAGTCACATCCTCTGTCTTAAGGTTCCTGACCCTGACTTTTTCCACTTTATCACCGCCCGCGATGTCTTCAACGACGGAATCCCATACAAACGCCATCTTCTCGTTAGCGAGCAGGCGTTCCTGCAGGATATTAGCCGCGCGTAAACGGTTCCTGCGGTGTATAAGGGTCACTTTTTTTCCGAAACGGGTCAAAAATAAGGCCTCTTCAACCGCGGCGTCGCCTCCGCCGATAACAACGATATCTTTTTTGCGGAAAAAAGCCGCGTCGCATGTCGCGCAGTAAGAGACGCCTTTTCCCAAAAACTCTTCCTCCCCGGGAACCTGTAATTTGCGGGGCCTGGCGCCACTGGCAATGATCACTGAAAGGGTCTCGCACGTGCCGTTGTCATCCCTGATCCGCCATACGGGCATGTCTCCCTCATCGCAGCGGGAAATTTCCGTTACTGTCCCCTGGCGGTATTTCAGGCCGCAGGATGCGGCCTGTTTCTTGCACGCGTTTATGAATTCAAGGCCGGTGGTCTTTTCTATACCCGGGTAGTTCTCGATTATTTCCGTCATCGTCGCCTGTCCCACGACAGTAAGGCTCTCCACAAGAAGCGCGTTCATGCGGCCCCTCGCCGCGTAAAGGCCTGCTGTCAACCCCGCCGGGCCGCCTCCTATTATGACAATATCGTATGCCTCTGCCGGTAAATTTTTATCCTGCTGCATGTTCAAAGCGCCGTCCCCTTTCCCCCGGGGTTAAAACCCCGGCTGCTTTTTGGGGTTGCCCCCGCCCGATTTTAAAGATGTATGATATGGCCGGCCTTGACGGCGACAAAGTTGCCGTGATACCTGCTGCTGAACATCCTTCTTGCTTTTCCTCCGGAACAATGTGTCGGCCCTGTTTTTTCCACACTCATTGCCTTAAAATCGGAAATGATCCTGTCAATCGTCTCTCTATCCATGGTGTCAAGATGGAATCCCCCAAAAACCATATACAGTTTCTTGACCTTCAACTTGTCCCTGATATATCCCAGCATATTTACGATGCCGGGATGCGCGCATCCGGTTATAACAGAAACTCCTTTATCCCCCTTTACAACCAGTGCCTGTTCGGGTATAATTTCGCCCTTGTATTCGCCCCTTATTTCTCCCGTCACGAGAATGTTATCGGCGATCTCCATGGGCCTATCCACAAAAACAAGTTTTCCGCCTGACTCTTTGACACACTTTTTAAAGGTTTCGCTGAATGAAGGGCACGCGTAAACTTTAAGTCCCTTTTTTCTTTTCAGGATCTCCCACAAACCCCCGGTATGGTCCCAATGATCGTGCGAGATGACCACGCCCTCCAGGTCCGATATGGAAACCATCATACGGTCCATATTCTCCATAAGGGAGGCTGAAGCTTCCCCGGTGTCAAAGAGGATCTTGCTGCCGAGCAGACAGGAGAACCCCCATCCCGAAAGGAGCCCTCTTTTCGCTTCGTTATCATATAAAACTTTGGCATACATCGCGTTTCCCATCCCTAATATTAAATTTTTTTGGAAAGTTGAACTGTTTCGTTTTTATCCCCTTTCTCCGAATATCTTCGTGCCGACCCTTATTATGTTCGCGCCTTCCTCTATCGCGACCATGTAGGAATTCGTCATGCCCATGGAAAGATACCTCATCTCCACACCGGGCAGACCTTTAGCCTTGATCTTTTCGAAAATTTTTCTTGTCTCGACAAAATAAGGGCGGGCGTCTTCCGGATCACCGGAAAACGGCCCCATTGTCATCAGGCCCGCGAGCTTTACATTCGAAAATCCGGCTATGACCTCGACCAGTTCGAACGCCTGTTCAGGGAAAACGCCGAACTTCTGAGGCTCCCTGCCGCTGTTGATCTCGATCAGCACCGGCATTACCTTGCCCGCTGCCCTGCTTCTCCTGTCGATCTCTTCCGCCAGATCCGCGGAACTGACTGTCTCTATGATATCAAATACCTCAACTGCCTTTTTCGCTTTATTCTTTTGCAGATGCCCGATGAAATGCCATTTTGCCGCGCGGCCGATGGCGGCGAAAGCCCCCATTGCTTCCTGGACGTAATTCTCCCCGATGATCTTTACGCCCCCCTCAATGGCTTCGCGTATCTCCTCATGTGTTCTTGTTTTCGCGGCAGCCACAAGCTCCACATCATCCGGGATCTCTTCCAGGATTCTCTCAACGTTCTGTTTTATGTGGCCAAAACTCATTTTATGATAAGGTCCTGGGGATTTTTATTCCTGCTGTAGTCCCTTGGGACCCGGATCTTTTTCATTTCATTCAAACGGCCGAATTTTTTCAACCGGTTGTATATAAGGATCCACACGCAGTCCAGATCGTTATTGACCTCGCACTTTCCGTCTTTCGCTCCCCCGCATGGACCGTTCATCAGGGACTTCGGGCAGCGGGTCACCGGACAGATGCCGCCGGTCTCGTCCAGGATGCAATCTCCGCATAATGAGCATTTTTGGTCAAACTGCGCTTCTTTTAAGGTCAGTTTTGTTATCTCACCCTGAAAAAGGGTGTTATTCCCCGGCAAAACTTGCTTTTCCCCGATAATCTCGACTATCGCCTGAGTTCCTCCGCCGCAGGCAAGGCTCAAAATGACCTCCGCCGCATCGATCTCTCCGCTTCTTTTCCGGTAAAGCCGCTTGATCTCCAGGAGGTTGCACGCCGGATCCAGGACCGCCCATCCCGTGACCGTCTTCCCCGCCTTCTGAAGGGCATTTTCCATATCCCTCAATTGCGCTTCGCCTCCTGTCTTGCATACGGTAGCACAGAGCGTGCATCCGACAAGAAAGACCTTTTTAGCGCCCCCTATATGTTCAAGTATCTCGGAAAACGGTTTCTGCCTGGTTATGATCATAACGCGCCCTTCTATTTATCTTATCTGGAGATCCTTCCCCTTCACTTCATTCAGGGTCAGGATTTAATTATATATTGTATGGCATTTTTAGACAAGAGACAAATTTGCTCCCCCTGAACGACTATACCCCGGGCTGCGATCTAGTTGCCCCCCGAAGGTCTAAGCAATATCGCCAGTACCGTTACGTTGATCAGGGCCACCAGAAAACAGGTCTGAAAAATGCCCAGAACAGGAACAAGGAACGCCGCGGCAAGAAAAGACCCCGCGCAAGCCCCCAGAAGGTCCAGCCCGTAACTCAGACCCGCGATACGGCCTACTTCGCCCCGCCCTGCCTGCGATTCACGGCGCTCCCCCGGCGGCCCCTGCTCAAGGCATATTTTATTAGCAAGGGGAAACTGTATTCCCCCGATCGTTCCCGCGATGACCGGCAGGAACGGAAAAATGAGGTTCGCCCCGAACCACGAAACCGTATTCGACTGCGTTCTCGATATCCACAGAAAAATAAGCGGCAGGATGAGTGGATAAAAACATACGGCAAGCTGCGTCCACGTGAAAACAGCCATATCATTCTTGAAACGATGCATGCGCCTGGCCATTATCCATCCCCCAAAAGCCAGCCCGATCATAAAGGACGTGATGATAACTCCCAGTTTGTAGAATACATACCCGTATATGACCTGGAACGACAGTATAACGGCTATCTGGAAATTTATTTCCGCGAACCCGGTTGTCATGACGGCCAGAAGGACCGTTCTCTTTCTGCGTTTCTTCCCGCTCCACACACAAAAGAACAGGATCAGAACGCAAAAGAGCACCGCTGCCAGCCATATGTTCGCCGGCGTAACCAGACGCAACAGCCGCCGGAAAAAAGGAGTGTCAAAATGCGTGCTCCAGAACACCGTCGCGTAATAATAGGAAACCGGCCTGAAATCCCTGTTTATCTCTACATCCACATTTTCCTCGATCGTCTTTCTGGCGTATTCAACCCTTTCATTGGAGAGTTTGTTAAAGAGATAGTACTCGCGGACATACCGGGCGTCCACGCCTCTTCTCCTCATGCGTTCCATCAGCACATCGCTGTCATATGTCAGAACTCCCGCCGTGTTGGAGATAAGAAAATAGGCCGTGTCACCGGGAATAATAAAAACTTCCGGAAAGACTTCGCGGGCGGTCAGGTATATTGAACGGAGATAGTCCCGCAATTCCCCGCTTATGTAATTCTCAGAAGAGGTAACCGCGAATAACACGACAGCCCTCTCTTCCAGTATCCGGTCCAGCTCTCTGAAAAAATCCACCGTATAAAACCTGTTAAGCTGCGCCGTATAGGGATCTCCGAGGTTTATTATTACGCAGTCATACAGCCCGGTCCTCTTTTTGACAAAAAAGCGGCCGTCCTCATTGATAACATTCACTCCGGGGCGACTAAGGGACGCCGCGTCTTCCGCGGCGAGATGCTCTTTCGCCAAATCTATCATCATCGGATCCAGCTCCACGTAATCGATCTTCCTGACAGGATGTTTTAATATTTCAGTGAGAAGACCGCCGACGCCGCCGCCTATTAAAAGCACTGTCTCCGGACTTTCGTTTTCCAAAAGAGCGAAATGGACGGATTCCTCGGCCGAAAGCCGGTCCGGGACCGTGTAGAGATGTAAACCGTTCTCGTAAAATGAGCGTTGCTCCCCTCGTTCAATGACCGTAATATTGCCATAAACGGAATTCCGCGATTCGAGCACATTAAAACCCGTCCATAGACGCTCCAGGGAGAACTGCCTGAACCAGCGGCCGCCGCCGGCGAATACCGCTATCGTTCCCAGAACAAGCAGGGCCGCCGTAAAGCGAAAAAAGATCCTTTTCGCCCTGAAGGGCTCTCCATGCTGCTGCATCACCGCTGACGCCGACATATTAAGAAAAGACAGAAGAAAAATTATAGCGGAGGGGGACATATAACGGATCATGAAATAGCTGACAAGAAGCCCGCCTGACAGAGCTCCGAGGGCTTCCAGGACATAAACGCTGGCCACGCTTCCAGCGGGATCGTCGGTAACATCGCGGTATATCCGGCACGCGAGGCTGAACATGAATCCCATTACGGCGCAGGAGAAACTCAATGCCGCGAATGTCAACAGTATCATCGGGGAATAACCGATGATCTCGCCGGTTGTTATCCCCATCAACTTCCGGGATGATCTGATGAACAAAAAAGTGGCAGGAAAGATGATCGACAGCCCCAGCTGGCACATCGCGAACACACGGAGCTTTGCATGGATACGGTCGGAAAAGCGGCCCAGGAACCAGCTGCCGAACGCTCCCCAGACAAGCCAGCTGGCGAAGATGATCCCGATGGATATCTCATTCCCGTAAAACACCACCAGGAACTCTCTCAGAAAAACTATCTGGGACGCCATGGCAGAGGCTCCCGCCAGTACCATTGAGAAAGTTATGGCCTTTTTAAAATCCATTCTCACTTCCAGATACCCGCTATTTTGCGGCCGCAGAATTTACACGCCCCGTTGAGAATATTGTTCTCGAGGACGCTATACCCGATCCTTTTTATGACGATCTTTTTGCAGCCCGGGCAGATCGTGCTTTCGGTCCTGGTTTCAGGGACATTCCCTATATAGACATACTGAAGCCCTTCCTCCAGGGCAATATCCCTTGCCTGTTCTAATGTCGCTACAGGGGTCGGATAAAGCGACCTCAATTTGTACTGCGGCCAGAACCTGGAGAAGTGAAGAGGAATTTCGGGCCCGAGATTGCGGGCGATCCACCTCACCATGCGCCGGATGTCATCCATATTGTCGTTCAGCGTGGGGACTATCAGATTGGTGATCTCAACCCAGACGCCTTCCTGTTTCAGTATAGTAAGAGTCTGGAGGATAGTTTCAAGCTTCTGAGCGCAGACTTCTCTCAGGTATTTGTCGTTAAAGGCTTTAAGGTCCACGTTCGCGGCATCTATGAACCGGCACAAACGTCTCAGGGGTTCGGGGTTGATCTTACCCCCGGTGACGATTACATTGCGAATACCGCTGCCGGCGGCGATCCTGGATGATTCCAGGACATATTCGTAAAACACCGCGGGTTCCGTGTATGTATACGCGATGGAAGAACATCCGTTGCTGGAAGCGCTTGCCGTGACATTACTGCAGCTTAACCGCTGGTTGCTGGTCTCCTCAGGCGCCCTCTGCGAAATGGTCCAGTTCTGACAAAATTTGCAGCGCGAATTGCATCCAGCCGTGGCGATCGAGAACGCCCTGCTGCCCGGTAATACGTGAAACAGCGGCTTTTTCTCTATGGGATCGATGTGAACGGCGCATATCAGTTCATATACAAGCGTATAGAGTTTACCCTTCAACGGCTCCCGGACGCGGCATATGCCCCTCTGTCCGTTGCTCAGCGTGCACTGGTTGGGGCACAATAAACACCGCACAGCCTCATCCCCTATTTTTTCATAGAAAAGAGCCTCGCGCATGCCCCTTTTCTCCCCGATCGCGGCATAGGCTTCATACCTGGACAGAACATCAAAAAGGTATAAAGACACGCCCATCCCCATGCCCGCGGCAAGGCACATCCTGAGAAAATCCCTGCGGGTCAGTTCCTTATGCCAGATACCGGCGAATTTCTCAAGTTCTTTCATTGTTTTTCGGCTGTTTTAGGCTGTGTGACCATATTGTCAGGTATTTCACTCCCGGAGTGTCCAGTGCGTAAACGCTCTTCTGATAAGCCCACTCCGGGAGTGTGATAAGCCCACTCCGGGAGTGTGATAAGCCCACTCCGGGAGTGAACTTGGGTCACAATAACAGGTTTAAGACGGTTCCTGCGAATGCAGCGGTTAAAAGCATAAGGCCCGCAGACTTTGCCATATCCCGGACGCCCAGTTCACGGACCATGACCGCAAAAGTCGCCATGCAGGGAAAATAAACGGCGAGTATGGTGCACGCTATGATCAGTTGCTTCGTTGTCAGCGCCAGGGGCGCCAGCATACCCACAGCCACGTCTTTCCTCAAAAAACCTATCAGCATCGCCGATACAGTCTCTTTCGGCAGTCCCCACATCCCGCTCAGGACCGGAGCGAAGAACCAGGACAAAAAATCAACTATCCGCAGGATATAAAGTATGTTAACGATGAAGACTCCCAGTAAAACATAGGGGATCGCTTCCCTTAAAAATCCGGATACCCTCATCCAGAGTTTTTTCAAGACCGCCATGGGCAGCGGAAACCTGTATGGGGGTATCTCCCATAAGATCTCCGGGCTCCTTCCCTTCATAATACGGTTCATCAAAATACCTTTTATGATAAGGATCGTCAGAAGAATGCCGAATATCAGCGCGACATAACCTCCACCCCTTTCACCGACAAGTCCGACGATCATGGCTATCTGTGCCATGCAGGGGACCGCCACGGCCATAAGTGTAGCCGCGATGAATTTTTCTCTCCTGCCTTCCAGCAGGCGCAGCGCCATCGCGCCCGGCACATTACAGCCAAGCCCCAGTATCATGGGCACAATGGCATAACCATGAAGTCCCAGGTGGTGCATAAGATTGTCCACCTGCGTTGCAAGGCGCGGCAGATACCCGAAATCCTCGAGGATCCCGAGGACCAGATAAAAACTCAGGATATACGGCAGGACCGCCGCGATCGGGACAAAAAGTCCTGTTGTGAGCAGTCCAAAGGACTCTCCAAAATTTATTTCTCCCCCGATGAGGCTGCCGATCAGGATGTCATGAACAAAACCTCCCCCGCCCAGCACAGAACTCAGCTTTTCCATAAGCGGCAGCCAGAACTTCTCAAACAACGGTTCAAAAACATAACCGATAAGCCCTTCCGCAAAAAAACGTATTACGGTAAAAGAGAGATAAACAACAAAAGCTGCTATGGGAAGGCCCGTGGCGGGCCTTGTGCTGATATCTTCAAACCTTTCCAGCAGCGTATGGTGGTGGTGATGGAGTTTCTGGGCGGTGTTGACTATCACCCCGAGCTCTTCCCATTTCTGGTCCCGTGTCAGGGTGCCAAAATCCCCTTTCGCAGCGTCCTTCAAACGTTCTACCAGTTCCTTTATACCGGCACCGGTTAACCCGCATGTCGGGATGACAGGAACCCCGAGTTCCTTTTCAAGCTTTTTCGTATCTATCTCTATCCCTTTGTGCCGCGTCTCATCCCACATATTAAGCGCCACTACCAGAGGGATGTTTTTCTCCCGCAGTTCCAGCGTGAGAAAAAGGTTTCTTTCGAGGTTCGTCGCGTCAATAATGTTGATGACAATATCACCTTTATTCAGCATTTCAACGGCGACTTTGTCGGCCCGGCAAAGAGGCTCCAGATTATAAATTCCCGGCACATCCATGACCACGCCCGTCTCGCCCTCGCCGAGCCTTATATACCCCTGGCTGAAGCCGACTGTTGTCCCGGGATAATTCGAGATCGTGACCCTGGCCCCTGTCAGTCTGGAAAATACAGCGCTCTTACCCACATTCGGGTTGCCCATGAGCAGGATCTTTTTTTCCGTCCGCGCCATTTCAGACCTCTACCACGATTTTCTGTGCCATACCATGGCCGACAGCGATCTTCATCTTGTCAACCAGCACGGTCACCGGCCCCCCCCAGAAATGAGAACTGATCTTGGTGATCCTCTTCCCAGGTCTTATGCCCATGGATTCCAAGCGGCGGCTGACACCATAGCCGCCGACTATCTCTTTTACTACTGCTGTTTGTTTAGTGTTAAGCTGTGTCAGATACATCTCTTTCATCTTCGCTCTCCTGACTTCTCATGAATCCCGCTATCCGGGAAAAGTTCGTTAATGCGCCGGTAAAAAGGAAGGGCCGCGCTTCCCTGCCCCAGAGCCTCGTAACTCCGGGCAAGAAACGACAGGACATATCTCTCCTGGAACCTGTCATGCGGAACTTTTTGCAGCAATCCCCATGCCCTGGATAAAAATCGGACGGCTGCAGTGTAATTTCCGAGATGCTGCGAGTAGATGCGTCCGATCTCCGCGTTGACCTCCCAGGAATCAGGGTTGTTTCTCAGCCCCTCCCGGAGAAATGCGATCCCCTCATCGGGGTTACCCAGCCTGTCAGACAGGTAAAACCCCGTAAGCGTATATGCCAGCACGTTATGAGAATCGATCTCCGCCGCATAATACAGCCACGGGATAATCTCTTTCAGCTGGTCGCCATGCAGATGCACATGCTCCGTCACCTCGGTCTCTTCGGATATACGGAACAGCACGTTGAACGGACTTATCGCGGAACGCCCTTTTTCATGCCGATGTTCCACAGGCGCAAGATGCTCTTCCCTTTCACCGATCGCAAGGCCGTCCCTGTGCTCATCGTGGAAATGCCCCGCCCCGCCGTGAAAATAAAGATCCGCCTGAAGGATCGACAGATTGGAAACGATGGATTTCCCTTCTCCCAGCAGACGCAAAAAAAACGAGGCATCGTATGCCGGACGGCCGGCGGTGTATGCATGGTTGAATATATCGATTTCAGGCACGATCAGGATCGTTGATGTCAAACACACAAGGATCACAAGGATACTTTTCATCCTCAAAGATCTTTTCTCCTGAAAATAACCCCGGCGAAATACAACAAGGCGGAACAATAAATTAAGGTATAGGCCGTCACAGCGATAACTACCCACAATGGAAGAGGATCCCATGCATGCGTGATCCTTATGCGGAGGTCATAAAAATCAAAATGCGGCAGCAGATAATAAAGCATGCCCGAGGCAACCGACGCAAAACCTCTGGAAAACAGCGCCGTATCCCTCAAAGAATTCGAGAATCCGCTTATCATCAAATACAGCAGAAAAGTTAATGTGACGTTCGCCGACATTGTCAGGAAATTGGAAAAAAATATGACAAGCGCCGTTGCCATGCAGAGGAAAAGTATGCCGAAAACGAATCCCTGTCCAAGTAGAACCAGACTGCCGCCCTCTCCGGTCGAGGCGTAAAAAAGAACGTAAACGGCGAAAAACAGGACAAAGGAAATAACGGATACCACTGTACCACCGCAAAATTTTCCGAGAATCAGCGTGTGACGGCTCAAGGGCTTCGCAAGCAGGGGATATATCGTCCTGGATCCTATCTCGGGAGGGAGTTGCTTCGCGGAAAAGGTCACGGCTATGATAAACGAAAGAAGCATCACCAGCAAATACCCAAAATCCCTGACGTATCGCGATATCCCCTCTATCTGAAAAAAACTCTGAGAGGACAGTAACCCGAGCAGGAGAAACATGAAAATCAGAAGAACGTAGAAATCCTTCTTGCGGATCAGCTCCTTTATCATGCCGCACACCATGGCCAGGACAGCTCTCATATCCTCTCCTCTATGATCTTCAGAAAACAGCTTTCCAGCGACTGCCCCTTCTCCCTGCCGCCGACAAGATCCTTCACCGAACCGGTTGCCAGAAGATGCCCTTTATCCAGAATGCCTATCCTGTCACTGACCAGCTCCACTTCCGAAAGTTCATGTGAAGAAAAGAAAACCGTCTTTCCTTTTCCGTGCAGGTCCCGGATGACCTCCCGCATCTTTCTGCGGGAAACAGGATCCAGCCCGCCTGTAGGCTCATCGAGGATCAACAGGTCCGGATCGTTCACCAGGGCCTGCGCAAAACTGACTTTCTGCATCATACCTTTGGAAAACGTTCGCATGAGCCTGTCCGCGTTTTTCTCTATACCCGTCAGTTCAAGCAGGTCCCGGACCCGCTTGCGCAACTGACTTCTGGCTATCCCGAAAATACTGCCGTACATGTTCAGGAGTTCCCGTGGGGTAAGATACCCGTAATAATCCGCTGTCTCCGGCATATACCCGACCGTCCGGCGCGTTTCCGGCTCTGTCGGAAGTTTCCCCGATATGCTGAGTTCGCCTTTCTGGGGCATTAAAATGCCAAGCAAAAGCTTAATAGTGGTAGTCTTCCCGGCGCCGTTCGGCCCTATAAATCCGAAGATCTCCCCTCTATTGACGCTCAGGTTCAGCCCTTTAAGGGCTTCGACGCATTTCCCGCCGGTCCCGTATGTGTAATCAAGGTTTTTAACGGTAAGGATTTGCTGCTGCATACGTGATGCCCATATAATATTGAAGCAGATCTGTAAGCCGGGTTCTGTAGGCAGGGTTACCTGCCCGGTGATTATCCATCTTGGGCCGCCATTACTGACGGCCTCCTGCGGCCTACCCGGGAGTCATGACGAAACTAGCCGCTTCGTACCAGTCTTTCCGAATGTACCGGATTTTTCTGATTTCTCCCCTATTTGACCTTGCTCCGCGTAGAGATTACCGCGTTTCACCTCAATACACGGACCACCACGGATTCCTGCGAACTTTCACGAATAACTGTGTACATCCGTTTTAAAATCCATGTCTGTCCGTGCACATGCTCGTCTCTGTGGCTCTGATCCGCACCTTACGGTGGACGGGTATTACCCGTTACGCTGCTATACGGAGCCCGGACTTTCCTCTCCCCCCGTACCGGCAGGGAGCAATCACCCGATCTGCTTCAATAAGCTCTAAGATTTATCGCCCTGTTTACGAGAATATCAGCGTCTTTATTCTCTTCCCTCGGTATTTCTTTTATCTCTACTTTATCAAATTCCCGCAAGAGATTCAATGCGAGATCAAAAAATTTCCGTAGCGTCTGGTCCTTTACGCGGTATTCGCCCTTAAGCTGTCTCGCCACCAGCTGACTGTCAACATGCAAAACAACTTTCCCGGCCTTCAGGCACACCGCTTCCTGCAGCCCGTAGATCACAGCCAGATATTCGGCGACATTGTTCGTGGCGCTGCCTATGTATTTTGATATCTCTCCGGCTTTTTCGTTCTTTTCGTCGAGAAGGACAACACCCACACCCGAAGGCCCCGGATTCCCTCTTGATCCCCCGTCAGCGAATATAAAAAGCGTATCCGGGCCTTTAATCTTCCGCATAGAGCATCCTGGCACAGTTCTCGCAGAAAACGATGTTCTTTTTGAGTTTTGCCTCGTTGATTATCTGCGGGCGCAACTGCATGTTACACCCGCCGCAGCATTCGCCGTTCACTCTGGAAAGCGCGATCCTTCCGCGATTTTTCAATATTCTCTCGTACTGCCCGAGGATGTCCCGGTCTATTGCGCCGGCGAGCTCGGTTCTCCTGGAGGCGAAGTCATTGAGGCGCTCGGAAAGCTTCTTTTCTTCCGCCTTTATGGACTCCTTCTCCTCTGCTGTTTTTTGTTTCTCTTTTTCGAAAATCTTTTTTTCCATCTCGCACCTGGCCTGAGCCGCTTCGATCTCGTCTAAAAGGCCGATAATCTCCTCCTCCAGCAGGGACACGTCAGCCCTGATGCTGTCTATTTCCTGCTGGAGAGCCTGGTATTCCTTGTTGTTCTTTATCTGATAAAGTTCAGCCTGGTGTTTAGCGATCTGCCCCTCTTTTGCCTGCATGTCTGCTTCCTTTTCGTTCTTGGAAACCTGTAACCGTTTAAGCTCTTCTTCGGTGTTCTTTATCCCCTCCTTCTTCTCTTCCAGGGAATCGTCTATCTCCTTCGTCCTGGCGGGATATGTCTCCTTTTTGGACCGCAGGTCAAATATCTCGGTGTCTATTTGCTGAAGTTGAATTAGCTTGTTTATCTGTTCCGTAATGTCAATATTTTCCGCCATTATCTTTTCTCAAATTCAAAAGTAAGCAGGCATTTACGCGAAATTCGCCATGGTGGGCGCAGGGGGACTCGAACCTCCGACCTCATGCATGTGAGGCATGCGCTCTAACCAACTGAGCTATGCGCCCGATCCGTATTTCATGACCCGTGTATGGTGGGGGCACATGGACTCGAACCATGAACCTACTGATTATGAGTCAGTTGCTCTAACCGAATTGAGCTATGCCCCCGCCACAGTTAAAATTCCATAAGCCGTTTTTCGAGGTGATTATATCAGAAAAAATATTATTGAACAAGCTATTTTGTTGGGGACATCCCATTATTCCACCCCGGGGGTGTCCACCCCCGGGGTGGAATGGATTTGACTCAAGGCTTGGTTGAAGGTATACTCAATATCAATCACAATAAAAATCATTTCAGCAGCAAAAGCAAAAATTATCCAAGAATCAAAGCTATATTATGTTAAGGCTGCATATGTCCCTGCGGGCAATTATTGTCACAATTATATGGCTGGGTGTACTTTCTTTTTATAGGACTGCATACCCTCAGATTATTGACCGGGCTACAAGAGAAGCAGACCGTCCGATACGCGAAGATGTGGAAAAAAAACTGAGAGTCATTCCAAAAAAACCTCCGAAAATCGAAGAGGAAGAGGAGAAAAAGATAGAGGGTCCCACCTTCTTTGTAACGAAAATACTCCTGGTCGGCTGTGAGAGTTTCCCCGCGGATGAGTTCAAACCCATAATCAAAGAATACGAAAACCGGGAAGTCAGCATCGGGGAGATAAACATCCTGGCAAAAAAGATCGAAAGGGAGTATCTGCGGCGCGGGGTGACCGCCGCCTGTTTTCTTCCCCCGCAGGATGTTGAGGACGGCGTGGTTACCTTACGGGTCGTGGAAGCGCATATGGGCGCCCTGGAGATCCAGGACCACAGCTTTTTTGATAAAAAAAGACTGGCCAATTACTGGAACATCCGGCCGGGAGAGGTGCTCCGATACTCCAAAATGTCCCGGAGCCTGCAGCTCATGAACAAAAATCCTGACAGGGAACTTACCGCGGCGCTTCATGCCGGAACAAAACCTGAGACCACTGACGTACTGCTGAACGTAAAAACTCACTTCCCTGTCCATCTGACCGCTGACTTCGACAACGAAGGCGCCACGAGCACCGGAAAACAAAGAAAAGGGATCGGGGTAAGACACAACAATTTTTTGTTTGTGGACGACTCCCTGATATACGGCTATACACACGGAGATGACTTCAGCGGCAATTATGCTTACCACAGGGTCCCGTTCACCAATTCCGGCACGGCTCTCATGTATGGTTACAGTCTGTCCAAAGCCGTGCCAAAAAAAGAGTATGCGGTCCTGGGGGTCAGCTCACGCTCGGAGAATACCAGTCTTTTTGTCTACCAGGACATCTTCCGGGAAGCAGAATATCTGGGCGAGATCTATTTCGGCATGGATGCCAAGGATAAGACGGTCCATCAGACTACCGGAACGACCACCCGGGACAGATTAAGGGTTGTGAGTGTGGGCGGCAATTTTATTCATAACGGTTTTGGCGGCGTGACCTACTTAAGCCCGGCTTTCTCCCAGGGGATAAACGCCTTTGGGGCCAGGAGCAAGAACCCTTTATCCTCAAGAACCTCCGCGAACATCGATAACGGCATCGAAAATACATTTTCTAAATTCAATCTCGGCATCAGGCACAAAAGGCCGTTACCCCTGGATTTGCAGCTGAGTCTGAACTTTAAGAGCCAGATATCCTCTGAAAAGCTGGCTTCCCAGGAAGAATTTTATGTGGGGGGCATAGATTCTGTCAGGGGTTACCCTTCGGGTGATTTTCTGGCGGACGACGCTTTCCAGACAAACCTGGAGATACTGATCCCCGCGTTTCTGATCCCGCGGAAAATAAAACTCCCCTACAGCGCCAACTACCTCCGGGATGACGTCACAGCCCTGATGTTTTTCGATTATGCGCACGGGGAACGCAAAGGAGTGCTTGACGCCGTAGCGGAAAAAAGGATCGTCGACTTTGCAAGCGTGGGGGCGGGGTTACGAATAAGATTATTCAACCAGGCGCTTTTAAGGCTGGAATGGGGTATTCCTACGGGAGCCGACCGGCCCATCACGGAATCGTCAACCTCGCGTCTTCATTTTTCCGTGACTTTTGAGGACAGGCTGCCTGAAGAAATAGAACGGATAAAGAAACAGATAGCGGAAGAAACCCTGCAGAACACGGCCCGGGCGCTGATAAATGCGGAACTAAAAAGACCGGAAAGCCCCTTGCGGAGGAAACTGTACGGCTATTTTCAGGCGGCGCAGCATGCCTATGACGAGGGCGATCTCGAAGAAACGAAAAAATACTATGAAACGGTCCTGGACATATGCGCTTCCCTGCAGACACAGGCGATAAATTACGTGGAAAGCTGCATGGAACACCAGAAAAGCCTGAAAAAATCCAGTGAACTCGCGAAAAAATACTATAATGAAGGTGATATGGAAAAAGCCGGGGAACTCTGGAGAAAAATCAAAAAAGACGCGAACATAGAACCTCTAGTGCTTGAAATGTGAAAAAGGAGAAAATAGTGAAGACAAGGCATGCGTTATTTATTTTTGTCCTCCTCCCGGCTTTCGTTCTGAACGATGTCCAGGCCCTGGAAGCCTCCCGGGACAAAAAGACAATAGAAATAGGCCCGGAAACAGTCAAGAAAGGAATGCCTTCTTATGCGTATGACTTCAAACGGCTGGTCAGGGAAGCGGAAAAAAATATCGGGAAAGTGAACCGTGAACTGGAAGCAAAAGAAAAGGAAAAATCGGCGAAAGAACATTTTGAGCGGGGAAAACGATTATATGAAAGCGGCAAACCGGATGAGGCCGAAAAGGAATGGCAGAAAACCCTGAAATTGACCAAAGACCCTCGGATACGGAAATATATACGGCAGACAGAAAAAAAAGAACGGCAGGAACGCCACCGGCAGAAAAAATAAAATAAAAAATCCCGTAAGGGACAGATTACCCTTCGATAGTTTCTACCCTGTTTTTTCCTGATCTTTTGGCGTTATAAAGACCGTCATCGGCCCTTTTAATTATTGTGTTCTCGTCGTCCTGAGGATGAAAGGACGCGATCCCCAGACTGAGGGTGACCCTGTATGTATTATCCCCATCAGTGATCACAAGATCCTCCATGTTCTTTCTGATCTTCCCGGCCACCTTCAACCCGTTTTCCAGGGCCGCGCCTCTTAGAAGGATTATCAGCTCTTCCCCTCCGTACCTGGCGACCACATCCGAGGAGCGAACGGAAGCCTTTAGAACATCCGCCGTTCTCTTTAACACAATATCCCCTGCCATGTGGCCATATGTATCGTTAAAATGTTTAAAATTATCGATATCGCCCATGATAACACAGAATCCTTTAGCCGGCTCCTCTCCCGCGATAAGGCACTCATCCCCCAGTACCCTCTTGAAAAATCTGATGTTGGACAGCCCGGTCAGCCCGTCCGTGACAGCCAGCTTGAAAAAACGCTGTTTCTCCAGGGATACGTAAACAAACTGAAAACTAGCGACGCTCAGGTAACTCGCAAAGAGAGAAAACAGCGGCAGGGCGAAATCCAGCCAGAAATTATTCTTGAACAGCAGAATAACCATAAAAAAGAAAACCGCGGCGATCGATGCCACGGACAGGATCTCCCGTAAGGATTTTTTGCCTGAAATGAACAGAAAAGGGACCAGACTGAGGATATAAATAAACATCCAGTTCAGCCAGAAAGGAGACGAGACAAGGAATTTTCTGTCCAGGATGTTGCTTATGGCAGTGGCCAGGGTCCCTATGCCCGGATATTCCGGGGCCAGGGGTATGGGTTCTATGTCATACAGCCCGATCGCGGTAACAGCTACAAGGCAGATACTGCCCCTGAAAGGTCTTATATCTATTTTCGGGGTTTTATCCGAAAGAAAAGCTTTATACGCGACCAGAACATCGAGAAAAGAGTAGTGTGTAAAGGTCGCCTCCCATTTTCCAAGCCAGTTGACGAGCATTCTGTTTTTCTCCACAAGGGGTATCTGTATTTCCTCCTGTGAATTCGTAAGGACAAGGCGGTCGGATATTATCCGGCTGATCCCCATATCCAGGTAGTCCATAACGATCTTCAAGACGATATGCGGATAAACGTTCCCGTTTGCCTTGAGAAACAAAGGGATCTTTCTCAAAGTGCCGTCTGTATCGGGATAAATATTTATTGAGCCGACCCCCTTTACACGCGAGGAAAATCTTTCAATGGGAACAAGGGCGTTCGCCATATCCCGGGAGCGCCCCTGGAAGGCAAAAGGCAGGTATACATTGCCGGCATCTTTTATGGCTTCGCTGAATATCCCGTCATTTTCTTCGGAGGATGCCTCGGAAAACAAAAAATCAAAATAGATCTGCTTTGCTCCGAGGGCTTTCAAGGCGCTCGTTATAGCAGCATGCCAGTCTCTGCTCCACGGCCATCGGCCGACCTTTGAAATGTTCTCATTATCGATCTCCACGATTATTATATGAGGGTTATATGCGGAAACTCCCCGTAACCGGAAAAGAAGATCCAACCCGTCTAATTTTAACCGCTTCAGGAATCCCTGTTCGGAAAAAATGACTATTAAAGAAGATACAAGGAAGGCCAGAAAAATGTTTAAAATAAACTTTTTTTTGAATTTCACTTTTTATTCCAAAGCCTCTACTTCTACGGCAAAAGTGGTTCCCCTTACTCCGACTATGGATGTGGGGGTCTTTACCTCGAATTTCGATTCCTCGCTGTGTATTTTTTGAGCCGTAACTAAAATTTTGCCAACGGCCAGGTCCAGAAGCGTCTTCTGTGTGCCTTTTTCCTCATCCAGCGCAAGCTCACTCAGTAAAAGCCGGGAATTTTCCTGTACTTCAACGGTTGCCGTTTCTATGCCCGACAGGGTTAAAAACGCACAGGCGTTTGACGCTGTCCTTATGGCATCCCCCTCTTTCAGGATCATTCCAGTCTGTGCGGGGCCCCAGTCTCCCCCGCCGTATTCCACTTCTACCCTGCCCTCGACATCAACGATTTTCCCGGTGCGCTTCATCTCTTCACCAAAGGCAGGGGAAACCAGGCCAATCACCACAAAAAGAACGACTAATGTCCGAACTGTCTTCATCATTAACCTCCGTTTCAAAAAGGATACATTCAGAACATGTAAAAGTCAATAAAGTGTCCCGGCAAAAGAACCTTTAATCTTTCCATTTTCCGTCAAGCGATGAGTTCTCCGTGGAAACAGTTCCTTCGATAGACGTCTCTTGTCCGGCACTTAAGAAAACCTCTTCTGTCACAACAGGGCCTTTCTCATCGTAAGAAGATACCACGACCGCACCCTCAAATACTATTACCACAGTGCGGTATTTGCCCTGCGTATAACGTTTTTTATACTGGTTTCCCACTTCTTCCAATCTGAATCCGCTGATATCCGCTTTGTCAGCGCTTTCTTCAGTTCCGTCTGCCGTTGTATTCGTTGAATCCCCTGAACTCGCCGGATCCTCCGTGTCCGGCGAATCTTCCGTATCCGTTGTATCCGCTGAATTTTCCGTCTCCGTTGAATCCGCGGTACCCGCCGTATCCGTTGTATCTACCGAATTTTCCGTCTCCGTTGAATCTGATGTATCCGACGAATTCGCGGTATCCGTTGAATCCGGCGTATCCGCTGAATCCGGCGTATCCGCTGAATCCGGCGTATCCGCTGAATCCGGCGTATCCGTTGAATCCGGCGTATCCGCTGGACCCTCCGTATCTGCCGGAGCCTCTCCAACGTTTATTATCTCAGCCGGTTCTTCGCAACCCGATATATCCGCTGATTCTGCCGGCCCCTGGGTATCCACGGGATTTGGGAGTTCCGGGAGTTCCGGGAGTTCCGGTACGGTGCTTTCGGAACTGCTGTCATCCGCAGAAATAAATTTCCAGCGTGGATCAGCTTCATCCGCGTCGGTATTCATCCCCTTGACATAATTCTGAACGTTAATATTGAACACCCCCCCTGTGCTGTCAACCTGAGAATTCGATACATCCACATAACTCAGATCCTGGCTGCCGTGGATATTAAATGTAAAACGATTGGTATCATCGTCGCTGTTCAAGACTATCTCCGTGCCCGCGTCCTGGCCGTTCAAAGTCAGGGTGCCCGTAATCGTCTGTGTCCGATTATGCTCAAAGGTAAGGTGCTTCCCGGGGGTCGTGCATGTGAAATTATTGAATGTGCTTGAACCGGAAATCAGGGATGTTCCGCTCCCGTCAAAGGTAACGGTATGGCTGCCCGGGGTAAAAATCCCATTGTTAATAAAGTCTTTTGAGACCTCGATATCGCCGCCCGGCGCATAGGTCTTTCCGCTCCAGATCAGAAGATCAGTGTCCATATCCACTGTAGTGCCGGATACGGAGTAGAGGATATCCGGATCGGCCAATAAGCCTTTGGCTGCGGAAAAGGCGGAATTGGTGACCGGCCCGGCATTATCATGGCGCGCGATGATGGATGATCCGTAGATGTCCAGATCAGGGATATCAGAAGTGGATGTCACAGAAACAACATTGCCTTTTGTAACATTATTATCGATATACGCAAGCAGGCTGTCTCCATCCGAGATCGCTTTTTCAATAAGAAGATAATAAAAACCAAAGGCGTCGGCTGTCGCGGTATTGCTCTGCAGTGTGCCGTTTATCGCGAGTGCCACTGCCGCGCCTCCCAGGACAGTGCTTCCCTGATCCGAATAGGTAGTCCCTGTCACATAAGCTGGATACCGCCACCGCAGGAACGGATAGGTGGTGCCGTCAATCATGTTCCATGTTGAGTCAAGGTCCCAGCCGGCATTGGTGAAAGTGGATTTTGTCTTCATCTGCGCGGTGGTTATTCCGGTTCCCGCGCCCTGCGGGTCAGCCGCGCTGGGCGTGTCGGTATTCCAGAAATTCCCGCTGTATGTGCCGCCGCTGGAGCCGACAAGGCTTCCGCACCCCCCGCCGGGCCCGATCACTTCTCCCGTGGCATAGCAGTTGGTGATCGTGCCGCCGCCCCCACCCGCCAGGCCGCCGACAGCGCCGCAAACGCCGGTCACTGTCCCCGTGGCATAGCTGTCCGTAATTGTGCCGCCTTGACTCCAGCTGACCAGGCCGCCAATGCCGTAAAGACCGCTTACGTCGCCTGTAGCATAGCAGCGAGTAATGGCGTTGCCGCTCACACCGCCGACCAGGCCGCCGAAAAAGCTATTGTCGCCGGTTCCGGTTACTGTTCCCGTAGCATAGCAGTCGGTAATTGTGGTGCCTTGAGCCTGTCCAACCAGGCCGCCGCCACAGCACCAGGCGTATATGTCTCCTGTGGTATAGGAATCGGTTATCGTTGATCCAGAACTGCTGCCGATCAGGCCGCCTATACCAGTACCACAGACATGAGCGGCAGTCGCTACGGCTACCGCGGCATGGGATCCCACTATTGTGGAACCAGAACAGCAACCGGCCAGGGCACCGATATCAGAGCCTAGGCCGGTTACGCTGCCGCTCTCCAGGCTGACATTGCGCATCTCAGCATTTGATATGTCCCCGAATAAACCGACATTTTTTTCCTCCGGCCTGTATATTGTAAGATTGCTAATGGTATACCTGTTGCCGTTATATGTGCCGGTGAACTGCGTGGTGCTGTCTCCTATGGGATCAAAGTTAGCGATACCTGAGAGGTCTATATCACCATACTGGACGTAGTTTTCTGCCAGGGCCGCGCCGCCGTCGATCTGGATCTGCTGAAGTTCGCCCGCGCTTGATACGCGGACGGCAGCAGTCCCGGCGCTGTGATCCCTGAACGTGCCCGCCGGCTGGCTGAATATACCGTTCACCGTAAGCTCGAACGGATTCGTGCCGGTATATGAAACTGTTTCATTGAACGTGCCCGCGTTCTGGGTATAATTTCCCGTAACGGTCAGGTCTGTCTCCAGCGTAATAACACCCGTGTAACCCGCGTTTATGTCGAAAGTCGCGATGGTATTGGTTGCGTTAAAACCCGCGTCCGCTATCGAATCCCTGGTAGAAGTGCCGTCAAACGTCACTACGTCAAACGCGGTAGGGACCGTGTTAGTATCCCAGTTAAAGGAATCCGACCAGTAAAGGGTTACGCCGCCTCCGTCCCATACAGGGTCTGTGTCCCAGTTAACGCAGTTGCCCCGGTTCGTGGAGGGCCGCGCTTTCACAGCATCCCCGGTGTTATGGGCGTCCTGTATCGCCACATAACTTATTTCCTGCGTCCCGGAAAAGCTCGAATACCAAGAGCTGCCTTCCTCGCTTGAACGCAGCTCTATAAGCCCGTCATATCCCGGCTCGCCTTGTATCTTCGTCCGGCCTTCGAACGTATAGGTCTTTCCCGCTTCAAAGTATATCCCTGTTCCGGGGGTCAAACAGCCAAAGTCATGGAGGACAATGTCCCCGAACAGATGAGTAGATCCCGATTCGACACGACCTTGCCCCATGCTGACATGGATCGGCGCCTGTTCGTCCGTATTTCGTATCTCGACACAAGATGCTTTTACTTCCCCGTCTATATCAACGTCATTGTCCGCGACTATCCTTACCACACCTTCGGTATCATCCATCCTGTTTGCCATGATAAACCCGTCAAGGTTTATGGCTTTCCTGAACACGTCAGTGACGCTTTCCGCCTTCAGGATGACCATGCCTCCGTTTGCCTCGATAGTGCCGGTGTTCATGATCTGCTCCGTGACGGGATCGCCATTGCAGTCAAGTATGGACGAGGCTGCTTCCGCTTCTATCGCCACGGATATCAAACCGTCAGCCGTTATATCCAGCTTTACCGCGTCCGCCCCTGCTAAGACGATCCTGCCCGCGGGCGCGGCGATAATCCCCTTGTTCTCGACCGCGCCCGCGATCAGCACTCCGAAACCTCCCTTCGCTACCGTTATTTTTCCTTCGTTCAACAAAAGCATGTCAAGCTGGTCCTCTGACATCTTCTCGAACACGTAACTGCCCTTCAGGAAATCCGTATCCGTGATGCCCCTTGTGGCCAGTATCAGGCTCCCCGCGTTGATCTCTGCCGCGGGACCCACATGTATCCCTGAGACGTTCACCAGCACGAACAGTCCATTACAGTTCAACGTGCCCAGCAGATCGCTCGAATTATTCCCCGTGACCCTGTTGAGTATCCGGGAATCAGTGGAAGGAAGGACGACAATGACCGACTCGTTCGCGAGTATGTCGAAAGATGAAAAGTTTATGACGGTGTTATCCGTGGCGTTGATCGTCATCGAATTCGTGTCCCTGTATTCGATGTCAACGTCACCGGAGACTATTTCATCCACCTTTGGCAGCGCAAACACGCACTGCTGTGTCGCGAATATCATCGCCACCATTATGCTTAAAATCTTTAGAAATCTTTTCGCGTTCATTTCACACCTGTATCATTTTGCTTTCCACTTTTACTATTATATGCATATACATGCAAAAAACCCGCAACAGGCAGAGCCAGGTACGGGTCTCTAAGATCAATCCTCGCTTTTCCGGCAACTGACTGCCATAACCATACGGTCTTAGGCTCTTGAGCTTTGCGCCACCTGCTTTCGCAGGGCCTGCTTTTGTCGCTTTTGCGATTTTGCTAAAATTATCTCAATGGCAGGCTTTCCTGCGCACTGCCATACATTATAAGTATATCATATTGAGGCGGGCCTGCTGCAAGAAACAACTAACTTTTTCTTCGTTAACCACAGTTGTCAACCGCCCCTCTCGATCCCGTCTCTTTCGTTCTCCGCTTCACATATTCCAGGAGCAATTCGTGTAAAAAAACAAAGAGGGCAGATTCAACTGTCTCTGCCCCCTTTTCAAAAATAAGATCGTCCGTTTAAACTTATTTCTTTTTTTTCTTTGCTACCTTTTTCT
The DNA here is from genome assembly GCA_003644505.1 of Candidatus Makaraimicrobium thalassicum. Taxonomy (GTDB): domain Bacteria; phylum Omnitrophota; class Gorgyraeia; order Tantalellales; family Tantalellaceae; genus Makaraimicrobium; species Makaraimicrobium thalassicum. Next base: position 76 of record QNCM01000006.1, on the reverse strand, counting down.
TCACGACCTTTTTCTTCGCTGTTTTTTTCTTCACGACCTTTTTCTTCGCTGTTTTTTTCTTCACTACCTTTTTCTT
>QNCM01000005.1 GCA_003644505.1 Candidatus Makaraimicrobium thalassicum | reverse complement strand
GTGCTGGAGAGGGAAGTTTTTAGCAAGATAAAGAGCGAAGAAGACGATCTTAGAAATTACTATGAAGTGTACAAGGACAGATATACAGAAAAACCGGCGATAAAGTTTCGTTATATTCTGACATCCTCGCAAGAAGACGCGGAAGGGGTCGTAAAACAGATTGAAAGCGGTGCGTCCTTTGAGGAGCTGGCAAAACAGCATTCTATCGATGAGGCAACCAAGGATGAGGGAGGCGCGGTTTCAGAATGGGTCTATGAGACAGGGTACATACCGGGCGTTGGCACAGATAAAGAATTGACAGAAAAACTCTTTGAATTTCCAGCGGATGAAAAGCCGCATATAATAAGTATGGAGAAAGGATTTTATGTCGCGGAAGTTACAGACAAAAAAGAAGAAAGGGTTAAATCCTTTGATGAGGTCAGGCAAGATGTCGAATTCGCGTACAGGCAGGATAAGTCACAAAAAGGCGTTCAGAAATTCATGGATGATATATTGGCAGTAAAGGATGTCGTGATATATAGCGAGAAATTCGCGGATAAGCCTGAAGAAAACGATAAGGGAGCAGAGTGAAAAAAATAAATAGGTATCTATTAATATTGGCGTTTGCAAGCAGTATAAGCTTTGTGCCGCTTTATAGCCGCGCTGAGAGCGGAAAGGATACCTCTTTGAATTTACCTCAGGGGGTTAAACTGGCGGATGAAAAAGCGGTAAACGCTGATACTGCGCAGGATGAAAGCAGCGTTATAACACAGAAGGAAGATAAAGGCTCTAATGCTATAAATAATACGCAAGAAACAGGCGGTTCTTCAGATACCAGTTTACCGGTAAAAAAGACTGCAAAAGAATCTTTGCCAAAAGGGCATGATTTAGCCGAGCTTCGCGCGTATGTGGATAAATCAACTATAACCATAGGGGAAAAGGTCACCTACACATTAGAGATAGACGCTGACAATGATTTAAAAATAGAATTTCCTTCTTATGTGACCGGACTCGGCGGTTTTGTTGTTAAAGACTTCGGGAAGGATGAAAAAAGGATAGGCAGAAACCGGACTCGAAAAAAACAGTGGTATTTGCTTGATACTTATACAACAGGGTCATATGTAATACCGCAGCAGCAAATAACGGCGGAATTGCCCGATGGCAGACGAGAGGTGCTTAAGTCACCGGAAATTTTCGTCGAAGTTAAAAGCGTAATAGATGAAAAAGGAGAAAAGGCCGGTCTAAGGGACATAAAAGATCCTTTAACTGTTAGTAAAGGCGTTCCTGTAATTTTAATAACAGCGATTTTATTAATAATTCTGGTAGCAGCGGGATTAATATTATGGAGGCTATATTTTAAGAGAATAACCGCTCAGAGAAAAGAACCCGCGCCTACTCCGGATGAGATAGCATTTCGAGAACTTGAGCGGATAGAGGGCCTCGGACTTTTAGAGAAGTCAAAAATCAAGGAATACTATTATCTGGTATCATTGGCGTTGAGGACGTATCTGGAAAACAGGTTTTTTCTTAACGCTCCGGAGCAGACTACGGAAGAGTTTTTGGAGTCTGTTGTTAATTCGGATAAGTTGGAAGGAAAGCATATTAACATTTTAAAGGAATATCTGAATCACTGTGATCTTGTAAAATACGCCAAATTCGATCCGGGAAAAGCGCAGGCAAAAGCATTGGTAGACACGACACGCCGGTTCATCGACGAGACTGCTAAAAACAAAGAAGAAGATAATAATGTTGTAATGGATAAGGCGCAAAAATGATATTTAACGATTTTTATAATATTATATGGTTGTTTATATTCATACCTTTGATTCTGTGGGTGTATATGAATATACGCCCTCATGGAAGAATTAAGTTTTCTTCTGTTAAGAATCTTAAGCGTTTAAAACCATCATATACAATTAAAGCCAGGCATCTTCTTATGGGCCTCAGGGTAGCGGCCCTTTGTTTATTGGTGCTGGCTCTTATGAGGCCTCAAAAGGGCATTGAAGAGACAAAGATAAAGACTGAAGGTATAGATATAGTCCTGGCAGTAGACGTTTCAGGAAGTATGCTTGCAGAGGATTTTGTCCTTAATGGTGAGCGCAAAAACAGGCTTGAAGTGGTAAAGGAAGTAGTAAGAGACTTCATAAAAAAGCGTTCCGACGACCGTATAGGATTGGTTGTTTTTGCGGGACAGGCGTATATGCAATGCCCTCTTACCCTCGATTATGGTGTACTGTTAAAATTCCTGGATATAATAGATATCGGGATGATAGAAGACGGCACAGCCGTAGGTGATGGCCTTGCCACGGCGCTTGCCAGATTAAAAGATATAGAGAGCAAAAGCAAAGTGGTTATTCTGCTTACTGATGGCGTCAATAATGCCGGACAAGTAGATCCACCGAACGCGGCGGGATTAGCCCGCGCTCTTGGTGTCAAAGTTTACACAATAGGCGCAGGTTCAAAGGGAAAAGTTCCCTATCCTGCCCAGGATTTCTTCGGCAATAAGTTATATCAGTGGGTAATAATAGATGTGGACGATGAGTCTTTGAGGAATATCGCGGATGAGACAGGCGGAAAGTATTTCAGGGCCACTGATACAAAAAAACTTCAGGAGATTTACGGCGAGATCGACCGCTTGGAGAGGACAAAGATGGAAGTCACCTCTTACGGCGATTATAAAGAACTTTTTACACCTTTTGCGCTTATTGCGCTTTTATTGATGCTTATAGAGGTGACTTTACGTTATACGGTATTAAGAACTTTACCATAGGGGTTTGAAAGATGCGTTTTGGAAATTTAGGATATTTATGGCTTTTATTGCTTATTCCGGCTTGCAGCATATTCTTTGTATGGGCTGTAAAATCTAAAAGAAAAGCCCTTCAGACTTTTGCCGATAGTGATGTATTAAAACATCTCATAAAATCAGTCGATTTTCGTATCCAGAAAATACGCATGGTGCTAATTCTCGTGATTCTTTTGTTTTTGGTAATAAGCCTCCTGCAGCCTAAGTGGGGATACCAGTGGAAGGAGGTTAAGCGCAAAGGATTGGATATCGTGGTAGCTCTGGATCTTTCTAAGAGCATGCTTGCCGAAGACGTGAAACCCAATCGCCTTGAAGGAGCGAAAAGAGAAATAAAGAGCCTTATAAACATGATGAAAGGCGATCGTATCGCTATAGTGGCTTTTTCCGGCAGCGCGTTTGTGCAATGCCCGCTTACGCTTGACTACGGAACAGCGAAGCTTTTTCTTGATAACCTGGATGTGAACTCTATCCCTCTTGGCGGTACGAATATTGGGGAAGCTATTGAGGTCGCGTCCGGCGCTTTTGAAGGACATGAAAAAAAGCACCGCGTGCTCATTCTTATAACTGATGGGGAAGATCACGGCGAAAGGGTCATGCAGGCTGTAGAAGAGGCGAAGAAAAAGGGTATAGTGATCTTTACAATAGGAATAGGAAAACAGGAAGGGGCTCCGATACCTTTTATTGATGAGGATGGCAGAAAAAGTTTCGTAAAGGATAGAGAAGGTAATATAGTGCTTTCCAAGCTCGATCCGGTACTTTTACAGAAGATAGCGCTTTTAACAGGCGGGAAAAAAGGCACTATCGGGCAGGGAAGTTTTCCTTTAGAGGAAATATATCAGGAAGAAGTATCCAAGATGGAAAAAAAAGAGCTGGAATCTTCCAGGCAGAAGCGTTTTGAGAATAGGTTTCAATGGCCTTTATTTATAGTCATTTTTCTTTATGTAATTGAGGGAATTCTTATTGAACGCAAAAGGATAAAACCATGAATATAAGGTATAGTATAATCATTTTTAATTTAATTCTATCAGCGGCATTATTGTATCCTTGCGGGCAGGCTTTTGCCGGGGGCAATTTAAGCGGTAAGATCGCCGAAGGCAACAAACTCTATAACGATGGAGAATACGACAAAGCTCTTACAAAATATAATGACGCTCAGATAGAGGCGCCGACAAGCCCTGAGATATATTTCAACATGGGGAATGTATTTTTCCGTCAGGGGAAATATAAGGAAGCTATGGATTCATATCAGAAATCAATGGAAAAGGGCGATATTAGTGTGGAAGCAAAAGCGATGTATAATATCGGCAATTCGCTTTTTCAGCAAGGCCGGCTTCGAGAGGCGCTGGAGTATTATAAGCAAGCCCTTGAAAGGAACCCCGATGACATTGACGCGAAATATAATATCGAATATACCGAACGCATGATTAAAGAGATGCTTTCAAAAGCTCAGGAAACGATGCAGAAAGCTCAATCCGACCAACAAAAAAGGCAAGCCGAGCAGCAGCAAACCTCCGAAGAGGGAGAAGATAAGCAGGGTCAAGAGAAAGAAAAAGGAGAATCCTTCGACTCCGCTCAGGATAAAGATAAGCCAGAAGAGCAAGAAGAAACCTCTACTCAGGAATTGAAAGCTGAGGCGGGCAAAGAAAAGAAAGATCAAGCCAGAGAAGCTAAAGAAGGTGATAAAGACAAAGAGGATTTATCGAAAGATGAAGCAGAACGGTTTTTATCGGCCTTTGAGCATGATCAAAAAAATAATCCTCTCTTAAATCAACAGAAATCCAGGAGAGGCAGAGGATATTATGTGGAAAAGGATTGGTAGTTTTATATTTTTAAGTATTTATTTGACAGGTTTTACGGCTTTTGCTTTAGCCAGCGATGAAAAAGTCAGCATGTCGGTAAGCCAGAAGGAGATTCTGCTTGGCGACAGCGTTGTATTGACTATTACGGTTGAAGGGATAGATAATCCCGAGACTCCGGAGCTTCCCACAATCCCTAATTTCGATGTCAAATTTAGAGGTGTGCGCCAGGAATCGTTCTCGAGCATGACCGTTATTGTAAACGGTAGGCAGATCAAGAATGAGCAGTCGGGTGGAGGGTATAAATTTGACTTTGAGCTTATGCCTAAATCTACAGGACTCTTTACCGTGCCGGAGCTTCCGATATTGATAAACGGAAGAAGATACACAACTCAGGCCTTTCAGGTTAATGTGCTTGATCAATCCGAAAGAAGAGGGGATATTTTCATAGATGTCCATGTTGATAAAACCGAGGCTTATCTCGGTGAAAAGATTTTAGCCACATTTAAATGGTATTTCAGTAAGGATATAGGCACTTACCGTATAAATATACCCTGGCTTGAAAGCATTAAGAATTTCATTGTTACGGATCCCGAGCTTGATAAAGACCGTAGTTATCAAAGACTCATTGTAAACGGAGATAAGCAGATTGCCGCCACTAAATCGCGGGAATTCTATAAAGGCCAGGAGTATATGGTAGTCTCATTCCAGAAAGTCCTGACCCCTATAGCGGCGGGTACATATACTTTAGATCCCGTGTTTCTGAAATGCGACGTTGTTACAGGCTACAGGCGTTCTAGACGGAGCCTGTTCGGAAGCTTTTTTGATTCTGATTTTGACGATTTCTTTGGATTTGGCAGAGACGCCGTTACGGAACCTTTTGCGGCACGGTCGAACGAGATTGTGTTGAGTATAAATGAAGTTCCGGGGCAAAATAAACCGCTTGAGTACAATGGCGCGGTAGGCAGGTTTACTTTCGATGTTGACGTAAAACCGCTTTCGCTTAAGGTCGGAGAGCCTGTTACCCTTACCATGAAAGTAGCCGGTTCCGGCAATATAGAGCAGTTGGAATTACCGCATATACCTGACATAAAATCTTTTAAAAGCTACGAACCCGAAAGCAAGGTAAGCGTTTCCCAGAAGGGCGGTGATGTTAGGGGCGAGAAGATATTTGAAAAAGTCCTTATTCCGCGTTCGGCCGGTGATTACGAAATCCCCGAAATTACATTCGCCTTTTTCAATCCTGATACAGGCAGATATCAGAGAGAAGTAAGAGGTCCTTTTAGCATACACGTCGCTAAGCCGGAGAAAGAGGAGGAAGTCAAGGTAATAGCGATTACTTCAGAAGGAGCTGAGGATAGACCAAGAAGAGAGCTTAAAGTACTTAAAAAAGATATTCATTATATCATGACGGATATTGGCAGAATAGTTTCTCCGAAGAAACCGATTTACAAGAATATAGCTCTATGGATATTGGTTTATCTGATACCCATTACTATGCTTGCGGGCATGTTTGTATTTGGAAGAAGACGCGAGAGATTAAATACTGACATTGCTTTCGCGCGTTCACGCGAGGCATTTAAAAGCTCGAGAATTTTTATCAAGCAGGCGGAGTCGGCGTTAAAAAATGGTCAAACAAGGGAGTTTTATGATTTGTTGATAAAGGGCATAAACACATATCTAGCCGAGAAATTAAACAGGCAATTAGGAAGTGTAGGTGCGGCACTGGCCGAGGAGCTGAAAGCCAAGGGCCTTAAAGAGAAAGAATGCAAGGAGTTTAAAGCTCTTTATGCCAGAGCAAATGAAGTTATCTTTTCCTCGCTCGCGGTTGAAGCTGAGAAACTCAAAAAAGATTTTAAAACAGCGAATGAACTTATAACCCGGCTTGAAAGGATATTACGATGAAACAAGTAACGAAAATTTTTATTATTTTTCTCATTTTCTCTTTCTCCGGCATATGTTTTGGCGCAGATGAATCAGCCAATGGCACTTTTTTTAAGGCAAACAGGTTTTATGATGACGGAAGTTATAAGGACGCGGCCCTGCTCTATGAGCGACTGATCTGGCATGGTGTTACGAGCGGCAATATTTACTATAATTTAGGCAACGCCTATTATAAGATGGGCAAGACCGGCAAAGCGCTGCTCAATTACGAAAGAGCGAAGAAATTTATTCCGGATAGTGAAAATCTGTTCGCGAATATATCTTTTATTAAGTCCACGCTGGATGTCGAACAGCCCGAAGAAACATACTCTATATATCAAAAAATATGGAGAGGTATACGGGGCGCTGTTTCTGTAAGTGCTTGGTTTATCATATCTGCTGTGCTTTTTTTCAGTATCTGTTTGATCCTGGGGATAGGGTTTATTAATTACCGCTTTCGACCAAAGTCGCACGTAATTTCCGGAACGCTGATTTTGGTTTTTATATTATCATTTATATGTTTTTTTGACGCGCATAATTCCGGTAAGAACTTTAAGGAGGGCATCATTATCTTGCCGGAAGCGGATGTGAGATATAGTCCGTCATATTCAGGAGTGGTGGCATTCAAATTATTAGAAGGGATGAGGGCCCAGATAATACGAAGACAAGACGCCTGGACTCACATACGGTTAAATAAGGAAAAAAGCGGGTGGGTGGAGTCCGAGGCGATAGAAGCGGTTTGGTGAAGAGAGAGCAAGTATATATTAAGGATAAAGCTATGAATACAAACAAGAGAAAATATATTTGTAGAAGGAAAGAGGTGTTTCATATTCTGCTTGTGCTTCTAATATGCGCTACAGTATCGCCTGTTTTTGCTGAAGATCCGCGTCAAACTCCTGTAGTAAAGGTTGTCCAGGAGAACTCAGGCAGCCTGGTAAACATAAGTACGGAACGGATCGTTCTGTTAAGGGAATATCCGTCATGGGGAAGTTATGGCAGTGAATTCGATTTGTTTTTTGAGCAGTTTTTTAATAATTTAAGGCCGTCGCACGCTATGAAACTAAAGAGTGTCGGATCAGGCGTAATAGTAGATAAATCAGGCCTTGTAATTACGAACGCTCATGTAGTGAATATGGCCAGCGATATATTTGTAATATTAAATGACGGCACATCGATCGAAGGCGAAGTGGTTTATGAAGACGCGGAAAATGATCTCGCTATAGTAGAGATTGAACCTCCGAAACCTTTAACCCAAATAAAGATGGCTAAGTCAGGCGATATCATCATAGGCGAAAGCGTGGTTGCCATAGGCAATCCGCTCGGACTTGAAAATTCGGTTACACTCGGCATTATAAGTGGTAAGAATAGAAGCTTGCATTCATCGCGAGGGGAAATTATCTTTGACGATCTTATTCAGACAGACGCTCCAATAAATCCCGGTAACAGCGGCGGAGCGCTATTGAACCTCGCGGGGGATCTTATCGGTATAAACCTGGCAGTTGTACAGAACTCACAGAGCATAGGGTTTGCCATACCTGTCGAAAAGGTGCGAAAATTGCTTGATAGCTTTAAGGCAAATCAAGGTGTCATAATAAAGCAAGGGAAGAAAATCTGGCCGTTTAGTAAATTCGTAAAACCGGAAAAACAGCCTCAGCTTAAGCGGCAACCGTTCTCAGGACAGGATGATTGGGATCCTTTCTCGGAATTCTCAAGAATGCGCAGACAAATGGACCGGATGATGCAGGAGATGTTTGACGACCACGATTGGCATGGAGGGATGGGCAGCTTTGGCAGTAATCTGTTTTATGATAAAAGTTTTGATACGGAAGAAACTGAAAGTGAATATATAATCAGGCTGGATGTCGCTGACTTGAATAAGAATAAGATAAAGATCGAAGTAAGCGGAGGTTCTCTTACTGTTAGTGGAGAACGTTCCGAGGAAACTGAAAAAAGCGGACCGAACAGCATGTTCAGATCAAGCAGTTTCGGTTCATTTACAAGGGTGCTGCCTATTCCCGGTGATGTAGATACAAGGGCGATCGATACAGAGATAAAAGGCGATACCCTTATTATAACGCTACCCAGGAAATAGGGTTAACCAGTAGGAAAAATTTTTTGCCTAAAAGTTGGCACTCTTTGACAGCGAATGCCAAAAGGAGGTGATGTGGAAACAGGCAAAGTGCGAGACTTAAAACATGGGTTAAGATGGGTACGATTGCAATTTCAAAACAAACTTTAAAAGGAGGTGTTGACTATGGCTATTATACCTTGGAGACCAAAAGAGCAGTGGTGGGACCCCTTCAGGGATCTGGAGGCGATTCAGAATGAGATGAACAGGATGTTTGATTCCTCTTTAGTAAGATGGGGAGGCAGAGATTCAGGTTTGCTTGAAGGCGCTTGGAGTCCGGCAATAGATGTTTACGACTCCAAAGACAATGTCATGGTTAAGGCTGATGTCCCAGGAATGAAAAAAGACGAAATAGACGTTTCTGTGCACGGGGATACCTTAATAATAAAGGGTGAGAAAAAACAGGAGAAAGAGACAAAGGAAAAGGACTTCGTGAGAACAGAACGGTTCTATGGCGCGTTCAACAGAGCCCTTCGCCTACCGGCAACTATAGACGCGGCAAAAGTAAGCGCTAGCTACAAAAACGGGGTGCTAGAACTTGTACTTCCCAAAAAAGAAGAGTCGAAGCCAAAACAGCTTAAGATCGACATAAAGTAACGCCTTGATTCCAGGCGTTGACGAATTGATTCTAAGAGGGAAGTCGGGTAGATCCGACGACACTGTCCCTAAGGGATATACCATAGTTCATAAGGAGCGCTGCCCTCTGGAATATGTACGGACCTTTGTTGTTGGCGAGGAAATAGACAAGAACAAAATCTTGCTCTCGCTTGTCTGATGCGTTATACTGCATGGCAGACGAGTCAGCATAGTTCCAAAGTAGCTATGCAACCGGTTTGAGGTCAAACTCGCTGAAAGACTCCGCAAGCCATATTAGATGTACTAATAGATCAATTAAGGCAGAAGATATCGAGCCGGAAGTTACAAAAGTTGTAGCTCAGTTAGTCCAAAATAAACGGCTCCAGGAGTGCCGATGGATGACAGTGACTTTGCCAAAATCGGGGGGAAAGCCAGTTTTTGGTGAAAATGACAAAGAGGAGGTGTTTCGTGGTAAGATAGAAGAACTTCGCAAGGAAGAAGATGAACTAAAGAAACTCCTTGCGGGATATGAACTTAGAGAGATTGAGAGCGAAAGATCAGAAGGGTATATTAACAGGGTTAAAGAGTTCTTAGACGGGTATGATGAGGGCAAGACGAAGATAGACTTTGCTATCAAAAAAGAGCTCGCCGGACTGCTTTTTAAAAACATCAAAATCGCCCCGCCAATCGGCGGCGCAGCCGCCGCTAAAAGAATTTCTTTTTCTCTTTTCGCCCCCTTTAATTTTTTGTTTTCAGAAACAGAAAGAAAATCACAATGTCAAAAGAATCAAAGAGTTACAAAAATTCGCCCAAAAAAGTCTGCATCCGAACCTTCGGCTGGCCGTATGTCCAAGTACGTAGGGATGATTTTGGGGCTGTTGAGGAAGATAAACGGCTTGGAGTGAAGGAGTTAGGCCAAAATAAGACTCAATTTTCATAATTTCAATAATTGAACTTATGGTTGACATCTACTTGACAGATGTCAACTTTTAGCTATTAAAATTGACAAAGTAATTCACCACTTACCTGAAATATGCTCCTCTAGCCCCCTCTTGGAGATTTTTCTTGACATTTATCAGTTTTAGTGATAATCTTATCACCAGTAGTGATAATGGAGGTTCTAATGCAGGATAAAATAATAAAACTGTTCTACGATGACCTGTATGCTGAGTTTACAATAAATGAGTTAGCTAACAAAACGAATATATCTTACAGCTATGTGCATGGACAGGTCGAAGAGTTGAAGGGTAAAGGCATATTGGTTGTCAACCAGCGTACAAATCGTAAATATTGCAGGCCTAACTACAATAACCCCGAAGTAAAAACAAGCTTTGTAAAAATATCGAATCAGATAGCTGAAGATTTTTTGAAGAAAAGAGACAAAATATTCTTCGTTGTCGAAAAGCTTCTTTCGGTGCTTCCCAAAAAGACGGATTTTAACCTGTTATCCGTCGTTCTGTTTGGCTCTTTGGCCAAAGGCACAGACTCCAAAAAAAGTGATATCGACCTTTTCATTCTTGTTCCTTCAAAAAAGAAATATGATGAAACTATAGATACTGAATGCGCTGCTTTGTCGCGAAGTTTTGGCGTTGAGATAAACCCTATGGTTTCCGAGCCGACAAATCTATTAACGATGCTGAAGGACAAAGAGCATAATGTGGCTAACGAAATCTTAAAAAATAAGATAATTTTGTTTGGCGCAGAGAAATTCTGGGAACTGATACTGGAGGTGATAAAATGAGCGACCTAAAGAATGAAATGCTAAAGATAAAAGTAAAAGGGTATTTTGATAACGGTGATTTAAAGGCAGATTCCACAATCACAGCGCTGGTAAAATATCACGTTGATAAAGCAAGGCATAATATCGAAACAGGTTCTTTGCTTATGGAAGTTTCAAAAGATGAAGAGAGCAAGAAAAGACTAAAAGTAAGCGCTGATTATATCGGTTATGATTGGACTATAAGCTGCGGATATTATGCAATGTTTCACGCGGCAACGGCTGCGTTAGCTGCGATAGGAATAAAAGCCCAAAGTCATGAAAGTCTTATCGAGGGATTGGAATATCATTTTGTTTTAAAAGAAAAAACCATAGAATCGAAAGATATCGAGAAAATCAAATCCGCAAAACGGCTTGATGAGAAATATGTTAACAGAATGTGGGCCACCAAATCCAAGAGAAATACGGCACAATACAAAGCCGATTCAGTTATAGTTCAAAAGGACGCGGAAAGAATTTACAGAAACGCGATAGATTTTGTCGATACGATAGAAAGCTTAATAAAGGGGTTAAAATAAGGCGATTGGTTAAGAGGTTTGTTAAAGTGGGTATACTGTTTCCAAAGGACAAGCAGATAAAATACGGTCGGTTGTTTGCCTATAAAAATTACCTCAATCTTTTTGAAGAAAAAGAATTTTGATATTTTGGTCGTATGTGCAAGTTCCGCACGATGATATTGAAGGTTTTGAAACTTTTAAATTATTTAGATTTCTGAAATTACAAGAAAGGGATTAAAGATTGACTTGTATTTATTGTTTAAAAGACGAAAAAAGCATTCCATTCAAGAAAACTGAACATGTATTGTCTCAATCATTCGGCTTATTTGAGAATAATTTTACCTTAAATGGTGTTGTCTGTGACTCTTGCAATCAATATTTCGGTGATAATCTTGAACTTGACTTAGCAAGGGGAACTTTAGAGGGTGGTTTCAGATTTGAACATGGAATAAAAGAGCCTAAAGAATTTAAATCGCTTGGCAAAAGAGATCCGGTAATAAGGAAAGTTGACGAAGGCCCCTGGAAGGGTGCATATGCGTACAAAATTTATTCTGAGACAGATGACGCCGTAGTAATTATACCTGCTCCTCAAGTGGGATTTCTTAATAAAGCAACAAATGGTTTTGATTATTATCTTATCGATAATATCCCTGATTTAAGTGAATTGCGCCAAAAAGGGTATGACATCGATAATCCAAAAGGAATGTTTGTGCCATTAAAACATGTTAAAGCGATTAAAAAGGCGTTAAATGAAAAAGGTATTCCGTTCAAAATGACCGAAGGGCTTGATTGTTCTCTTCAAAATGGTCAGCAATTGAAGTGTAAAGTTAAGGGAAGTATTGACGATAAAATTATGCGGGGGGTAGCAAAGATTGCTTTTAATTATCTTGCTTTCTGGCAGGGAAGCGAATTTGTTTTACACAAAGATTTCGATATTATCAGAAAATTCATTCTTAAGGATGAGAAAACCGATTATCCTTTAGTTCGTATCATAGATAAACCCATATTGGGGGATGAACCTATTGTTGGAAAAAGACGATTAGGGCACATAGTTACTACAAATTTGGCAAAGGATGGAATTTCGATAATGTCAGGGGTATCTTTGTTTAATTGGATGACATATAACATTTGTTTGGCAAGAGAATTTTCTGGCGTTCACAAAGATATTAAGAAAGGGCACTTTTTTGATTTTAACTCGCACACTATTTTGGAATTAACTACAGAGAGACCAAGTGAATCATAGAGCCGATGAACGACGTGTAATAAGGTTGTTTGTTCACAGTTTAAAATGAACCCAAATAAAATTAATCGAAATTCAGCGTTTTCTATGAACATCCAAGACCCAGACAGCCCCGAAGACAAGTCTGCAATTGTTGATATGTTTACGATAGACAACAAGCTTATAATTTTTAAATCTTCTGCAATATATCAAGGGCTTACAGCAGATACGATTGACTCACAAAAGCAACATCCGGAAACCAGACATTCTTATGAAAAACTTTATTCAATAGGTGCTAGTGCCTTGTTAAGTAATAAATGATATATTTTATTTTGCCATTTTGATCATTTTATGATATCCTCTTTCTATGCGAAAGGGGGATATTATGAGCTTATATGTTCGTTCTTTGACATTCGAAGAAGAATCTGACTTAAATGACGTTGCTCGTAATGGAACAGATGTTAAATTTGCTCGACGAGCACAAGTCATTGTTTCTTCAAATACCCAAACATCGGTTAAACAAATCTCTCAGGTCCTGGGATATTCGCCTCTTCAGGTTCGAAGAATTATTCACGCTTTTAATGAAAGAGGCATTGACGGTATCAGGCCTAACTATCAGGGGGGCCGCCATCCTACTTTTACTGATAAACAACGCACAGCGGTTGTAGAATTGGCTGGATGTCACCCTAAGGATTTAGGATATCCTCTTTCGCAATGGTCTCTATCCCAGTTACAATTGGTACTTATCAAAAAAAAGGGAATTTCTTACATTAGTCGTCCTACTATCCGTACCATTTTGAAAGAAGCTGGGTTGAGCTATCAAAGAACAAAAACCTGGAAACACTCTAATGATCCACAATTTAGTAAAAAAAACGACTTATAAAAAAGCTTTACGAGAAACAACCTCAAGGATGTCGTATAATATGTGTTGACGAATTCGGCCCATTGGAAATACGTCCCTATGCCGGAACATGCTGGGCTCAGAGTAAACATCCACAGAGGCTTCCGGCAACATATACAAGGCATCACGGGGTTCGCCATCTCTTGGCCGGTTATGATCTTAAGACAAATGCATTATTTGGTGTTATCCGCCGCCGGAAGAGATCAAAAGAATTCTTAAGTTTCTTAAAGATAATACGTAGGCGGTACCCTCATGAGAGACGCTTGCTCATTATTTTAGACAATTTTTCGACACATAAGAAAAAAGAAATTCTTAAATGGTGCAAAAAAACATAGTGTCTGGCTTATATTTACAGCGACAAACGCTTCATGGATGAACCGTATCGAAGCACAGTTTGGTTCAGTTCGTTACTTTGTACTAAGAGGTTCTTATCCAACAAACCATGATGAACTGGAACAAAATATCAAAGAACATTTAAAATGGCGCAACAGCAACCGTCGTGATCCATTGTTGAAAAAACTACGAAAAAGAACATACGGTATTTAACAAGGCACTAGTTAATTTACAAAGGGATAGATACGGTTTTTAGTATGAAGTTATTTACTACTTTACAGTTATTGACACCAGTACTTAATATGTGTAACCTATTGATGGATAAGCTGTTATGTGTAAAAAAGTGTTTCTGAAAACCTTTGGCTGCCAGATGAACGAACGTGATTCTGAGCTCATCGCGGGTATGCTTATGGAAAAAGGGTTTGAGATCGCCGATACGGCTGAGGGCGCGGATATTATCCTTTTTAATACCTGCAGCGTGCGGCAGCATGCCGAGGACAGGGTGACGGGGCATCTGCGGAAACTGGCTTCCAGAAAAAAGAAAGCTCCGGATCTGAGGATCGGAGTGCTTGGATGCATGGCCCAGCGGCACGGCGAACTTCTTTTCAAGGAATACCCGCAGGTGGATATGGTGGCCGGTCCAAGCAATATCTATGACATCCCGGAGCTGATACCGGGAGTCCTGGGCCGGGAGGGTAAGAAGATACTCGCGATCGACAGGCAGAAGCGTCCGAAGAAAAAGACAGCCCCGGGATACCGCAGCGGTGTCTTTTCGGCGTTCGTCAATATCATGTACGGCTGTAATAACTTCTGTTCGTATTGTATCGTTCCGTATGTCCGCGGCAGGGAGGTGTCGCGCCCCAAAAAGGACATTATTGACGAGGTCAAGGCTCTGGCCGACAGAGGGTTCAAAGAGGTAACGCTGCTGGGGCAGAACGTGAATTCTTACGGCAGGGGGCTGACTGCCGGGATAACGTTCCCGAAACTTCTTGAAGCGGTCAATAAAGTTAAGGGGATCGAACGTATCCGTTTTACCACCAGCCATCCGAAGGACGCGGAAAAAAGCCTTTTCAGGGCGATGCGCGGCCTGGACAAGGTATGTGAGCACCTGCACCTGCCGCTTCAATCAGGTTCTGACAAAATACTGGACCTGATGAACAGAAGATACAATTACGAAGATTACAGAAGGAAGATAGACCTCCTGCGCGCTATGGTCCCGGACGCGGGGATAAGCACTGACATCATCGTGGGCTTTCCTTCCGAAAAGGAGCGGGATTTTAAAGCCACTCGCAGCGCCATGGAGGAGATAGGGTACAATTCGGCGTTCGTTTTTAAATATTCACCCCGCCCGCCGGCGCTTTCGTCGTGCTTTGTGGACGATGTAACGGAAGAGACGAAAAAACAGAGGAACAGCTGTCTTCTGGCCGTTCAGAAGAAGATCTCTCACGCGAAAAATAAAGCCATGACAGGCGGGAAGCAGGAGGTCCTCGTGGAGGGCAGGAGCCGCATGTCGGATAAAGAGATGATGGGGAGAACGCGGAATAATACTCCCTGTGTCTTCCCTGGGGATGAGAGGCTTACAGGACAGCTTGTCCGCGTGCGGATAAAAGGCGCGAGCCCGTTTACGCTTAAGGGGGAGATACAGGCGGAGGGAGAGACGAGGGATGAGGGATGAGGGACGAAGGGTTCTTTTTATAGTCGGGCCTACCTCGTCAGGAAAGAGCGCTGTCGCGGTGTTTGTTGCTGAAAGGCTGAACGGCGAGATTCTTTCCTGCGATTCCATGCAGGTCTATAAAGATATGGACGTGATCACGCACGCGCCGGGGTCCGGTCTTCTGCGGCGCGCTGTTCACCATCTCATCGGGATAGTCCCGCCGGAAGAGGAATTCAACGCCGCGCGGTTTGTCGAAGAAGCCGGGCGCGGTATCGATTCGATCATATCCAGGGGAAGGCTGCCTATTGTTGCCGGAGGGACCGGGCTTTATATGAAAGCGCTTATAGACGGGATTTTCCCTTCTCCTCCGAAGGATGAGAGCCTTCGCAGGGAGCTGCGCAGGGCCGCTTCGGAAAAAGGCAGGACATACCTTTACCGGCAGCTTGGAGAGATCGATCCTGAAACAGCGGCCAGGCTGCATCCAAACGATTTGCGGCGCATTATACGCGCGCTGGAGGTTTACAGGCTGACGGGCAGAACCATTCATGAAAAGAAAACGGAATCGGAAGGTATTTCCCGGAAGTACGACTGCAGGATATTCGTGTTAAATATCCCGAGAAAACTCCTGTACGCGCGCGTTGACGCCGCTGTGGACGAGATGTTTGAAAAGGGCGTTGTAGAGGAAGTGAAACGTCTGCAAAAGCGCCGGCTCAGCCTGACCGCGGGGAAAGCCCTTGGCGTCGGGGAGATAACCGCTTTTCTGCGCGGCGAAACAAGCCTTGAAAAGGCGAAGGAGGAACTTAAAAAGAATACCCGGAAATATGCCAAACGCCAGCTGACCTGGTTCAGGGCGGACAGGCGCGTCGAGTGGATCGACGCGGACAGGGACGCGGCGGATATCGCGGAAGAAATAACAGGTTTATTAAGGTAAAGCGAATGGAAAGAAAACGGGAAAGAGCTGTCCTGGCCACTGTCGAAGAGATAGGGAAAGAGTCGTGGAGGCTTGAGGACAGGGAAAGGGAGCTCACGCGGCTCGCGGAGTCATGCGGGGTCGAGATCGCAGGCAGCCTGACCTGCCGGCGGAAAACACTGACACCGAACCTGTTTCTCGGCAGAGGGAAGGCGCGTGAAATAGCCGCTCTTGTAGATGAGTTAGACGCGGATGTAGTCATTTTCAACAACGACCTTTCCCCCACACAGCAGAAGAACCTTGAAGAGATAATCAACGCAAAGACCATAGACAGGACTCAGCTTATACTGGACATATTCGCGCGCAGGGCGACGTCCAACGAGGGTAAGGTTCAGGTCGAACTGGCGCAGCTGGTGTACCTGCTGCCGCGTTTAAGCGGTAAGGGTATCCAGCTTTCCCGGCTCGGCGGCGGGCTGGGGACCAGGGGGCCGGGTGAGCAGAAGCTCGAGATCGACAGGCGGCGTTTACGGGAGCGTATCGCCAGGCTCAAGAAGGATTTAAAGGACATTACGCGCAGGCGCAGACTGAGGCGGTCTCAGCGCGAGAAGTTTTCCATGCTGACGATCGCGCTTGTGGGATATACCAATTCAGGTAAGTCCACGCTTTTTAACGCGCTTACCTCCGCAGGGGTGAAGGTGAAAGACCAGATGTTCAGCACCCTGGACCCCACTGTCAGAAAGATGCCGCTGCCTAATAATCAGACCGTTCTTGTCTCCGATACGGTCGGTTTTTTGAATGAGCTGCCCCACCATCTCATTGAAAGCTTCAAGGCCACACTCGAGGAAGTTGTCGGCGCTGATATATTGTTCCATATCGTTGACATGAGTGATCCTCGTATAGACCGGCAAAATGTTGCTGTTGCCCGGGTTCTGGAAGAACTTGGCGTGCAGGACAGGCCGGTTTTCACTGTGCTGAACAAAGCGGATAAGGTCCCCGGGGAGCTGGAAAGATACCGCATAGAGCGCCGTTTTCACACTCCTGTTATCATATCCGCGATAAAAGGGGAAGGGCTTTTTGAACTTAAAGAGCTGGTCGTGCGGTTCATACAAAAGGACATGGAGGATATAGAGCTCATTTTGCCGCACAGGCATTACGCTATCGCGAAGATGATACGTGAAAAGGGAACAGTGAGATATGAGGAATACGGGGATAAAGGCCTGTTCATAAGCGCCCGTGTCCCCAGAAAAGTAAAATACTCTATCTTTAAGAAGCTCAAAATGCTAAGTAAAGAGAAGTAGACCCCCATATTCCAGCCCCGGGGCTGGAATATGAATATTCTTGACAATTGGACGGATAGTGATATAATTTAGCACTCGAATTAAAGGAGTGCTAAAATTTTGTTTTTTTTCGGATAAGCGATATGTATAACTATAATACCGGCAGAAGAGATAAAAAGGAAGAGAGGAAATCCCGCGTCCTGGAACATGTGGTGCACGCGTATGTATCTACGGCTGTGCCTGTAAGTTCCAAGACGGTAGCCGCGAGAATGGGTGGAAACATCTCCAGCGCCACTGTCAGAAATATCATGGGGGAACTGGAAGAGGAAGGATATGTAGAACAGCCGCATACCTCGGCCGGCCGTATCCCGACACATTCCGGATACAGGTATTATGTGGATATCACAAAAGATCACATCCGGCTCAGGAAAAAGGAAGCGGAAAGACTGGCCAGGGAATACAACTGGCGGATAAGGACAATAAAAGAGGTCATTGAAAGGACCTCTTTCCTGATCAGCCGTGAACTGCACAATGCCGGTATTGTCATGTGGCCCAGCATAGAGGATTTTTATCTTAAACATATGGAACTCGTCAAAGTCAGGACCGAAACTGTCCTGGTGATCCTTGTGACTATGACGAACGCCGTGAAGAATTATATTGTCAGGCTGGAGAGGGATATTGAAAAGGCGCAGCTTGAGAAAATCACGAATTACATTAACACTAACCATGAACATTCGGCCTTTTCGCGTATAGCCGCAGAGCTAAGGAGCACGCTCGAGGACACCTCAGACAGTGACCGGCAGGATGCCGCCGGGATAGCCCGATCCGCACTTGCGATAATTGATTCCATTATCCATGAAAAGATGGAAAACGAGATATACTGGGAAGGTTTGGATTATTTCATGGGGGAAGCGGAATTCCAGGATGTCAGCATCACACGGAGGCTGCTTCAGATGTTTTCCGAAAGAGATGACCTGATCCGGCTTATGCGGAAGGAACTGCCGTACAGGGGCATTAAGGTCCATATAGGGGAAGAGAACAGTTGTAAGATGTTGAAGGAATGCAGCGTTATCACCTCCGGATATACGCTGCACGGCAGGACCGTGGGACGGATCGGGGTAATAGGACCGACACGGATGGATTATGATCATGCTCTGCGCACGGTAAGTTGTCTGTCCGATCTTATAAGCCTGAAACTCAGAGAGATCGACTGGTAAGACATATTGAAGGGGGATACATGGGCCGGAAGAAAGAAACCGGGAAAAAAGAGGCTGAAAAAAAGCCTTTCAGGGGCAGGGTAGATATCCCTGAAGAAGAATTCGAAAAACTGAAAGAAAAGGCCGGTCAGCGCGATGAATATTACAACAAATGGCTGAAAGTCCATGCCGAATATGAGAATACCCGCAGGCGCATGGAAAAAGAGAAAACAGACCATATGCGGTTCGCTAATGAAAATATTATTTCGCAGCTGTTCCCGATCGTGGATAATTTTGATATGGCGCTGGCGGCAATGGAAAAGGCGGAAGACAAGACGGCTGTTATGGATGGGATCGGGCTGGTCCAGAAAGAGTTCCACCGGATACTCGAGGATAACGGCGTAGAGAGGATCGAGACCGAGGGAAAGCAGTTCGACCCTAACGTACATGAAGCCGTTACTGTGGCCCGGACTTCGGAACATCCCGATGGGTTGATACTTGAGGAGGTGCGGGCTGGATACATGTTGAACAAGCGGCTTTTACGCCCGGCTCAGGTCAGGGTGGTGAAAAATGATAGTGATTTAGATAAGGTAAATAAGGTAAATAAGGAGGAGAAAAATGGGTAAGGTTATTGGGATCGATCTGGGAACGACAAATTCCTGTGTCGCGGTTATGGAAGGTAAGGAAGCCAAGGTCATACAGAATGCTGAAGGCACGAGGACCACGCCCAGCGTGGTGGCTTTTACCAAGGGAGGGGAAAAGCTTGTCGGCCAGCCGGCCAAGCGCCAGGCAGTTACCAACTCGGACAATACGATATTCAGCATAAAGCGTTTTATGGGACGGAAACATTCGGAAGTAGAGGAAGAAGAAAAGATAGTTCCATACAAGGTGGGTGAGGATAGCAACGGCAATGTCGTGGTGCTTGCACAGGAGAAAAAATATACGCCCCCGGAAGTGTCCGCGATGATACTGCAGAAGATGAAGCAGACAGCCGAGGATTATCTGGGCGAAAAGGTGACCGACGCGGTTGTAACCGTCCCGGCATATTTCAACGACTCTCAGAGGCAGGCAACGAAAGACGCGGGAGAGATCGCGGGGCTGAAGGTACTCAGGATCATCAATGAGCCGACAGCGGCGAGTCTGGCATACGGCCTTGAGAGAAAAAAGAGCGAGAAGATAGCGATATTCGATCTGGGCGGCGGAACATTCGATATCTCTATCCTGGATGTCGGAGAAGGCGTTTTCGAGGTAAAGGCCACCAATGGCGACACGCATCTCGGAGGGGACAACTTCGACCGGATCGTTATCGACTGGATGGCGGAAGAATTCAAAAAAGAGAACGGCATTGACCTTCGTAACGATAAGATGGCGCTTCAAAGATTAAAGGAGGGGGCTGAGAAAGCCAAATGCGAGCTTTCTTCGAACCTGCAGACGGAGATAAACCTTCCGTTCGTTACGGCGGATGCTTCAGGCCCCAAGCATCTGACCATGACGCTGACCAGGTCCAAGCTGGAGCAGCTGGCAGATGATCTTATAGAGAGGACCAAACAGCCCTGCTACAGTGCCCTGAAAGACGCCGGATATTCAGCCGGTGACATAGATGAGGTCATACTCGTCGGCGGGCAGACGCGTATGCCCAAGGTGCAGGCAATGGTCAAAGAGATATTCGGGAAAGAACCCCATAAAGGGGTCAACCCGGATGAGGTTGTGGCCGTAGGCGCTGCCATACAGGGAGGTGTGTTGAGCGGCGAGGAGGGTCTTTCAGACGTGGTCCTTCTTGACGTTACGCCTCTGTCGCTTGGTATAGAGACCCTGGGCAGTGTGATGACAAGGCTGATCGAGCGTAATACGACGATCCCCGCGAAGAAGAGCCAGATATTCTCGACAGCGGCTGATAATCAGACAGCGGTGTCTATTCATGTTCTTCAGGGGGAGCGGGAGATGGCGGCTGACAGCCGTACGCTCGGACGTTTCGACCTTATAGGTATTCCGCCGGCCCCGAGGGGTATCCCGCAGATAGAGGTGACTTTTGACATAGATGCCAACGGGATCGTGCATGTCTCGGCCAAAGATAAGGCGACCGGCAAGGAGCAGTCCATCCGGATAGAGTCCTCCAGCGGCCTGTCAAAAGAGGAGATAGAGAAGATGAAGATGGACGCGAAAGCGCATGAGGAGGAAGACAAAAAAAGAAAAGAGCTTGTGGAGAGCAAAAACCAGCTGGATAGCCTGATATACGCCACTGAAAAAGCGGTAAAGGAATACGGCGACAAGGTCTCGGACGATGAGAAGAAAAAGGTCAATGAGGCGGCGGAAAAAGCAAAGAAGGCCCTTGCATCCGAAGATACCGGCGAGATAAAGAAAGCTCAGGAAGATCTGATGAAGGCGAGCCACAAACTGTCGGAAGAGATGTATAAAGACGCTCAGGCCAAGGCGCAGCAGCAGGCGGGGGGAGCACAGGGCGGTGCGCAGCAGCAGGCAGGTGCCGCCGAAGCGGGCGGCGGGAAAAAAGGCGAGGAAGACGTCGTTGACGCGGATTATAAAGTTGACGAAGATAAAGACAAAAAATAGATGGGTAATGATTATTACGAATTGCTCGGGGTAAACCGGGATGCCTCCTCCGGGGAGATAAAAAAAGCGTACAGGAAACTCGCAGTAAAATATCATCCGGACAAGAATCCCGGCAATAAAGAAGCGGAAGAGAAGTTCAAGGAGATATCGCACGCTTACGAAATCCTGAGCGACGCGTCCAAACGCCGGCAGTATAACCAGTTCGGCGAAGGTGCGTTCCAGTACGGAGGCGCGGGCACCGGGGGTTTTCACGACCCGTCCGAGATTTTCAGAGAGGTGTTCGGCGGAGCCTTCGGGGATATCTTCGAGGGCATGTTCGGCTTCGGCGGCCGGCAGAGGAGAGGTCCCAGGAGAGGCCGCGATCTGGAATACGACCTTACCCTGGATTTCCTGGAGGCGGTCAAAGGGACCACAAAAGAGATAAAGGTCCGTAAGTACGAGACATGCAACGCGTGCGGGGGTTCCGGCGCTAAACCGGGGACAGGAAAGGGGACATGCAGCCGCTGCGGCGGTTCGGGGAAGATCAGCCAGTCCGGCGGATTTTTCAGTATTTCACGCACCTGTGACGCCTGCGGCGGAGCAGGGGAGATCATAAAGGAGCCATGCCCGGAGTGCAGCGGCATCGGGAGAAAGGAAGCCACGAAGAAGATCAGCGTGAAAGTGCCGCCGGGAGTAGATACCGGTGTGCGATTAAGGCTTTCCGGAGAAGGCGAAGCAGGGACGCACGGAGGGCCTTCCGGGGATCTGTACGCGGCGATCTTTGTCAGGGAGCATAATTTTTTTTCCAGGCGGGAGTACGACTTATTATCCGCGGTTCCCGTATCGTTCACGCAGCTGGTTTTCGGCGATGAGATCGAGACCCCGGGGATAGACGCTGATATCAGCCTGTCGATCCCTCCGGGGACCCAGAGCGGCCAGGTATTCCGGCTCAAAGGCAAAGGCATCAAACGGCTGGACGGGCGCGGCAGAGGAGACCAGCTGGTCAAGGTCCGGGTGGAGATCCCGAAAAACCTTAACGCGCATCAGAAGAAACTTTTGAGGGAATTCGAAGCCGGATTCGGGAAGAAGGCCGCCAAGGGCGGCAGAAAATTCGCGGATAGAATGAAAAAGATGTTTGAATAAAAAGGAGAGATACGATGCCGACATATGAATATAAATGCCGAAGTTGCGGGTACCATTTCGAGCAATTCCAGAGCATGACGGATAGTCCTGTGAAAAATTGCCCGGAATGTAACGGTCCGGTGAAGCGTTTGATAGGCACGGGCGCCGGTATAATTTTTAAGGGCAGCGGTTTTTATCAGACCGATTACAAGAACTCCGGTTCGGAACCGAAGGGGAAACCTGATAGCGCCGGAAAACCTGCCGCATGCGGAAACTCCGATAGTTGTCCCTGCTGTGACCAAAATGTTTGACAGATTTGAATGGAATAGACCTATCTTTGCGTGGATACCGACCTTTGTCTGGGCGTCCGTGATCCTGGTATTTTCTCTCCTGCCGTATAACAGGCATTTACCCCTCACAGTCGGTTATTTCGACAAAGTAGCGCATTTTTTCGAATACGCCGTCCTGGCGCTATTGATGAGCCGGGGTATGCGCGGCGCAGGGAGTTTTTTTTTCGCGAAGAATTTTTCATTTGCGTTGATATTGGGTGGCGGATATGGTATCGTAATGGAACTGGCGCAGCACTTTGTCCCCGGCAGGGCCGCGGACATCTATGATGCTGCCGCTAATATCGCCGGAGTAATTTGTGGAGTGGTCCTGGGGGAATTGATATTATGGCGGAAATAATACCTTTTAGGGGATTATTGTACGACAGCAGCAAGGTCGGCGGCGACTATTCAAGTGTGGTGGCCCCTCCTTATGACGTTATCCCCGAACGTATGCGTGATGAGCTGTATGAAAGGAACGCGTACAACGTAATAAGGCTTATCCTCGGGAAATCCTTTGCGACCGACGATCAGGACAATAATAAATATACCCGTGCCAGGGAGTTTTTAAACGAATGGCTGCAGGATGGGGCCCTGGTAAGGGACGATACTGAGTCTTTTTACGTTTACCTGCAGGAATACGATTATAACGGGAAAAAGCGCCGCAGAACGGGTTTTATAGGGCTTATGAAGATACAGGAGCCCGGTGAGGATAAAATTCTGCCTCATGAACAAACGCTTGCCGGCCCCAAAGAGGACAGGATGAACCTGATAAAACAGGTCAGAGGAAATCTCAGCCCTGTGTTTTCCCTCTATGATGACGGCAGTGACGGGGGGATACAGCAGACCCTGAAAAAGGCCATGTCCGCTTCAGCCCCTCTTATAGATATTGAGAGAGATGGTGAGCGCCACAAATTCTGGCGCCTCCAGGATGAAGGGGCCATAAAGGATATGATTTCCCGGATGGAAGGCAAGAGGATATTCATAGCGGACGGTCATCACCGGTACGAAGTCGCCAGGGCTTATTCGGACATGCGGCGGAAGGAAAACGGCTATGACGGCAGCGCTGATCATATAATGATGTATTTCACCGATATGGCAGACTGCGATAACCTTACCATTATGGCCATCCACAGGGTAATAAAAGTGATGCCGGCCGCGGATGAGGATGAAATCGCGGATAAACTGAGCGCGTATTTTAATGTCACGGAATGCGGTGATCTTTCAGGGGTCATGGGCCGTTTTGAGAAGGAGGAGATCAGCGCCAACTCTTTCGGTTTTTTCAACGGCAAAAAATACCTTTTTATGGAGCCAAAGGACAAAGACAGACTTCAGGCGCTTATCACGGAGAAGAGAACCGAGGAATGGAAACGACTGGACGTAAGCGTGCTGCATTCGGCTGTGTTCGGCGGTATTCTGCCGGTCAGCAACGCTGAGGGGAATATAACCTATATCAGGGACCCCCGAAGGGCTGAGTCCCTGGTCGCCGACGGAAGCCATATGGCGGCATTTTTCCTGAACCCGACACGGATAGAGCAGCTCAGGGCTGTGGCTGGCCAGAGGGAGATGATGCCGCAGAAATCCACATACTTTTATCCCAAGCTTCTGTCGGGCCTGGTGATTCATAAGCCTTAATAAGGCTGTGGTTTATGGGAGGGAAGGATAGATAACTATGGTTTTTTTCGCGAAAAAACCCATATTCGGCAGAGCCAGAAAGAAGGAGATCCCCGGAGGGTTATGGACCAAGTGTCCTGAATGCGGAGAGCTGCTTTACAATAAGGCTCTCAAGGATAACCTGAAGGTCTGCCTGAAATGCGGTTATCATTTCAGGATGGGCGCTTATGAGCGTATAGAGGCAATTCTGGATCCCGGCTCATTCCGTGAAACATCCAGGGACATGACGAGCAGGGACCCTCTAAAATTCAAGGGGCCGAGCGACTATCCGACGAAGATAAAGAAGGACCAGAGGGCGACGGGATTAAAGGAAGCGGCCGTTGTCGGAGAAGGGCGCATAAACGCCAGGCGTACCGCTCTTGGCACCACTGATTCCCGTTTTATCATGGGATCCATGGGATCCGTGGTGGGGGAGAAGATCACCAGGCTGATCGAACACGCTGACAGGGAGAGGATACCGCTTATCATTATTTCCGGTTCCGGCGGGGGAGCCAGGATGTACGAAGGTATGCTTTCCCTTATGCAGATGGCTAAGACCAGCGCCGCTCTTGACAGATTCAACAAAAGGGGCGGGGTATTCATCTCAGTGCTTACTAATCCCACGATGGCCGGGGTAATGGCCAGTTTTGCCTCTCTCGGGGACATAATCATAGCCGAGCCGAAAGCCCTTATCGGATTCACAGGGCCCAGGGTCATCCAGCAGACCATAAAACAGGAACTTCCTGAAGGTTTCCAGAGCTCTGAATTCCTGCTGGAACATGGCCTTATCGACATGATCGTTCACAGAAGCGAACTCAAGGATACGTTTTCAAAATTACTGGATTATTTAAGCTGACCCCCCCTCCGGTGTTATATCTCCGATCCCGCATCGAAAACTAGTTCCGACCCGGGATCGGAACCGAACTGGTTGAATTCAATTGACATTTAAGGGAAGGTATTGTATATAGACAATACAATTTAATACAGTTTAAAGGCGGGGATATGGCGCAGGTCAGTTTAAAAGATGTGGTCAAGATTTTTCCCGGCGATGTGACCGCCGTTAACAACGTAAATTTTGGCGTCGAGAACAAGGAGTTTATTGTCCTTGTCGGGCCTTCCGGTTGCGGAAAATCGACGACCCTGAGATTAATAGCGGGCCTTGAAGTCGCCACTCGTGGCTCCATTTACATCGGCAACAGGATGGTTAATGATGTCCCTCCTAAAGACAGGGACATAGCCATGGTGTTCCAGAATTATGCGCTCTATCCGCATATGACCGTGTACGAGAATATGGCCTTCGGATTAAGACTGAAAAAATATCCGAAGGATGAGATAGATTCGAGGGTGAAAGAGGCAGCCGGCATACTGGGACTGGAAAAACTGCTGGGCAGAAAGCCCAGGGAACTCTCCGGCGGTCAGCGCCAGCGCGTAGCGGTCGGAAGATCGATCGTCCGCAAACCCCTGGTCTTTCTTTTTGACGAGCCTTTAAGCAATCTTGACGCCAAACTCAGGGTGCAGATGAGGACCGAGCTGCACCGCCTGCATATACGGCTCCAGGCCACGATGATCTATGTTACTCACGATCAGACCGAAGCCATGATGCTGGGTGACAGGATAGTGGTCATGAAAGACGGCCTTATCCAGCAGATAGATACTCCTACCAAGGTGTATAATTCACCGGTCAACAAGTTTGTTGCCAGCTTTATAGGCGCCCCTCCCATGAATTTTCTGGACGGCAGGATCATCAGGAAGGAACAGAAACTGTATTTTGATGAAGGCAAATTCCGGATAAGGAT
Source organism: Candidatus Makaraimicrobium thalassicum (assembly GCA_003644505.1). Taxonomy (GTDB): domain Bacteria; phylum Omnitrophota; class Gorgyraeia; order Tantalellales; family Tantalellaceae; genus Makaraimicrobium; species Makaraimicrobium thalassicum. Next base: position 45,280 of record QNCM01000005.1, on the reverse strand, counting down.
AGTGGAAGGCATGTATGATGCCCTTGAGAATTATATCGACAGGCGGGTGACCCTCGGAGTGAGAAGCGAAGATATCTATGATAAACTTTTTGTTTCAGAAACTCCTCCCGAGAATATCGTGACGATAACCTGTGAGGTCGTTGAACATCTGGGCTCTGAAATATATATACACATGAATACCGGTAAACACATTCTGGTCGCCAGGGTCTCGGGCGACGCCAATCCGCAGATAAACCAGGATATGGATGTCGTCTTCGACATGAGCAAGATTCACTTCTTCGACAGAGCGACTGAAAAAACGATCGTTTAAATTTTCTCATGACTCCTTTTATAAAAAGGAATCTCCTCATAGCTGTTTCAGCTATCCTTTTCACGGGCCTGTTATACGGGCTTAACAGTTCCGTTCCCGCGTTAAGGGATCACGTCCAGCACCTCGAGCTTATCGTTATCAGTTTAATGATCATGATGAGCCTTGTCATCATGCTCTTCTGGAGCCTGCTGGGAGTGTTCGGCGGGCTGGCTTCTTTTTTAATGGCCATGATCTTCCTGTACAGGCCCCTGACAGATCTGAACCCGTACTATTACAGTAACCTGATCATGGTTTTTTCCCTCAGCAGTTTCATCGGGTACTACGTTTACAGGAAGGTCAGCGTGTCCCAGCAGGAGTACACGGTCGCAATGGAGAAGATCCAGGAGGACACGAACCTTATCACGAACCATATGAAGAACAGGGGGGCTGAAATATCAGCCATGAGGGAAAAGGTGGCCAGCCTTTTCAAACTCAAAAATATAGCGGATGGCCTGAGCCTGGCCCGTCTGGACGAGGACATTATAAGGACCGTATCGGAGAAGACGTTCCGTCTGTTCCGCAAGGACAGCAGAGTGCTGCTGTTCATGGTCGACGAGAAGCGCAAAGAACTCAATCTTTCTTATACGTTAAAGAGCGAGGGCCGTAACGCCTTCCTCGTGAAGAACGGTGGTATATTTGACAGGTGGGTATTAAAAAACATGAAGAGCCTTCTTGTAAAAGACATAAAAAAAGATTTCAGATTTTCCGTTGACGGCGAGGAGAAAGAAGACGATTCCACTTCCATGATCATTAAACCGTTGATAATGGAGAGCAGTGTCCTGGGGATATTGAGAGTGGACTCGCCGCGCGAATCCGCCTTCGGTCAGTATGAACTGCGGATACTGGATATTATCGGGGAGCTCGCGGCTGTTGCGCTGCAGAACGCGCGCCTGTACCGCCGGACCGAAGAGCTGGCTGTCAGGGACAGCTTGACGGGTCTTTATGTGTACCGGTATTTCATGGAACGCCTGGACGAGGAGATAAAAAGAGCCCTGCGCAGCAACAGTTCTTTTGCCCTGCTTATGCTGGATATCGATGATTTCAAGGATTTCAACGACAAATACGGGCATATTTCGGGGGATGTGGTCCTTAAAAATATAGGGCGCATATTGGGTTCCAAGGCTTCCGCCGGCGACACCGTCGCGAGGTATGGAGGTGAAGAGTTCGTTTTTTTGGCCCTTAACTGTGACCGTAAAGGGGCCCTTAAGCTCGCCAATGATATCAGGGAAGAGATCCAGAAGAGCCCCGTAACCCTGCGCAGGAGAAAGTGTTCTGTCACAGTTTCTATCGGTACCGCGGTTTTACCGGAAGACGCCAAATTCAGGGACGACCTTATAGGGGAAGCGGACAGACGTCTGTATAAAGCTAAAGCCGAAGGGAAAAACACGGTATGTTCAAAATAATACCCGAAGGGAGCCGCTCCGCGCTTTTACGCGTGATAAACTCCGTGAGGCCGGCCATTGTGTCCGGTTTGAACCTGCTGTTGATAGTTACGAGCTGGATTTTTTACAGGTATCCTCAGGGGGATGAATACCTGGTTCTTTTCATGATCCCGCTGGTGTTTATCATCGCTCCGTTCATGGTGACATTACCCGTTACGGCGGTTTTGTTTTCCGCCAACCTGATATTTTTTATATTTTATTATTTTGCCGGGGTTTTGGATGTGATCGACGTCTTTGTCCTGACGCTTCTTCTGGGGGGCGTTACGGCAGGCAGTTATCTCGTCAAATCTCTATATACCTCTTTCGCGTTATATTATAATTCCGATGTCTCGGAAAAACGGGACAGATACAGCAGCATAATCAATGAACTGGAAGTCATAGACCGCAGGGGAAGAAAGAGAGAAAGCGAGCTGAGCCGCGTCTCGCGCCTTTACGAGATAACCAAGAAACTCGGCCCTGCGCTTGAATTCAAGACTCTCTTCGATGCTTTATTCGATTTTCTTGAGGAGAACTTCAGGTTCCAGACCGCGCACCTGCTGGTATTCAGCAAAGGAAAATTCCACCGCGGTATATCGAAAAGCGTGGGTGACGAGGACTATTCCAAAGACACAGAAAAGATACTGGATTACGAAAAGGTCGCGAATTACGCCCGGGAGCGGGATCTCAAGCCGTTTTTTGCCGCGAGAGATGAAACAGGATATCTGTTTGATTCGATGAAAGTACGGGCCGACACGTTTATGCTGTTCCCGCTGTTCATGGGGGATAAACTCTGCGCCATACTCGCGGTCGAGGGTATTTCCAAATCCAGTTACGGCAGGTTCCGTATTCTCATTCCTCAGATCCTTCTGGAGTTCAGAAAAGTAGAATTGTACGAGCAGGTCCAGGAACTTTCAATAATCGACGGTCTCACGGGAGCCTACCTGAGGCGGTACCTGATGTCCAGGCTGGAAGAAGAGGTGGACAGAGCGGACCGCCTGGGACTGACATTTTCAATAGGTATGATCGATGTCGATCATTTCAAGGAGTGCAATGACAGGCACGGCCATCTGGTCGGCGATGCCGTCCTGAAGAGGATCTCGGAAAGATTAAAGAGTTCGGTCAGGGAAGTTGACATGGTCGCCAGGTACGGCGGTGAGGAATTCTGTATGGTGCTTCCGGAAACGACAAGGGAACTTGCCCTGACCGTCGCGGAACGTCTACGCAGATCCATAGAATCCAGGGAGATCAAAGCTTTTGACGAAAGCATCAGGATAACGGTCAGCGTGGGCATCGCCACCTATCCCGAAGACGGGAAGGATGTTGATACGTTGATAGAAAAAGCTGATACTGCTCTTTACAGGGCGAAACGGAAAGGACGAAATGCTGTTTGCACGGTATGACATACGAAGAAAGATACGGCCAGGGGGGGGATTGCCCTGTTGTATAGTAGCGTTGATTATATGCGCGCTTGTTTGTGTCTGGCCCGCGGCCTGCCTGGCTCAGGATGAGACAAAGTTGATAAAACTGAAACCGGGACAGCCCATCCAGGTTGACGGGGATGAGGTGGAATATTTTGAGAAGGAAGGAAAGATCGTAGCGGAAGGCAATGTTTCCATCACATACGGTGACGCGACGCTGACCTGCGACAGGATAGAGGTGGATACCAGGACCAGGCAGGCTATGTGCGAGGGTAACGTCCGTATCGAACAGCCAGGGGAAGGCACGCTTACGGCGGAACACATACAATATGATCTGGCCGAAAAGAAAGGGGAGATAGCGGAGGCAGAGGTCAAGGCGTTCCCCTGGTTCGGCCGCGCTGAGAAGAGTAGTAAGGTCGGGGAAAACGAATACGTGCTGCGAAATGGTTATATTACCACATGCGATCTTGACGAGCCCCATTACCGGCTGAAAGCGGAAGAGATACGGGTGTTCCCGGACGACAAAGTTATCGCAAAGAACGTTTTTTTCTATATCGGTAAGGTTCCAGTTTTCTGGTTCCCGTATTATTATCATCCGATCATACAGAGCCGCGCCAAAGTTCAGTTTATCCCCGGTCAGAGCACTGACTGGGGAAATTTTCTTCTGTCGGCATGGCGGTTCTACATAAAGGGCAACAGCAAGGTCGATATCCTTGCCGATTACAGGAGCAAGAAGGGCTTTGCCGAAGGCGCGAATCTTTATTATAACAGCGAAGATTTCGAAATGCCCGGGCTCGGAGAAGGGCTGTTCCGCTGGTATTCTATCCATGAGAATAAATGGGGAACCTATGACCGGACGCCCTTCCGTGATGAGTGGCGTGACCCGGCCCGCAAGGAAGGGGTAGACTCGGTATTGCGGAAGAGATTTCAATGGACGCACCGCATCGATTTTGAGCCGGAAACAGTAGGAATGCTTGAATTCAATAAAATTACCGACGGGAATATCTTAAAGGACTATTTTTATAATGAATATGAGGAAACCGGCGGCAGCGTCCCGTCGAATTATGTCTCTGTCATATCAGCCAAACCGAATTATACGTTCAGCATCGAAGCTAATAAACGGTTCAATAGTTTTTATACCGTTACCCAGAAATTGCCGGAGTTGAAAGTGAACGTGCCGAATCAAAGACTGTGGGAGACCCCTTTTCATTATACTACCGAGACATCGGCCGCCGCGTTTGACAAAGTGTACGCTTCCAACAGCAGTCCCTCCGAGGAAGTTAACAGGCTTGATTCCTTTCATAAGCTTTCCTATGTTACACGTCTGGGACCGCTGGAAGTGACGCCGTACGGGACGTTCAGGGAGACGATATACAGCCGCACACGCTGGAGTGACCGGCCTGTTACACGCGCTACGACAGGCGGCGGACTTGATGCGTCTTTACGGCTTTACCGCATATTCAACGTCGTGACCAACGCCATGGGGCTGGACATCAACGGATTAAGGCACATTATCGTACCTGCCGCCAGGTATTTTCACACGCATCAACCCGCTGTCGATAAGAACAGCCTTTTTCAGATGGATGGTATAGACGGCCTTGAAAAGACCAACGGAGTAACGCTTTCCCTGGAGAATAAACTGCAGACCAAGCGCGGCGCTGAAGGCGATTTGAAGTCGATCGATCTTGTCAGGTTCATCGTCAGCACAGATTATCTTTTCCGCATGAAGAAATACAGGTTTGAGCTTGAAGATGGCCATCGGTTCGAAAATCTCACATTTGGTCTGGAACTCAGCCCCTATAACTGGCTTTTTATAGACAGCGAGATGGAGGTCATACCCGAAGATCAGACAGTGAATACAGGCAGCGTTGAGGCCTCCATTACGCCGTGGGACTCTTTTCGGGCGGCTATGGGGTACCGGTACGAGAAAAAGGATCCCGACCCGCGGAATCAGTTTACATTCGACATCAGTTATATCCCGAGCCCGAAGTGGCGGCTGGGATTGTATGAGAGGTTCGATTTTCAGAACGGCATGGTCGAGGAACAGCAGATATCCATCACCAGAGATCTTCACTGCTGGGAAGTTGAATTTGTCTATGACGTGGATGGCGGCAATTTTTTTGAAGACGAGTTTACGGTCTGGCTGGCTTTCAAGATCAAGGCTTTCCCGGATCTTCAACTGGGTCTGAACCGGTCGTTCAGTAAACGCCCGCCCGGCTCATCCCGCTAAGAACCCGTTCCACTCCGGGAGTGTCCACTCCGGGAGTGTCCACTCCGGGAGTGGAACAAGGGCTCTATTGCGGTCTAAAGGGCAATATGCTATAATCACTCGTTAAAGCGCCTAATAATAACATTATTATTGTTTTCCTCAATTCCACGCCCGGGTGAAGCTGGATTGCGCCCCGGGGGGAAACGGCCGCTGGTGTTATAGCCGAGACAGGAGGAGTTTTTTCATGAAACTGACGATTATAGGGGCAGGGTATGTCGGCCTGGTGACAGGGACGTGTTTTGCCGATCTGGGCAACGAAGTTATCTGCGCGGACAATAACGGGGAAAAGGTCGAACTGTTAAACAGAGGCGGTATTCCCATATATGAACCCGGGCTCGAGGAGCTCGTAAAGAAGAACCGGAAGAACGGCCGGTTGAGCTTTTCCACGGATATCAAAGAGGCGATCAGGGACGCCGACATAATCTTTATATGCGTGGGTACGCCGTCAAGGAGCGACGGAAGCGCCGATCTTACGGGTATAGAGAAGGTCTCGCGGATCATAGCGGAAAGCATCGATTCGTATAAACTTGTCGTGGAGAAGAGCACCGTTCCGGTCGAAACAGGGGAATGGGTGAAAAAAACGATCGAGACGTTCAAAAAACACGGCTGTGAGTTTGATGTAGCCTCCAATCCGGAGTTCCTGCGTGAAGGATCGGCGATAGAGGATTTTATGAGCCCTGATAGAGTGGTGATCGGCGTGGAGTCGAAAAAAGCGGAAGAAATGCTGCGCCAGCTGTACGAGCCCCTTGACACAAAGATCGTGGTCACGAATATAAAAGGCGCCGAGATCATCAAGCACGCTTCTAATTCTTTCCTGGCCACTAAGATCTCTTTTATCAACGCCGTAAGCAATATATGCGAAAAGGCAGGTGCTGATATCAACACCGTGGCAGAGGCTATCGGGCTGGATTTCCGGATAAACAGGCATTTTATAAAGGCGGGCATTGGTTTTGGAGGTTCATGTTTTCCTAAGGACCTGAAGGCCTTTATACACATCTCTGAAAATCTTGGATATTCGTTCGATATGCTGAAGGAAGTGGAGAAGATTAACGAGACGCAGAAGGAACTCATGGTTAGGAAGGCCGCAAAAACGTTATGGAACCTTCCGGATAAAGTTATAGGCGTGTGGGGCCTGGCTTTTAAACCGAATACTGACGATATCCGGTCCGCTCCATCGGTGGATATCATCAAGCGCCTCTTGGCCGAAAGGGCGAAGATAAAGGTTTTCGATCCCGCGGCTATGGAGAATACCAGAGCGGAGTTCGGCGACCGGATCGTCTATTGCCGGGATGTCTATGAGGCGGCCCGGGACAGCGATTGCGTAATACTCATGACTGAGTGGAACGAGTTCAAAGAGATCGACTGGCACAGGCTTAAGGGCGTTATGAGGCAACCTGTTATCCTGGATGGGAGGAATATTTACGATCCCGGAAAACTGAAGGAAATGGGCTTCAGGTATGAGGGGATCGGCCGTTCTTAATGCGGAGAAAGGAAGGGAAAAATGATAGAGGGTGTTAAAGTAAAAAAGTTGAAGGTTATTCCGGATGACCGCGGACGGCTCATGGAGATCTTACGCAACGATGACGACATATTTGAAAAGTTCGGGCAGGTTTACATGACGACGGCCTTTCCGGGCGTGGTAAAGGCATGGCATTACCACGGGAGGCAGACGGATAATTTTACGTGTATCATGGGGAAAATGCGTCTGGGCCTGTATGACGCGCGCAAAGGTTCACCTACGTTCGGAAACGTGGAAGACTATATCATCAGCATGGAACAGCCGCTTCTTGTTCAGATACCGCCGGGGGTCTATCACGGGTTTAAATGCCTAAGCGACGAGGAAGCTGTAGTGGTCAATACGGTAACTGAGCCTTATGACGCCGGTGATCCCGATGAGTACCGCGTTGATGCCTTCGATAACGACGTGCCGTTCGACTGGACTAAATAATACAGATGGCCGCAGAACCCAATTCCGATCCCGCATCGGAATCCAGTTCCGATGCGGGATCGGAATTACACAAGAGGAGTGGAGATGAAAGGTATAGTGCTGGCAGGAGGACTCGGGTCGCGTTTGTTCCCCCTTACCAAGATCACCAACAAGCATCTTTTGCCTGTTTATGACAAGCCGATGGTTTATTACCCCATCATGACCCTTGTTGAAGCCGGCATAACGGATATCATGATAGTCACGGGCGGGGGGCATGCCGGTAATTTCCTGCGCCTTCTGGGAAACGGGCATGAGTTCGGGTTAAAGGGAGTCAATTACGCCTATCAGGAGAAAGAAGGCGGGATAGCCGAAGCCCTGAGCCTGACCGAGTATTTTGCCGACGGCGATAAGATCGTGGTAATACTCGGCGACAACATCATTGAGAAAGGCATCAGACGTGAAGTGGACGAGTTCGCCGGCCAGCCTGAGGGGGCCAGGATCCTGATAAAGGAGGTCTCCAATCCGGAACGGTTCGGTGTGGTGGAATTCGAAGGCGACAGGATAGTCCGGATCATAGAGAAGCCGGAAAATCCCCGGACCAATTACGCGGTTACCGGCATCTATATGTACGACAGCCGCATTTTCGATCTTATCAGGGAATTGAAACCGTCCGGCCGTGGAGAGCTAGAGATAACCGATGTGAACAACATCTATCTTAAAAAGGGACAGCTGGCATATTCGAAACTTGACGGCTGGTGGACCGACGCGGGAACGTTTGATTCTCTCCTTAAAGCGAATCAGCTGGTCGCGGAAAGAGAACGCGGGACAGGGGCGAAGGATGAGGGACGAAAGGAGAGCGGATGAGAATACTTGTAACGGGCGGATGCGGATTTATCGGTTCGAATTTTATCCATTTCGTGCTTGAACAATATAAGGATATCCGCGTTATCAACCTTGATAAGTTGACCTATTGCGGCAATCCCGAGAATCTCAGTGATATCGCCCGTGACAGCCGTTACTCGTTCGTTGCCGGTGATATCTGCGATAAAAAGCTGGCCGGGGAACTGGCAGCGCAGGTTGACGCGATAATAAATTTTGCCGCGGAAACACACGTGGACAGGTCCATAAAATATCCGGATGATTTTGTGATGACGAACGTCATCGGCGTTAAAGTGCTTCTGGAAGCGGCCAGAAAAGCAGGCATCAGCCGGTTCGTCCAGATCGGGACCGATGAGATATACGGAAGCGTTTCAGAGGGGTTATCGAAGGAAGATGATCCCCTGAAGCCGAACAGCCCTTATTCCGCGACCAAAGCCGCGGGTGACCTGCTGGCCCTGTCGTATCACGCGACTTACGGATTACCGGTGGTTGTCGTAAGGAGTTCCAATAATTTCGGCCCTTATCAGTATCCGGAAAAAGTTATACCGCTTTTCATAACCAACCTTCTGCGGGGACGGAAGGTCCCTCTTTACGGGGACGGCGGGAATGTCAGGGACTGGTTGTTCGTGAAGGATAACTGTGAGGGGATCGATCTGGCGCTGCGCCGCGGCCATGCCGGCCAGGCCTATAACATAGGCGGCGGAAGCTATTTGAGCAATCTTGATCTGGCAGGGAATATCTTGTCGATGATGGGGAAGACCAGGGATCTTATCGAATTTGTCAATGACAGGCCGGGCCATGACAGGCGGTACGCGCTGGATTCGTCCAGGATCAGGGAACTCGGCTGGACGCCGGCGGCTGATTTCGCCGGGAATCTTGAAAAGACCGTCAGGTGGTATGAGGAGAACGAGGCATGGTGGCAGCCGCTCAGGGATAAAGCGGAAATAATTAAATGGTGACCCGTTCCACTCCGGGAGTAGCCACTCCGGGAGTGGCTACTCCCGGAGTGGAACGCGGAGGTGAGCGTGTATACGGAGCTTAAGAAGAAAATAAAGGATAAAAGCGCGGTCATTACGGTCGTCGGGCTGGGTTACGTGGGCCTGCCGATAGCCGTTGAGTTCTGCAGAAGCGGGTTCACCGTTAAAGGCTTTGATACGAACGTCCGCCGCATCAGAAAATTAAAGAAGGAAAAATCCTACATAGACGATATCTCTTCCGGAGAGATACGCGGCGCCTGCAGGACGGGACGCTTTTTCGTGACAGGCGATGACGGCGTATTACGCTCCTCGGACATAATTATCCTGTGCGTCCCCACTCCTCTGAGGAAGGTAAAGGAACCCGATATATCCTACATCATCTATGCCAGCCGTTCGCTGAGGAAGCGGATGCGGCCCGGGCAGCTGATCATAGTGGAGAGCACCACATATCCCGGGACGACGCGTGAGGTAATACTGCCTGAACTGGAGAAAAGCGGGTATCAGCTGGACAGGGATTTTTACCTGGCGTTTTCGCCGGAAAGGATAGATCCGGGGAACCCGCGGTACGATCTGACGAATATCCCCAAGATCATCGGGGGTGTGACCGAAAAAAGCACTGAACTCGGCAGGTTGTTATATTCCCGGATCATCGACAGGGTAGTCGGGGTATCCGATGCCGAAACAGCCGAAGTGACCAAACTCCTGGAAAATACATTCCGGATAGTGAACATCGGCCTTATAAACGAGTTTGCCATGCTTTGCGATAAACTGAAGATAGACGTGTGGGAAGTGATAAAAGCGGCCGGGACAAAGCCGTTCGGGTTCATGCCGTTTTATCCGGGCCCGGGTATCGGCGGGCACTGTATCCCGGCGGACCCAATGTACCTTTCATGGAAGGCCCGGACCGTAGGGTTCAGGACGGAGATGATAGATCTTGCCGCCAGGATCAACCGCATGCTGCCGGTGCATGTGGTCAAAAGGATCGGGAGGCTTTTAAAAAGCAGGGGCAAGAAGTTCGATTCCGCGCGGGTCCTCCTGGTAGGAGTGACCTATAAGAAAGACGTCAACGATCTGAGAGAGTCTCCCGCGCTGGAAATAATAAAGATACTCGGAAGAAAAAAGGCAGCCGTAGTCTATCACGATCCGCATATCCCGTATCTCGACATTTCCGGGGTTAAGATGCGGTCCCGCGGGCTGACCCCATCGCTGATAAAGAAACAGGATGTGGTTCTGATCGTCTCCGATCACAGCTGTCTGGATTACAGGATGATAGCCCGCAGCGCGCCCCTTGTATTCGATACCAGGGACGTGTTCGCGCGGAACGGGATCACGGGGGACAACATAATAAAATTATAAATCAAATTCCCGATGCGGCATCGGACGATCCCGCATCGGAAGAGGGCAGGATCAGTGAGAGGGGGAAATTGAGGAAATGAAGAAGAAGTATTTGGTTACAGGCGGCGCCGGGTTTATCGGGTCGAATATCGTGGAAGAACTTGCTGGACGCGGAGAAGACGTCCGCGTGCTGGACAACCTTTCCACGGGAAAAGAAGAGAACCTGAGGCCGTTCATGGACAGGATAGATTTTCGCAAAGGAGATATCCGCAGCGAAGATGACGTGGACAGGGCCCTTGAGGGTATCGATTTTGTCATCCACCAGGCTGCGCTCAGGAACGTGGCTCGGAGCGTGGAAGAGCCCGTAAGGACCAATGACGTCAATGTGAACGGCAGCATGAACCTTTTAATGCGGGCGAAAGAAGCGGGCATCAAAAGGGTGGTCTATGCTTCCAGCAGTTCTGTTTACGGGGACTGCGACGTCTATCCCCAGAAAGAGACCCTTGCCCCTGATCCCATATCCCCGTACGCGGTAAGCAAACTTGCCGCGGAATATTACTGCAGGATGTTCAGCAGGACCATGGGGCTTGAGACGGTGAGCCTCAGGTATTTCAATGTTTTCGGCCCGAGGCAGAACCCGGAGTCGAAGTATTCGGCGGTCATACCGGCTTTTATATCGATGCTCGCGAAAGATCAGCCGTGCAGTATTGACGGCGATGGCACGCAGTCCCGTGATTTCACTTTTGTTTCCAATGTTGTTAACGCGAATCTCGCGGCATGCGAGGTCCCGGGCATTTCCGGTATGTTCTTCAACGTCGCCTGCGGCTGTGATCATTCGGTCGTTGATGTCGCGGAGACCCTTAAGAAGCTTCTCGGAAAGACGATCGAATCCGTTCACGGGCCGACGCGTCCGGGGGATGTAAAGAGGACGGTCGCCGATATAAGCCTGTTAAAGGACGTTCTTAAAGCTGAACCGCGGGTCGATTTCAACGAGGGTCTTAAGAGGACGGTAAAGTGGTTTGTTGAGAGTAAAGATGAAGGATAAAAACCAATATATCCTGGGGATCTCCGCGTTCTATCACGACGCTGCCGCCGCGCTGGTCTCTGGCGGCGAGATCATCGCCGCTGCCCAGGAAGAGAGGTTCACGCGGAAAAAACATGATCCGTCCTTTCCCCAAAGGGCCATTGAGTATTGTTTGAGGGAAGCGGACATAGATACGCGGGATATAGATGTTGTCGCGTTTTATGACAAGCCTTTCATCAAATTCGAACGGCTGCTGGAGACATATCTGGCTTACGCTCCTTTCGGCAGCAGGTCGTTCATCTCTGCCATGCCTCCGTGGATCAAACAGAAGCTCTTCATAAAGGAATATATACGGAAGACACTGGGGCACAGGGGCACGATTATCTTCCCGGAGCACCACCACTCGCACGCCGCAAGCGCTTTCTATCCCTCCCCATTCGAAGAGGCGGCTATATTGACAATCGACGGTGTGGGGGAATGGGCGACCGCAAGTCTGGGGAAAGGCACGGGGAATAAAATAGAACTGTATGATGAGATAAGGTTTCCCCATTCCCTGGGACTGTTATATTCCGCGTTCACGTATTACTGCGGGTTCAAGGCCAATTCAGGGGAATACAAACTTATGGGTCTTGCCCCTTACGGAGAACCGGAGTACGTTGACGCTATTCTGGAGAACCTGATAGACCTGAAAAAGGACGGGTCGTTCAAATTGAACCTGAAATATTTCAATTACTGCGCCGGCCTCACAATGACAAACAGAAGGTTCCACCGCCTGTTCGGCGGTCTGCCGAGAAAACCCGAAAGCGCCTTGGAACAGCGGCATATGGATCTGGCAAAGTCCGTCCAGGTCGTTACGGAAATGGTCATAATGAATATGGCAGGCCACGTTCATGACAGAACGGCGGCGGAGAATTTCTGTCTGGCCGGCGGTGTCGCCCTTAACTGCGTGGCTAACGGAAAGGTGCTGAGAGAAGGGCCTTTTAAGAATGTCTGGATACAGCCCGCGTCTTCCGATGCCGGCGGGGCTCTCGGAGCGGCTTTGATAGCGTGGCATGAGTATCTCGGACAGAAGAGGCACGTGAACGGAAGCACGGACGGTCAAAAGGCCAGTCTTTTAGGCCCCTCTTTTTCGGATGAGGAGATAGAAAAAGGGTTGAAGCAGAACGCAATACCGCATGAGAGGCTGCGGCGGGAGGATCTGAGCAGGGTCGTGTCGGATCTTCTGGCGGAGGAGAAAGTGATCGGATGGTTCCAGGGGAGAATGGAGTTCGGCCCCCGCGCGCTGGGGGCAAGAAGCATACTCGGGGACCCCAGGTCCGGGAAGATGCAGTCTATTATCAATAGAAAAATAAAGTTCAGGGAATCATTCAGGCCGTTCGCTCCCAGCGTTCTGCTGGAGAGGGCAAAGGAATATTTTGACCTCGACGGGGAAAGCCCCTATATGCTCATTGTTTCACCCGTGAAGGAAGAAAAAAGGAAGAGCCCCGGGGACGGGAAGGATCCGAAAGGCCTGGACAAGCTGAAGATAAAACGTTCGGAAGTTCCGGCGATAACGCACGTCGATTATTCGGCCAGAGTGCAGACGGTGAAGGGCGAAGACAATCCGCTTTATTACGATATGATACGGAGATTCCGTGAAGATCACGGTTGTCCGCTCGTTATCAACACCTCGTTTAACGTCAGGGGAGAACCGATAGTCTGCACTCCGGATGACGCGTACAGGTGCTTCATGAGGACAGATATGGATTACCTTGTGATGGGTTCCTTTCTTATCGATAAAAGGAAACAGGATCCAGCGGGGCTGCGGCTTGAAGCGGTGAACGAGTTTGAACTGGATTAAGGGCCGCGGGGGCAAAGCGGGACCAATATGAAAATGAAAGAAGCAGGAACCAGAGATCTGCGGCAGTTCGGGATAATTCTGGGTGTTGTGCTCGGTTCGCTCGGATTTATTTATTTTATGAGAGGCCGTTTGAATACATATCCCTGGTTTCTGGGATTCGCGGCTGCGGCGTTACTATCAGGGATATTTATACCCAGGGCGCTGAAACCGGTATTTTTTGTCTTCACGAAAGTGACCCGCGCCATCGGCTGGTTCAACACAAGGGTTATCCTTGTGCTGGTGTATTACCTACTCTTGACGCCTATAGGCCTTTTGATAAGGATCTTCAGAAATGATCCGCTGGACCAGAAGATCGACAGGGCCGCGGAGAGCTACTGGATAAAAAGGAAGAACGCGTCAGCGGGCAGGAGGAGTCTGGAAGAACAATTTTAACCGGGATCTTAACCGAAAGAAGGATAAACAATGAGCACAGTTGCGACTCTTAAGGAACTCTGGAATTTCCTGAAAGTCAGGAAAAAGTGGTGGCTCTTACCCATAATCATAACACTGCTGGTTCTCGGGCTGTTGGTCCTGTTCGTGGAATCCTCGGCGGTCGCGCCGTTTATCTATACGCTGTTTTAGGCGCATGAGAAAAATATTATTTGCCGTAATTTACCTGATCTTTCTGGCTGTTCTGCTTGAAATACTGGCAAGAGGGTATTATGCGTCCGGCAGGGGGATGAGTTTTTTGTCCACTGCCGGGGATCAGGTATATATGTGGTATCCGGAACTTAAGGGCCTGAAAGAATACAGTTATGATGAAGGCGGCTTCAATGTTCTGCTGCTGGGCGGGTCGGCCCTGACCGAGGACTGGGGCGAGATCCCGAAATACCTGAGAGAGAAGTCCAGGAGTGTTTTAGGAAAAAAGGCGAACATCGTTAATCTGGCGGCGGCTCACGGTTCCCTCGACAGCTTTTATAAATATAAACTGGCGGACGGGAAGCGGTTCGACTGCGTGATATTCTATCACGGGATCAATGAAGTGAGGGCGAACAATGTCCCGCCGCGGTTGTGGAAAGAGGATTATTCCCATTATTCCTGGTATGAAGAGGTGAATTTTTATTTCCGCCATCCGGGACTGCGCAGGGCTGCGATGCTGTTGCCCTATTTTTTGAAACATCTTCTGGTGCAGCTTGACAGGGAAGTAATCCGCAGGGACAGATACGTCCCGACGCATTCTCCAAGGCCCGAGTGGAAGCGATACGGAAAGGATATAAAGACAAAGGACAGTTTTCGGAACAACCTTCTCAGGATAGCAGGTATCGCCGAAAGCAGACAAGAACCCCTGCTGGTGATGACGTTCGCTTATTATCTGCCGGATGGAGATGAATATGATGAAGACAGCCCGTATGTGAGATCCGCCGGGCTATGGGGGGAGCCGGAAAACGTGGTCCTGGGGATAAGGGCCCACAACGAAGTTGTCAGGGAACTTGCTCTTGGCGGCGATTTTATGTTCCTGGACCAGCAGAAGATAATAGACAGAGACAGAAAATACTTCAAGGACATTTGCCATTTTTCCGGGGAAGGCAGCGAGATATTCGCGTCGAATATCGTGGATAAGGTAAAGAACTTGATCCGTTTAAAAAAAGGATGAGAGGGGCGATGAGAATATTACTCACGGGAGGCGCCGGATTTATCGGATCGCATCTTGCGGAAAGACTGCTGGGATCCGGACATCACGTTATATGCATGGATAACCTGATAACAGGCAGGCAGGAAAACATAGCTCATCTCGCGGAGAACCCGGGATTTGAGTTCATCAAACACGATGTATCTAAATATATAGTTGTTGAGGGGAAGATCGATTATGTCATTCATCTGGCTTCGCCGGCTTCTCCCGTGGATTATCTTACACATCCGATCAAGACGCTGAAAGTGGGTTCGCTCGGAACGCACAATTCTCTCGGCGTGGCAAAAGAACACAAGGCCGGATTTCTGCTGGCCTCTACGTCGGAGGTTTACGGCGACCCCCTTGTCAACCCTCAGCCGGAAATGTACTGGGGCAACGTTAATTGCATCGGTCCGCGCGGAGTTTACGACGAAGCCAAGCGGTTTGCCGAAGCCATTACTCTTGCTTATCACAGGAACCACGGTATTGACGCGAAAATAGCGCGTATATTCAATACGTACGGTGAGCGTATGCGGCACCATGACGGGAGAGTGGTCCCGAACTTTATAGATCAGGCCCTCAGGAACGAACCCATGACAGTTTACGGCGACGGATCACAGACAAGGAGTTTCTGCTATGTGTCCGACCTGATCGAAGGGATAATGAAACTGATGGATTCGGGGCTTAACGAACCGGTGAATCTCGGTAACCCCGCCGAGATGAACGTCCTGGATTTCGCGAAAAAGGTCAAAGAGCTCACCGGGAGCAGAAGTGAGATAGTTTTTAAGGAGTTGCCGGTTAATGACCCGAAGGTCAGAAGGCCCGATATCGCGAAGGCGAAGAAAGAGCTGGGGTGGGTACCCGGGATCGGGCTGGAGGAAGGCCTCCAAAGAACGATCAAATGGTTCAGGGAAAATTATCCCGATTAACCAGAGGAGATACGTGGACATACCATTACTGGATCTCAAAGCGCAGTACCGGTCGATAAAAGACAAGATCGACGAGGCGTTGACAAGGGTTGTTGAAAGCCAGCAATTCATACTGTCCCGGGAGGTAGACGGACTGGAGCGGGAAATAGCGGATTATTGCGGCGTTTCGGAGGCAGCGGGCGTCGCCTCCGGCACGGACGCCCTGATCACCGTATTACGGGTCCTGGGGGTCGGGCAGGGGGACCGGGTGATCACGACTCCGTTCACGTTCTTCGCGACCGCGGAAGCGGTTTCAGCTCTTGGGGCGAAACCTCTGTTCGTGGATATAGACCCCGAAACATACAATATCGATCCGGAGAAGATCGATGAATTGTTGCAGGACACAGGACACGGGGGATCCCTCGACTTCGCCCGGGATAAACGGAATGCGGTCAAAGCCATAATCCCGGTACATCTTTACGGGCAATGCGCGGATATGAGCCGCGTCATGGAGATCGCGGATAGATACGGCCTTAAGGTCATAGAGGACTGTGCCCAGGCCATAGGCGCGTCACACAACGGCAGCCGGGCGGGCAGTTTCGGGGCCGCGGGTGCCCTGAGTTTTTTCCCCAGCAAGAATCTCGGAGGGTTCGGGGACGGCGGTATGGTCGTTTCTTCGGATCGTTCGTTGATCGAGCATATAAAAAAACTGCGTGTCCACGGCAGCCGGCAGCAGTATATCCATGAGGAGATAGGATATAATTCGCGTCTTGACAGTCTTCAGGCCGCGATCCTCCGTGTCAAACTGAAAGAGCTTGATGCCTGGTTTGAGGGAAGAAGGGCTATTGCCGCCAGATATGACGAAGTGTTCCCGTCAGCGGGGATCACCACGCCGAAGGTCGCCGGGGGGAACACGCATACGTATCACCAGTATACCATAGCCGTGGATGAACGGGATGAGTTGCTGCGATACCTTAACGATAAGGGTATTGCCGCCCGGGTTTACTATCCGGTCCCCCTGCACCTGCAGCCGTGTTACCGGGATCTCGGATACTCCGGAGGGGAGTTCCCTGTTTCCGAAAAAGCGGCCGGGAGGGTCCTGTCCCTGCCGGTTTATCCGGAACTTACCGAAGAACAGGTGGAATATATAATCCAGACGGTAAAGGGGTTTTATTAAGTCTTAACCATGGACATGAAAATATCCGTACTTATGCCGGTTTACAATGAATCCAGAACAGTCATGGATGTTCTTGAACTTGTAAAGGGCGTCGATCTTGATAAGGAGATAATCCTGGTCGATGATTGTTCCACGGACGGGACGCGGGAGCTTCTGAAAGACAGATTCGGCGACGGCAAGGGGGATATCAGGGTGTTTTATCATACCCGCAATAAAGGCAAGGGTGCGGCAATAAGGACAGCGCTTTCAAATGCCACGGGTGATTATGTGATCATTCAGGACGCTGATATGGAGTATTCCCCGGAGGATATGGTGAAACTTGCCGGGCTTGCCTGGAAAACCGGAGCAAAGGCGGTTTACGGTTCACGGTTCCTGAAAACACGGCGGTGCACCTCTTTTTCACATTTTCTTGTCAACCGGTTTCTTACCGTGTTGACCAATATCCTTTTCGGCGGCGCGCTTACGGATATGGAAACATGCTATAAAATGATCAGAACGGATATTATGCGCAGCCTTGATATCAGAGCGAAAAGGTTCGAGATCGAGCCGGAGATCACCGCGAAGCTCCTGAAAAGGGGATATGCCATCAGGGAGGTCCCGATATTGTACCGCGGGCGCGGGTACGATGAAGGGAAGAAGATCGGCTGGCGCGACGGCGTGGAGGCGGTATGGGCGCTTGCGCGGCATCGCTTTTTTAAATGATCCTGTTATTACCGGGTATGGGCAAAAATATCAGAAACATTGTTGTTTTTCGGACGGACCGTATCGGGGAAGTGCTGCTTTCAAGTGTTGCGGTGGAGGCAATAAAAAGCAGTTATCCCGGGACGGATGTCTCCTTTGTGACATCGGAATATTCCAGACCTCTGCTTGAAGGAAGAGCGGATATAAAGAAAATAATCACGGTTGACACTTTTGAAAAGGGCAACTGGCTTTTTAAGGCTTTCCGCCTGGCTCTTCTGCTGCGAAAGGGCCGTTTCGATGCGGCAGTGGTCCTTAACCCTCATAAGACCCTGCACCTGGCCTGTTTCCTGGCGGGCATTCCCGTTCGCGCGGGATATGACAGGAAGTGGGGCTTTCTTCTGAACAAAAAGATGCGGGATGAAAGGGGAAAAGGGGAAAAACACGAGATCGAATATACCATGGACCTTCTGCGTCTCGTGGGGATAGACCGCGCCGCGCAGGCTCCTTCGCTTTCCGTGGGCAGTAAAGCTGAAAGCACTGTGGCGGATCTCATGGCTGAAAAGAACGTGAATGAGGACATACCTTTGATCGCCGTACATCCGGGCAGCAGCAATCCCGTTAAGATGTGGCCTCACGAAAGGTACGCGGAGCTTATCCGCAGGATAAAAGCGGACATGGATTGCAACGTGGCCATTATAGGGGACAGGAGGGAAGGTATTCTTGCGTGGAAGATCATCCGGGAGACGGGCGCGGACGTACTTGATCTGACAGGGGCACTGGACCTGAAGGAACTGGCGGCATTCCTGGCGAGAAGTGTTCTTTTTATCGGTAGTGATACCGGGCCCATGCATATGGCAGCCGCGATGGGTATCCCGGTCATTGCGATATTCGGAAGGAATATCCCCGGCGTCAGTCCGGTACGATGGCGTCCCTGGGGGGAGAAACATGTGGTGTTCCATGAGAACCCCGGATGCGTTCCCTGCCATGACACCGCCTGCCCGTATGATTACCGGTGCCTTCGGGCCGTAACAGTAGACGCGGTGTTTGAGGCCGCCAGGCGGATAGTGACCCATGATTGATCTATGAAGAACGTTCTTATCACGAACATATTCGGTATCGGTGACGTTCTATTCACCACGCCTCTTATAGCGAGCCTGAAAAAAGAGGTAAAGGGCATATCGGTGGATTACCTGTGTAACGCAAGGACCAGGGATGTCGTAGAAAGCGACCCGGACATTGATGAGATATTCGTTTATGAAAAGGATGAGTTTGTCAGGATGTGGCGTGAGTCCAAAATACACTGCCTGAAGGCTTTGTATGGACTGTTCTCGGCTGTCCGGCAGAGACGGTATGACGCTGTTTTTGATTTTACTTTATCGCGCGAGTTCGGGTTATTTTTCGCGCTTGCCGGTATTCCGCGGAGGATAGGCCTGGATTACAGAAAAAGGGGCATATTTCTTACCGACAGGGTGGCTCTTACGGCCTTTGAGGGGCGTCATGTCGTCGAACATTATCTTGACCTTCTGGAACGCGTGAATGTGCCTGCTTCGGAAAAAGAGATGCAGCTCGTTCCGGAAGAGGCTGACCTGGAATGGGCTTCGGCCTACATGAAGGAAAAAGGCATCAGAAGAGGGTACATTGTTGCCGTTATCCCCGGCGGGGGAGCGAGCTGGGGGGCTCAGGCATCCCGCAAACAGTGGGGCGCTGAAGGTTTTTTAAGGGCGGCGGATATTCTCACCGCCCAGGGGGTAAAGACAGCGTTGCTCGGCGCCCCGGCCGAGGCGGGTTTGTGCAGGGATATTGCCGGCAGAATGAAAGAAGCCCCGGCAGTAGTGGAAAACTCCCTTACATTGAAACAATACATCGCCCTGCTCAGCCGGTGCGATCTGGTGTTGTGCAATGACGGCGGGCCGCTGCATATAGCGGCCGCTCTCGGGATAAGGACAGTATCGATCTTCGGCCCGGTGGATGAGAAGGTTTACGGGCCGTATCCGGTTTCGGATAAGCACAGGGTGATCAGCGCGGCGGGGCTTCCCTGCCGGCCGTGTTACAGCCGTTTTAAACTCCCGGAGTGCGGGCATGACAACCGCTGTTTGACGGATATAGCGCCGGAAACAGTGGCAGAAGCGTGTCTGGAACTGCTGGGAATAGGGAAATAGGGGGTCTGACCCCATCAAACAGAAGAGGAGCAGAAGTGGACAAACCTCCGGTAAGCGTGGTTGTTATAACGAAGAACGAGGAAGAGAACATAGCGGAGTGCCTGAAAAGCGCGGGCTGGGCGGATGAGATAATCGTGGTGGACGATGAGAGCGCGGACGCTACCAGGGAGATAGCCGCCGGATATACCGATAAGGTATTTATCCGGAAGATGGCGAATGAAGGAAGGCACAGGAACTGGGCTTATGCGCAGGCTTCGAATGACTGGGTCCTGAGCCTTGATGCCGATGAAAGGATAACAAAGGGACTCGCGGATGAGATAACAGACCTCCTGAAAGGGGCGCCTGAGAACAAGGTTTATACGATCCCGCGGAGAAATTATATCGGTGATCACTGGCTGCGTTACGGCGGTGAGTACCCCGCGCCCCAGACAAAGTTTTTTTTGAAAAACGAGTTCAGATACGAAGAGGTGGAGGTCCACCCCCGCGCTTTTTCCGACGGCAGCTGCGGCCATCTTAAAGGGGACATCGTCCATTATTCTCATAAGGATATCGCGGATTATCTTCACAGCCTGAACAGCCAGACCACGCTTGAGGCCCGAAAATGGTATCGTACCGGCAGGCGCATGAGCCTGGGCCATGCTGTGTGGCGCGCTCTTGACAGGTGTTTTTACCGCCGGCTGCTCCGCAAAAAAGCGTATAAAGACGGGATATACGGGCTGGCTGTGGCTGTTTTCAGCGGGCTGTATCAGATCGTGAGTTACCTCAAGTACCGGGAGATGTTCCGGCAGGATAAAGGATCATGAAACCCGAATGCGACATAATATTGCTGAGCTATGAGAGCCCGGACCTGCTGAAGAGATGCGTTCAGAGCGTTCTGGAACGGACAAAGGTCCGCTCGCGTCTTATTATTGTGGATAATGCCAGCCGGGATCCCGGGGTGGCGCGGTATCTCCACGGCCTTCACGGCAGCGGCAACGTGGCCATAGAGAAGGTATTCAGCGAGGAGAACGCGGGATTCGCCGCCGGCATGAACAAGGGCATGCGGCTTTCCGAAGCGCCGTTCCTGTGTCTTCTGAACAATGATTGCGTGGTGGCCGATGGATGGCTCGAGGAGATGATCGCTGTTGCGCGGAGCAGGGACGGCATAGGCCTTGTGAACCCTCAGAGCAATACCTTCGGTTCCCGGCCGGATGAAGGCGTTTCCGTGAAGGATCACGCGGCGCTGATCAAAGACAAAAAAGGAAAGTTCGTGGAGCTCGGACATGCCATCGCGTTTGCCTGTCTTCTTAAAAGAGAAGTGGTGGAACGTATCGGCTACCTTGACGAGGCATATAAAGGGGTATGCTATGAGGATACCGATTTTTCAGTCCGGGCGCAGAAAGCCGGCTTCATTTCCGTAATGGCGGAAGGCGCGTATGTCTTCCATCTTGAACAGGCCTCAAGAAGGAGTTTGAAAGGAAGAGAAGAGATATACCGCCGGAACAGGGAGATATTTGAGAGCCGGTGGGGGAGGCTTTTAAGGGTTTTCTTTCTGGACCGTCCTGCCGGGAACGGGAACCGTCTGGCCGAAAACTACGAGATTTTGAAGAACATAGCCCGTGAAAGGGCTATCGTTGAGATGTGGATAGGACATGACCATCCGGCAGCCGGGATCCGGGACGAGTTCGACGGCAAGAATGTAATAAGGCACGCTGATATAGGGGTCAATGTTTTCCCGGGAAGTTTCGCGGCTCCGGCGATCCTGTGGCGGGTCCTGACGAAGAGAAAAAAATACAATGCGGTCATAATGGAAGACGGCTTTCTCCTGCGCTGTCTGCGTCTCCTGAAACCGTTTCACGGAGCTGAGGTGTTCGCCAGAGAGGAAGGCTCACGTCTCAGATCCGGCAGGCAAGGGCTGTTCGACCTTAAAGAACCGGCTGTTCTGGCTGAGTACCTGAGGGGCATATGATCAGGGACCGTGTTTTGAACAAAGGAAAGATACTGAAACTCATTTTTGCCGTCTGGCTTATACTGTGGATCCTTTTTCTCCTGCGAGAGGATAAGGACGGACAGTACCGGTCACTGGGTTATCTGTACGCACATCCTTACAGCGGCAAGGTAGGCTACCTTATGGGGGATGAACTTTATGATTTCCTGGTATTCTGCAGACAGCACATACCCGGTGGGTCAACCTGCGAACTTCTGGGGTTTAAGAGATTTTCGATCAGCGAAATGCGCGCGCGGTATTTTATGTGGCCGGTAAGAAATGTCGAAAAAGGAGCTGATTTCAAGATCATATGCGGCGAAGGAGACATCGCGGCCCCGGGATATAAAGAGCACAGGAAGTATGACGGCGCCGGCCGTTTGCTGGCAAGGGGGGCCGGGCTCAGATGAATTTTATTTTTTCTCTGCTCGCTCTTGAGATAACCGGCGCTTTTTTTATCCTGCTGGTGATCAGGCGCACCCGGTATGATTATTCGGTCCCGGAACTTCTGACGTTGTCTTTTTTTCTCGGTGCGGGGTTTGTGTCATACCAGCTTTTTCTGTATCACCTGTCCGGGATCGGGTTCGGGTTTTTAAATCTGATCATTGTTCCGGTTGTCCTGCTCATACTGATATTCGCGCGGTATGCTTCAAGACCGGAAAGGATCGCTGACCTTCTGCCGGAGAAGGGGAACCCGCGGCGATGGAGCCGGACGGAAAAGCTGTTAGCCGCCGGTCTGTTTTTTCAGCTTCTCTGGATAGTTCTCCTGGTCGCGCCGGTGCCCGTGCATTCGCATGACGCGGTTGCGAATTACGCGCTTAAAGCCAGGATTTTTCATTCTGCCGGCGGTATACCTGAAGGTTTTTTCGGCTGGAACGAGGCTACGGTAGCCCATCCTGATTATCCGCTGCTTCTGCCTTTTTTAATGACGTGGATCTACGCGTTTACCGGGTTCAACGACCTGAACGTGAATATGATCATGCCGGTTATTTACCTGGCGTTCCTCGTATTGTTTTATTCTCAGATGAAAAAGCTGTTCAGCAGGCAGTATTCCATTCTGCTTACGTTTATCCTGGGGACAACGGCACAGGTTGCCGATTACGCCGTGATAATCCATGCCGACCTCATCCTTACCGCGTTCGTGACATGCGCGTTCGTTTATTTCATGCTCTATGTCCGGACGAAAGACAGGATATGTCTGATACTTTCTTCTGTTTTGTTCGGATTTTCTCTGTGGGTCAAGAACGAAGCGATGGTCTTTACCGGGGCTTTTGCCGCGGCGGCCGCTGCTTCCCTGGTAAGGTCAGAGCCTTTTCAGAGGAGACGCGCGCTGGCTGATGTGGTTATCGCTTTCGCGGTCGTGGCGGCCCTTGCCGCGCCCTGGTTCTGCCTGAAGTTTTCAGGAGCCCTTGCCGTTAACAGCGACATGGATTTCTCAAGGCTTACATCCGGGCGTCTGTGGCAGAATATCAGGGATATCCCGATCCTGCTTAATTTCTTTCAGCAGGAGGTTTTCGGCCCAAAAAAGTGGAATATATTCTGGATAGTGCTCCTTGCCGGCGCGATATGGAAAAGAAAGACGCTGTGGAAGGGCGAATGTTTTTATGTGACGTTTTTTCTGCTCCTTTCAGCCGCGGGATATTTCGCCGCTTATATGGCCATGACGGGAGATACTCTGTTTTTTTACGTGAACACCACGATATCGCGTTTCATGCTGCACTTTTGCGGGGCAGCGCTTCTTCTGCTGGCATATCTGCTTAAGGATGACATCCGGGCTGTCGCGAGTTTTAACACGGCATAGCCGGACACACAGTACACCCCGGGGGTGTACGAAGAAGTTGGAGAACACAATGGACGATAAATACGTTTTTCTTGACAGGGACGGCGTGGTCAACAAGGATCCGGCCGGGTGGACGGAACACGGGTACGTAACCCGCTGGGAGGACTTTCATTTTCTGCCCGGCGTTCTGGAGGCAATGAAAGAACTTTCGGTATCCGGTTACAGAACCGTTATAATCTCCAACCAGCAGGGTGTCGGGAAAGGATTTTTCACTGAAAAGGCCCTGAATGACCTGACAGCGGAAATGTCCCGGCGGGTGGAAGAAGCCGGAGGCAGTATCGCGGGTGTCTACTACTGCACGCATACGAAAGAAGAGAACTGTGATTGCCGTAAACCGAAAAAAGGCCTTTTCCGCATAGCTCAGAAAGAACTCGGCATTAAAGGGTTTAAAGGGAAATTTTATATCGGCGACACCCAACGCGACATACAGGCCGGGAAGGAAATAGGTCTGGAGACCATCCTTGTCCTGTCGGGGAAAGCCTCGCGGAAAGACACGGAAAACTGGGAACATAAACCGGATCATATCTGTGATGATCTGCCGGAGGCAGTGCAACTGATCCTGGATCGGATTTAAAAAACAAACACAGGGGTTACCATGGCCAATACGAAGAAAGTTATCATACTGTATTCGACTGCCGGTATGGGGCATAAAAAAGCGGCGATAGCGCTTTTTAAGGCCTTTCAGGACAGGGGAGAGGACGTTGAGGTTGAGCTGATCGACGTCCTTGAGTACGCGAACAGCCTGTACAGGTTCCTGTATCTGGATTTTTATGTTTTTCTGATGTCGCGCGCCAGATGGGTATGGGGAGTGCTGTACTATTTTTCCAATATTCCGCTGGTGGATGTCCTGACGCGCGGAGTCCGCGGGATCCTGGATTTCCGCAGTTTAAGGGGAGCAGGCAGGATGCTGGCCCGGAAAGCACCTGACGCGATCGTCGCGACGCATTTTTTTCTGCCGAGCATTGCCGCGATACTCAAGAGACAGGAGGGTCTTCGGGCAAAGATGTACACGCTTATTACCGACTATGGCCCCCACAGTTTCTGGCTGTCGGATCATATTGACAGGTTTTTTGTCGGGTCGCGGTCAGCGGGGCTGGAACTGGCTGCGCGGGGGATCCCCGCGGAAAAGATAGATGCCACAGGGATACCGGTCGTAGAAGAATTCCGCAAAGATTTTGATGCCGGCAGACTGCGCGGGGTGCACGGCCTGGACGGAAAGAAAAAGACCATCTTTCTCATGAGCGGCGGTTTCGGGGTCGGCCCTATCGAGAAAATGCTGCTCTCATTGAATTCATGCCGCGCGGATATCCAGGTGATCGCGGTCTGCGGACACAACAGGAGATCCTATGACAATATACAGCTTTTGAGGGAAAAACTGGATTATCCGCTGATATTGTTCGGCTTTACCGATAAGGTCGCTGAACTGATGTCGGTATCCGACCTGATGATAACGAAGGCGGGCGGGATAAGCGTCACCGAAGCTTTAGACGCGCGCCTGCCGATGATACTTTTCGCGTCCATGCCGGGACAGGAAACCTGGAACGAACGCTTTCTTCTCGGAAACAGGGCAGCGGAGAAAGCCGGAAGAGTGGAAGACATACCGGTTATTGCGAACCGGATACTGCTGTCCGATGACGTTTATGACGCGTTAAAAGAGGGTATCAACGACATTCGCAGGCCGCGGGCCGCGAAAAAAATAGTCGATACGGTCCTGAAGGAAATCGGGGTATAGACAATATGACACTGAAGAAGCTGTTTGGACTGTTTCTCGCCGGGCCGGCCAATTTTCCCAGCGTGAAAATTGGCCTCCGAGGATGTCCTCGCTCTCCCTCAGGCCTTTGGCCTTCGCAGAACCGTGCCCGCTCGGACATCCAACGCCCTGCGAGAAACAGTCCAAACAGCTATTGCGATGTGTATTGCCGGACCCTATGGAGATTTTTATGCGGAAGGCAGACAGGAGCGGCAGGGGGATCAATAGCCTGATACACGGTCTCAGGCGGGCGATCGAGTCGGAAATGCTGGCCGGCGTCAGCGAGATACCCGGCCGGATTCCGGGGCCAAAGAAGGTCACGTTACGGCAGCTCGAAAAGGCGGTTTCTTCATGCCGGCGATGTCCCCTCGGCGAGACCCGGATGCATTATGTTTTCGGCGAAGGCTCTTCCCGCGCTGAACTCATGTTTATCGGCGAAGCTCCGGGAGCCGAAGAGAACAGGCAGGGCAGGCCCTTTGTCGGCGCGGCGGGACAGTTATTAACGAAAATTATTGAGTCCATAGGGCTTAAAAGAGAAGACGTTTTTATAGGCAACATCCTGAAGTGCCGTCCGCCGGGGAACAGGAACCCCCTGCCGGGCGAGATCTCCATGTGCCTGCCTTACCTGATAAAACAGATAGAGCTCATAAGACCGAAAGTCATCTGCGCGCTGGGAAAGTTCGCCGCTCAGACGCTTTTGGATACAGGAACTCCTATCAGCAGGTTGCGCGGCAGGTTTTATGACTACCAGGGGATCAAATTGATGCCCACATATCATCCCGCGTATCTGCTGCGGAATCCCGGCGAGAAAAAAACCGTGTGGGAGGACATGCAGGCGATCGCGAAGGAACTGGGACTTGTTATACCGCGGCGGAAATAGCGACTAACAACGGGTCACGGGCAGCGAGACACGAATTATGGCGGAATACGTAGAAATCATCACGAGTCTTCCGATAGACCGGACTTTTCAGTATAAAGTAACGGGCGGTGAAAGTTATGGTCCCGCGATCGGCAAAAGGGTGCAGATACCTTTTCGCAGCAGCAAACGTATCGGGTATATCGTGGCGATAGAAGAAAAGCCTATGGTAGAGGCGCCCAGGCCGGTTATCGACATTATTGACGAGGCCCCGATATTTACCGGCGAGATGATAGAACTTGCGCGGTGGATGCGGGACAATTACTTCTGTTCCTGGGGG
Organism: Candidatus Makaraimicrobium thalassicum; assembly: GCA_003644505.1. GTDB lineage: Bacteria > Omnitrophota > Gorgyraeia > Tantalellales > Tantalellaceae > Makaraimicrobium > Makaraimicrobium thalassicum. The sequence continues at coordinate 18,519 of QNCM01000005.1, read as the reverse complement.
GAGGCCCTTGAGGCGATGATACCCGGCGCCTTGAAAAGAGGGAAGGTCTCGATGGTCTCCCGGATAAAGGAACAGCCCCGGAAGGTTACGCCGACAATACCCCATGTGCCTAATAAAGAGCAGAGAAAAGTCCTGGAGGATATCAGGGAATGCATAGACAGGGGCAGGCATGAGGTCTTTCTGCTGCATGGAATAACGGGCAGCGGTAAAACAGAGATATATCTGCAGGCCATGGAAGACGTGCTTAAAAAAGGAAAAACAGGTGTTATACTCGTCCCGGAAATATCCCTTACACCACAGACAGTAGAACGGTTCATGTCCAGGTTCGGCGAAAGAGTTGCCGTTTTTCATTCCAGGATGCTTCAAAGCGCCAGGTTCGGCGAATGGAAAAGGATCAAAGACGGGCAGGCGCGGATCGTGGTCGGTCCCCGTTCGGCCGTATTCAGTCCTTTCAGGGATCCGGGCATATTTGTCGTGGACGAAGAGCATGAGCCGAGTTATAAACAGGAAGACGTCCCCAGGTATCATGCCCGTGATGTGGCCATTGAAAGAGCGCGTCTGGCCGGCGTTCCGGTTATCCTCGGCAGCGCGACACCTTCCCTTGAATCGTATTACAAGGCTGTAAGCGGTGAATACCGCCTTGTCGAACTGACTCAGAGGATCGAGGAGAGGAGACTGCCGAAGGTCAAGCTGGTGGATATGAGGATGGAATTCGATACAAGGACGGGGAGAAAGGTTGTTTCGCGCATCCTGGCGGAAGCTTTACGGGAGGATATCTCCAAGAAACAGCAGGCGCTGATCTTCCTGAACCGGCGGGGTTTTTCCACGTTTGTGCTCTGCCGCAGGTGCGGGTACGTTTTGAAATGCGCGAAGTGTGATTCTCCGATGGTGTTCCATCCCGGCAAGAAAGCGCTTATATGCCATTATTGCAACAGAAGGATGCCGCCTCCGGGGATATGCCCGGCCTGCGAAGGGGATTACCTGATGTATAAAGGCACAGGCACCCAGAGAGTGGAAACGGAACTCAGGAAAATATTGCCGGAAGCCCATATCGCGCGCATGGACAGCGACACAATGTCCAGAAGAGGAGCGCATGACAGAATGCTGCAGGATTTCAGGGCTCACAGGATCGATATCATAGTCGGCACCCAGATGATAGCTAAGGGTCTGGATTTCCCCAAAGTGACGCAGGTCGGGGTTATATCCGCTGACGCTAACCTTAACCTGCCGGATTTCCGGTCAGGGGAGAGGACGTTCAACCTCATAACGCAGGTCGCGGGCCGGGCCGGCCGCGGCGATCTCGGCGGAGAGGTTGTCGTCCAGACCTACACGCCGGAGCACTATGCCATAAGCCTGGCCGCGAAACATGATTATAACGGATTTTATGCGAGGGAGATAGAATCCCGCCGCCAGCTTTGTTTCCCGCCCTTTACGAGCCTGGTGAAGATCACGCTCAGGGCAAAGAAAGAGGAGAACGTGGCCAAAAGCGCCGAAACCCTGGCAAAGCTGGTGCTGAAAAACATGCCGGATATGGATATACTGGGGCCGGCGCCGTCACCAATGGCCAGGCTAAGGGGCTATTACCGCTGGAATATTCTTATAAAGGCGAAGGACCGTGCCGGTACCGTCAGGAAGTTACGCGGAGCCCTGAAAGGGTTTCGCAAAGGAACGGGTGTTCTTATGGCAGTGGACGTTGACCCGATGAGCATGTGAAAGTATAGGTAATAACCAGGGATCAAAAATGAAGATAGTTTTTTTCGGGACAGGGAAGTTCGGGTTGCCGGCGCTCAAGAAGCTGCTTAAAAGCAGTCACGAAGTGGCGGCAGTGGTGACCGCGCCGGATCGGAAAAAAGGCCGGGGATGGAATATCCAGCCCATGCCGGTCAAGGCATTCCTGGAACAGGCAGCTCCCGGTATGGATATCTTCCAGCCGGCAAAAGCGCTTGAAGCGGCGTTTATCGGTTCCCTGAAAGGGATAGGAGCGGACATCTTCGTGGTGGTTGATTACGGCCGGCTCCTGGGGAAGGAGATCCTTGAGGTGCCGCGGAAGTACTGCGTAAACCTGCATCCTTCTCTTCTGCCGCGGTACCGGGGCGCCTCTCCCGTGAACTGGGCAATACTTAACGGAGAGGAAGAGACAGGTAACACCGTGATAAGGATGACTGAACGCATGGATGCGGGAAGCATAATCATGCAGGAGACGACGAAAATAGGCGGGGACGAGAATGTGGTTGATCTGCTTGAAAGACTTTCGCGCCGCGGAGCGGATCTTTTATCGAAGGCCCTGGATGCGATCGAAGCAGGGCAAGAGCGGTTCAGGGAGCAGGACGAGAACGCGGTATCCTACGCCCCGAAACTTGAGAAGAAACAGGGGAGAATAGATTGGGCCGCGTCCGCGCCGGAGATAATCAGGAAAGTAAGAGGGATGCAGCCGTGGCCGGGCGCTTTTACTTATCTTGACGGCAGGATGATAAAGATACTTAAGGCCGGACCGGCCGGTGCCGGAGCGGATGCCGGGACCCCCGGAACGGTCGGCGGCGAAGGGAAGTTCATTGTAAACACCGGCAGCGGGGCTGTCCGGATAAACATACTGCAGCTTGAAGGCAAAAAAGCCATGACTTCGGATGAGTTCCTCCGGGGATACCGGCTCAGGAAAGGGGCAATGCTGAAGTAAGTGCTGGCGAAACTGGACGGGTCCTGTCTGATTTTGCAAAAAAGTATTGAACGATTTGTTCGATGAGTATATAATATCATTTTAATTTTATTTGTAGTTCCGATCCCGCATCGGAACTACAGGGAACTACACATTAGAAGGAGGAAAGCATGGCGGTCAAGGTAGGGATCAACGGTTTCGGAAGAATAGGAAGGATGGTTTTCAGAATAATGGAAGAGCGCGGCGGGTTTGAGGTCATGGCGATAAACGACCTGACAGACGCCGGCACGCTGGCCCATCTGCTTAAATATGACTCGACCCATGGCAGGTTCAAAGGGACCGTGGAGGCGAAGGAGAGATCCCTTGTGGTGAACGGTAAGGAGATCGAGATCTTGAGCGTAAAGAATCCCGCGGAACTGCCATGGAAGGAAAGGGGCGTACAGGTAGTGGTTGAATCGACCGGTGTTTTCCGCGAAAGGGCCAAGATAGCTCTTCACCTTGACGCCGGAGCGGAGAAAGTATTACTGACCGTGCCGGCTAAGGACGAGATCGATAACATGATAGTTCTGGGCGTGAATAAAGATGATCTAAGGCCCACGGATCAGATCGTGTCAAACGCTTCCTGCACTACCAATTGCCTCGCGCCGATGATCAAGGTCCTTCATGATAATTTCGGCATTAAAAAAGGACTCATGAGCACGATCCACGCTTATACGAATGACCAGGCGTTACAGGATATGCCTCATAAGGACCTGAGGAGGTCCCGGGCCGCGGCCGAGAGTATCATACCCACGACGACCGGGGCTGCCAAAGCGGTAGGCAAGATCATCCCCGAACTGGAGGGTAATCTCAACGGTATGGCTATGCGGGTTCCGGTCAAAGACGGATCCGTGGTAGATTTCGTCGCCGAGCTTGAAAAAGACGTAACGATAGAGGAAGTGAATGAAGCGATGAAAAAGGCCAGCCAGGGCGGATTAAAGGGGATCATGGAATACACTGAGGATCCCATTGTATCCATAGATATCGTGGGCAATCCTCATTCGTGTATATTCGATGCCCTCGCGACCATGGTCATAGGCAAGAACATGGTGAAGGTTATCGGCTGGTACGACAATGAATGGGGATATTCACACCGCGTTGTCGATCTGATTGAGCGTCTCGCTCAGTAGAGGTTCCGCACTGAAAGTGTTTTTCCGGAGGTGTAACATGAAGAAGACCATTGCAGATGTCCAGATTAAAGGGAAAAGGGTATTGATGCGCGCGGATTTTAACGTCCCCCTGGATGAAAAACGCAACATATCCGATGACAGCAGGATAGTCGCGGCCCTGCCTTCGGTAAAATATATTCTGGATAACGGCGGCAGGCTTATTCTTATGAGCCACCTCGGGCGTCCCAAAGGCGAGGTCAAAACTGAATTCGGCATGGGGCCGGTCGCTGAACGGCTTTCCAGTCTGCTTAAAAAGGACGTCAGAAAGATGGACGATTGCATAGGAGAGGATGTAGAGGAAGCCGTAAGCGGGATGAAAGAAGGGGATGCTGTACTCCTGGAGAATCTGAGGTTTCACGGGGAAGAGGAGAAGAACGACCCCGGTTTCGCGAAACAGCTCGCGTCCCTGGGCGACGTATTCGTGGAAGACGCGTTCGGCACCTGCCATCGCGCGCATGCTTCGACCGTGGGAGTTCCCGAGTACCTTCCCAGCGTGGCGGGTTTCCTTGTGCAGAAAGAGATCGAATATTTCGAAAAAGTCACGAAAGATCCCGACAAGCCGTTCTGTCTGATGCTCGGCGGGGCCAAGGTGGCGGGCAAGATTCCGGTTATAGAGAACATGCTGGAGAAGATCGATTTTCTTCTAATCGGCGGCGCTATGGCTTACACCTTCCTCAAGTCCAGGCTTAAGGGGATAGGCGCATCCAGGCTCGAGGAAGGAATGCTTGATACCGTAAATAAGATTTTCGAGATGGTCAGCACGAAGAAGGTAAGCATTTTTCTGCCCCGGGACCACATTATAGCGCGGGAGATCAGGGAGAATGCCGGCAGAAAGGTCGTAAAGGAGCATATCCCCGACGGCTGGATCGGCCTGGATATCGGACCCGAAACGATAAAGAATTACAAGTCTGTCCTGAAAGAGTCAAAGACGATCGTCTGGAACGGCCCCATGGGGGTGTTTGAGATGAAGCCGTTTTCAGCCGGCACGCGGGAGCTGGCGAAATTCATCTCGAAACTTGACGCGACCACGGTGATCGGCGGCGGAGATACTGCCGCGGCGGTCAACCGGCTGAAACTTGGCAGCAGGATGTCGCACATATCCACCGGAGGCGGGGCTTCCCTGGAGTATCTTGAGGGGAAGGAGCTTCCCGGGATCGCGGCACTGAATGATAAATAGACAAAAACAGGAGAATGGAATGAGAAGACCCATTATTGCCGGGAACTGGAAGATGTATAAGGATGTCAATCAGGCTATTGAATTGACAAACGATATAAAACGGTCCGTGTTTGACGTGGAAAACGTCGAGATCGTTATCTGCCCTCCCTTTGTCGATCTCAGCGATGTGGGAGAGATGCTCCTTGAAAGCAATGTAGCTCTTGGCGCCCAGAACTGTTACTGGGAAAGCGAAGGCGCGTTCACGGGAGAGATCTCCGTCCCCATGATCAAAAGCGCCGGATGCCGGCATGTGATCATAGGGCATTCAGAACGGCGGAAATATTTTGGGGAAACGAATGAAACGGTTAACCGGAGGATCAGGGCGGCGGCCGGCGGCGGCCTGGCACCCATAATGTGCGTGGGGGAGACTCTTGAAGAGAGGGAAGCCGGGAGAACCCTGGAAGTGGTCAGGACCCACGTGCTCGAAGGGCTGAAGGGGTTTGACGAGGTATTTCTGGAGCCGTTGATCATTGCCTATGAGCCGGTCTGGGCGATAGGAACGGGGAAGACCGCTACTCCGGCTCAGGCGCAGGAAGTGCACGCCATGATCAGGGGATTGCTCGAGGAATCATACTCGGGGTCCTTTTCCGGCAGCAGACGTATATTATACGGCGGCAGCGTCAACCCCGGCAATATCGGGGATATTATGAAAGAACAAGACATCGACGGCGGATTGATCGGCGGGGCGAGCTTGAAATCAGACAGTTTTATTGATATAATTAAGACTACATCACGGCTTTACGCGAAGAAAAAGGACTAAGACAGAATGTATATTTTACTGATAACCATTCATATTGTGGTATGTTTGATCTTGATTTCCACTATATTACTTCAGGCCGGCAGAGGCGGCGGCCTGACCGAGGCATTCGGCGGCGGCGGCAGCGATACGATACAATCGGTGCTGGGGACCCAGGCGCCTGTTATCCTTAAAAAAGCCACGACAATAAGCGCCATAGCCTTTCTGGTCACATCCCTGGTCCTGGGGATGGTTACCGCCAGGAGAGGCATGTCGCTTTTTGAACGGGTAAGGTTTCCCGCGTCTGCTGTTACGCCTCAGAAGGTGGTTGTTCCCGCAGCGGTACCAGGGGAACTTCCGGGAAAAGAAGCGGAGCCGGCTGCGGAACCTGCGCCTGCGGAAAAAGAAGCGGAGCAGGCTGTGGAACCTGCGTCAGAGCCGGTTATGGAACCCGCGCTTCCCGAAAAGAAAACGGAACCGGAACCGGCCGCGGAACCTGCCCCCTGGTCCGAACAGAGCCAGCCGGCGACGGAGAGCCAGTAAACTTTCAGGTGAGAACTTAACTCCAGGGAACCGGTGTCAAAAATAAAGAACCGTACAGGTGTTTTTAGAAGATCACTGTTCTTATTGAAGACAGTGATCTTTTTTTTGATCGTTTTCCATGCGGACAGGAGAGGATTTACGCAACAGGAGGCATGGGTATCCCGGGACGCGTATGTCAGCTCCGGTATCGGGGACGCAAGGGTATTGATCCCGTTCTTCGCGGACGACACGACCTCAAGCTCCATATGCGGACTTGTCTATAACGGGCTGACCAAGGTTGATAAAGACCTCAATATCGTGGGAGACCTGGCTGATCGGTGGGAAACAGGCGGCGGAGGGCTTTCTATAACCTTTTATCTGCGCAGGGACGTGCGATGGCATGACGGCATGCCGTTCACTGCCGAGGACGTCCGTTTTACTTTTGAGACCATACTTGACCCCGGGACAGGATGTCCGTATATCTCAAGTTACGCTGATATCGCGGATATCGAGATCATCGATCCCTATACGATACGGTTCTACTACTCCCGGCCGTATGCTCCCGCGCTGCTGAAATTCGGCATGGGTATTATCCCCGCGCATCTGTTCAGGGATATCGAAGATATCAGGATGTCCCTTTATGCCAGAGCGCCGGTCGGTACCGGGCCTTACAGGTTCTCGCGGTGGGAGAGCGGCCGGTATATCGTCCTGGAAGCCGATCCCGGATACTTTGAACACGTCCCGGGGATCAAACGCTACGTTTACAGGATCATCCCCGACCAGGCTGTGCAGTTTCTCGAACTTGTATCCGGCGGGATCGATTCAATGGAACTCAACCCCTATCAGTTTTTTTACCGCAGCGATACTCCCCGGTTCAAAACGAATATCAGCAAATACCGTTACCTGGCGCGTTCATATACCTATATCGGATATAACCTGAAAGACCCTTTATTCCGTGAGAAGAAGGCTCGGCAGGCATTGGCTTACGCGATTAACAGGAAAGAGATCATCGATGCCGTGCTCCTTGGCCTGGGTGAGCCGTGTACAGGTCCTTTTCTGAAGGGGACGCCGTATTATGATGAGGACGCCCCCGGATATGATTATGATCCGGGCAGAGCCGCGGAACTTTTGCGCGAAGCCGGGTGGGCGGATACCGACGCTGACGGAATACTGGAGAGAGGGGGCGAAGAGTTCCGTGTCAGGATCGCGACCAATCAGGGCAGCCAGGTCAGGGAAGAAGTCGCTGCGATAGTCCAGAACCAGTGGGCGGCGCTGGGCATAAAGGCGGAAATACAGGTCATAGCCTGGTCGGCGTTCCTGGACCAGTTCGTGAACAAAAAGAACTTTCAGGCCGTGATACTGGGATGGACGATCCCGGTCGATCCGGACGTGTATTCCGTCTGGCATACGGATTCCATGAAAGAAGGAGGGCTTAATTTTATTTCTTATTCGAACAAGCGTGTTGACAGGCTCATAGAGCGGGGCCGAAGAGAGTTAGATCCCGGAACAAGAGCCGCAATATACCGCCGGATACACCGGTGTATAGCCGGAGACACCCCTTATACTTTTCTGTTTTTTCCTTACGCTACTCCCGCGGTACAAAAACGCTTTAAAGGGATCGAGCCGGCGCCGGCAGGGATCGGGTACAATTTTATAGATTGGAATGTTCCGGAGAATGAGGTTAGATATAAGTTCTAGAGCATACGATTCTGAAGAAGATGTTCGGACGCCTGGTCAGGCTGTTTGGCTTATTCCTACCAGGAACGTCCGATTCCCTCCAGCGGGGAATCGGACTCAAAAAGGGGCCCGAAAATCCGCCTTCTTCCGGCAAACTGGTATACGGCTACGGTCGGGATATTTCTAGTTTACGATCCGGGATCGGGGTTCAGGTGACATAAAAAGGATAGGGGTTATGCTCAGATTTATAATTAAACGGTTACTGCTGATCATACCGATGCTGATAGGGATATCGTTTATCATGTTCGTGATAATGCATCTTGCGCCCGGAGACCCGGCAAGCATGAGATACGGCCTGAATCCCGAGGTTTCCGAAAGCGCGAGGGCTGATTTCAGCAGGATGTATGATCTGGATAAACCGGTCATGGTTCAATACGCCCTGTGGATGAAACGGTTCCTGTTTCTGGATTTCGGGAGGTCCCTGATAGACGACAGACGGGTCATTTCGAAGATATTGTCGCGCCTCCCGGCCACTATCCTTTTGCAGGCGGTCTCGCTTCTGGTCATTTTTTTCGTTGCTATCCCTATAGGGATCGTAAGCGCCATGAGGAGGAACTCCATCTTCGACCGGGTGATGACGATCCTGGTGTTTGCCGGTTACGCGATGCCGACATTCTGGCTGGCGCTTTTATTGATACTTGTGTTCGGGCTCAGGTTACAGTGGTTCCCGATCTCCGGCATGGGACCGTGGTATACCGCTTATCTGGACGGGTTCGCCAGGGCCAGGGACCTTATCTGGCATCTGGTCCTTCCGGTGGCGGCAACGGCGTTCGGGGCGCTGGCAGCTCTGTCACGTTATACAAGGTCGAGCATGATCGAGGCCATGGGGGAGAATTACGTTCTTACCGCCCGGGCCAAAGGGCTTCCCGAGAACCGCGTGATCATCGTTCATATACTGCGCAACGCGCTTCTGCCCATTGTGACGATCATGGGGCTGACCCTGCCGGGGCTGATCTCCGGAAGTTTTATCTTCGAGACCATATTTGCCTGGCCGGGCATGGGACGGCTTGGATACGAAGCGATCATGAATTATGATTATCCGGTGGTCATGGGCGTCGGGGTCATCGCCACGTTCCTGACGCTTCTTGGCATATTGTTGTCGGATATAATGTATGCTGTGGTGGACCCGCGGATAAGGTTCGAAGGGAAGAAGTGACTGCGCCGCGGGCTGCCGGCCGCGAACAAACTGTCGTTAATTGTTCGCGGCCGGCAGCCCGCGGCACAGTCACTTCTTCGAGATTTGGGGGATAGGATGAGGTGCGGATTAGGGGATACGAGTTTATGAACAAACGGATGATATTCGGCGTGACGATTATCGCGATAATGGCGCTTACGGCGGTCTTTGCCCCGTTCGTGGCAACGCATAACCCGTTGGCTATGGACCTTTCTTCCGAGGCAAGGCTGCAGGGGCCTTCCGCGGAACATTTTTTCGGCACGGATAACCTCGGGCGCGATGTATTCAGCCGGATGGTATACGGAGCGCGGATATCCCTGAGCGTCGGCTTTATAGCGGTTTTCATTTCTCTGGGCATAGGCGTTTTTTTGGGGGGCTTAAGCGGATATTACGGCGGATGGATAGACACGATTGTCATGCGGATCGTCGAGATCATGTATTGTTTCCCGACGTTTTTTCTGATAATGATGGTCATAACGTTCCTCGGCCCTAATATCGTGAACGTGATGATAGTTATCGGTCTGACAAGCTGGGCCGGACTTTGCCGCCTTGTCCGCGCGGAATTTCTGACACTCAGGGAAAGGGATTTTGTGTATTCGGCCCGGGTTCAGGGTGTTTCGGACATGCGCATCATATTCCGCCATATTCTGCCGAATGCCATGGCTCCTGTATATGTCAGCGCTACTCTCAGCGTGGGGAGCGCGATACTTGTGGAAAGCGCGCTGAGTTTTCTCGGGCTGGGAGTACAGATACCGACTCCGAGCTGGGGGAATATATTGACCGTCGGAAAGAACTATATTGATTATGCCTGGTGGCTTACGCTTTCCCCCGGGCTGGCCATACTTGTAACCGTTCTCAGTTTTAACCTGATAGGAGAGGGTTTGAGGGATGTCCTTGATCCGAAGCTCAGGGAAAGAAAATGACAAAAGAGAAGATTTTAGAAGTAAAGGATCTGACAGTAACCATTGATACCAGGCGCGTTATCGACAATGTGAGCTTTGACCTTTATCCCGGACAGGTTATGGCCCTGGTAGGGGAATCCGGAAGCGGGAAAACGCTGACAGCGCTGTCCATCCTCGATCTGCTTCCGGTAGGGGCTGTCCGCGAGAAGGGTGAGATAAGGTTCAGAGGGAAGAACATCTTTGAGCTTGCCCCCGAAGAGATAAGGAAGATAAGGGGCGACAGGATCGCGATGGTGTTTCAGGAACCGTTTACGGCCATGAACCCAGTCATGCGCGCCGGGGTTCAGATAACCGAAACCATAATCGCCCATAAGAGCTGTTCTGCGCCTCAGGCGTCCGGACGTCTGGAGGAACTGCTGGATATGGTGAAACTTTCGCGTGAAGCAGCGCGGCGTTATCCGCATGAACTTTCCGGCGGTATGAGGCAGAGGCTGATCCTGGCAATGGCGCTTGCCTGCGGTCCGGATGTGTTGATCCTTGATGAGCCGACCACGGCCCTGGACGTGTCTACCCAGAAACAGATACTGGACCTTATTAAACGGATCCAGGAAGAGGGTCAATACGCCGTCCTGTTCATTACACACGACTTTTCGGTAGTTAATACGATCGCTGACAAGGTATGTGTGATGAGACAGGGGCTTGTAATGGAAAGGGGAACCAGGGACGAAGTCCTGCGGTATCCGCGGCATCCGTATACGCGGCAGCTTATAGACTGCATACCGAGGCTCGGGGACAGGCGGCAGAGGCTGCCGGCACAGGACACGGCGCAGGAGTGAGGATAAGATATGGAAACAGTGATCGAAGCAGCGGATCTCAAAAAATATTTCCGGAAGAGCGGGTTTTCCCGGAAGGCGGGAGAGGCGGTAAAAGCCGTCGATGGCGTGTCTTTCACGGTTGCAAAGGGGAAGACATTCGGCCTGGTCGGTGAGTCCGGCTGCGGTAAATCGACCATAGCTAAATTGATCGTAGGCATACTCAGGCCGGATTCCGGCCGGATGGTTATCCGGGGGGACAGGGATATCGTGTTTCAGGATCCGTTCAGTTCGTTGAACCCGCGGATGACTGTCAGGGATATTATCGGAGAATCGCTGCTGATACGCGGTGTAGAAAAAAAAGAGATCGAATACAGGGTCAAAGAGGTTCTTTGTATGGTCAGGCTGAATGAACCCGGCTGCGGGAGCAAATACTGCCACCAGTTTTCCGGAGGTGAGCGTCAGCGGATCGCCATAGCCAGAGCGCTGGTGAGGCGGCCCGGCATACTTGTTCTTGATGAGCCTGTTTCCAGCCTGGATATCTCGATCCAGGCCGGCATATTGAATCTTTTGAAAGATCTGCAGGAGGAGCTCGGTCTTACGTATATTTTTATATCCCACGACCTCAGGGTAGTGGAATTCATGTCGGATTCCGTAGGTGTGATGAAAGACGGCAAGCTCGTGGAAACCGCTTCAAGCAGGGAAATATACTCCTCCCCAAAACATGAATACACCCGGCATCTCCTGAATTCCATACCCGTAATATAGGGGGCATGTCCCCCATATAAATAATTGATTTTAGAAGGAAAATTTGGTAAACTGGCTTCTCGGATTTCATGAAGCCGTAAGCTGTGGATTACGGAGAGGGAGCGCGGATGGGTTATACGATAAGTGAAAAAATACTGCTTGCGCATGCGCCGGGTATTAAAAAAATAAAACCCGGTGATTTTATAGAAGCAAAGGTCGATCTGTGCCTGGGGAACGATATTACAAGCCCCATAGCCATAAAGGAATTCCGCAAACTGGGCAGGAAAAAGGTCTTTAATCAGAAACGCGTTGTGCTTGTCCCTGACCATTTTCTTCCCGCCAAGGACATGAAAAGCGCCAACCAGGCGAATATCCTCAAAGAATTTGCCGGGGAATTCGGTATTGTCAATTATTTTGAACTGGGAAAAATGGGCGTAGAACATGTATTGCTTCCCGAGAGAGGGCTTATCATGCCGGGGGACTTGATGATCGGCGCGGATTCCCATACCTGTACTCACGGCGCGCTCGGGGCTTTTGCCACGGGAGTGGGGAGCACGGACCTGGCTTATGCCATGGCGTTCGGGGAATGCTGGTTAAAGGTCCCGGAGACCATTCAACTGCGTTTTACCGGCAAACTCAAAAAATGGGTGGGAGGTAAAGACCTTGTTCTTCACGCCATTTCGGATCTGGGGGTTTCCGGAGCTCTCTATAAAACCATTGAATTTACCGGTGAGACTATTGAGGCGCTTCCCATGGATGACAGGTTCTCCATGTGTAACATGGCTATCGAAGCGGGAGCAAAGAACGGCATAATCGTGCCGGATAAGACCACGGAGAAATACGTCAAGGCCGCTATCCGGAAATACAAGCCTGTCCGCAAAACGTACAGGCTGTTCCGCGGAGACAAAGACGCGGTATATAGCGATATCAGGGAATATAACGTTTCCGGGCTGGAACCGGTGGTAGCCGCGCCGCACCTGCCGTCGAACGGCAAGCCCGTCAGCGAGTTTCAGGACGTAAAGGTTGACCAGGTTGTTATTGGTTCGTGCACGAATGGAAGAATAAGCGACTTTGCGCAGGCTGCTGCGGTCCTTAAGAACAAGAAGGTCAATCCCCGGACCCGTCTTATAGTTATCCCGGCCACACAGGCTGTTTATCTGGAGGCGGTCAGGGAGGGTTACGCGGAGATATTTGTGCGCGCAGGAGGCGTTTTCTGCACTCCCACCTGCGGTCCCTGTCTGGGAGGGCACATGGGCATCCTGTCCGAGGGCGAAACCGCCGTTTCCACGACCAACAGGAACTTTGTCGGCCGTATGGGACATCCCAAGAGTTACGTTTATCTGTCAAATCCGGCGGTCGCGGCCGCAAGCGCGGTCAAAGGCGTAATCGCGCATCCGGCGGATATATGATCGCCGCGGACAGGAGAACGGACAGTTTTTAAACCGCAACCGGAAAAGGGGCATTATGATACTCAGAGGGAAGGTTCATAAATTCGGAGATAATGTAAACACGGATGAGATCATCCCGGCCCGTTATCTGAACGTGTCCGAGCCTGAGGAATTAGCGAAACATTGCATGGAAGACGCTGATCCTGATTTCGCCGGAAAGGTCAAAGAAGGGGATATCATAGTAGCCGGGGAGAATTTCGGGTGCGGGTCCAGCAGAGAACACGCCCCGGTTTCCATTAAAGCGGCGGGTGTCTCCTGTGTGATCGCTAAAAGTTTCGCCAGGATATTTTACCGTAACGCCATCAATATCGGGCTGCCGATCTTCACGGCCATGGAAGCCGCGGAGGTTCTGAAGCCGGACGACCGCGCAGAGGTCGATGTCGGCAGTGGGCAGATTTCGAAGGCAAAACGGAAAAAGACATACAGCGCTGAAGTTTTTCCGAAATTCATAAAAGAGATCATCAGGAGCGGCGGCCTCATGGCTTACGCGAAGAAGAAATAGAAGGTTCATCACTCGATAAAAGCGGAGGAATGGATGTACAAGATAGCAGTTATACCGGGAGACGGAACAGGCCCGGAAGTTGTGCGGGAAGGATTAAAGGTTCTGGACGCGGTAGCGGATAAGACGGGGATCGAATATGAAAAGATCATGTATGATCTTGGCGGCGAACGTTACAAGAAGACCGGGGAAGTTCTTCCCGACAGCGTCCTTGATGAGCTCAGGACAGTGGACGCCATATACCTTGGAGCGGTAGGCCATCCCGATGTCAAACCCGGCATCCTGGAAAAAGGCCTGCTGCTGAAGTTAAGATTCTCTCTTGAGCAGTACATAAACCTGCGGCCGGTGAAACTGTATCCGGGAGTATGGACCCCCATAAAGGACAAGGGGCCTGAAGATATTGATTTCGTTTTTGTCCGCGAGAACAACGAGGGCCTGTATGTGGGCGAAGGGGAGTTTATAGACAAGAATACACCGGAGGAGGTCGCGATACAGATATCCCGCAACACCCGCAGGGGCGTGGACCGTTGTCTCCGGTACGCGTTTGAGTACACAAAAAGACGCAATAAGCATAATAAGTTGACGCTGGTCGGGAAAACGAACGTTTTGACATATGCCTTTGATCTCTGGGAAAGGGCCTTCAATGAGATGTCAGGGGAGTATCCGTCCATTAAGACGGATTATGCCCATGTTGACGCGACATGTATGTGGATGCTCAAGAACCCGGAATGGTTCGACGTTCTCGTAACGGATAACATGTTCGGCGACATTGTAACGGATCTTGCCGCCATGATACAGGGGGGTATGGGCATAGCCGCTGGAGGGAATATAAATCCGGAAGGTGTTTCCATGTTCGAGCCTATTGGAGGGTCAGCACCAAAGTATACCGGCAGGAACGTTATTAATCCTCTTGCCGCGATATGCGCGGGTGCCATGATGCTGGAGGAGTTGGGCGAGCATAAAGCCGCTGATCTTATCGAGAAAGCGGTGATGGACGTTACCGCCGGCAAATTAAAAAGCCTCTCAGCCGGCAGGATGGGATACTCCACCACCGAGGTGGGCGATCTGGTGGTTGAGAGACTCGGGGAAAAGGCACAGTGAAGAAAAAAGAAAAATATAACGTCGCGATTATGGGCGCGACCGGCGCTGTCGGCGCGCAGTTTCTGAGCATACTTGAGGAAAGGGCTTTTCCCGTTGATGAGCTGCGCCTGCTTGCCAGCCAGCGGTCAAAGGGCAGAAAGATAGTCTTTCGGGGGAAAGAGCATGAAGTGCAGGTCCTTGATAAAGATTCCTTCGGAGGTATTGACATAGTGCTGGCGTCAGCCGGCGCGGCAAGGAGCAGGGAATTTTTGCCGTACGCGGTGCGTGCCGGCGCGGTCTGTATCGACAACTCCAGCGCGTTCCGCATGGAGAAAGAGGTCCCGCTTATCGTTCCTGAGGTTAACCTGCATGCCGCTCGAAGCCACAAAGGGATCATAGCCAATCCGAACTGTTCGACCATACAGATGGTTCTGCCGTTGTGTGCCATAAACAGGGCAGTGCGCATTAAAAGGGTAGTTGTGACAACTTTCCAGTCTGTCTCAGGAGCGGGCCAGCAGAATATACTTGAGATGGAAAGCCAGGTCGTCATGCTCAGTAAAAAGGAATCGCATTACGGTATAGGCGAACATACCGTGCCGGACGGCATGGTGAATAAATTTTCTCATCAGATCGCGTATAACGTGATCCCGCATATCGACGCGTTCGAGAAAGATTTTTATACCAGAGAAGAGATAAAGATGGTCAATGAGACCCGCAAGATACTGGGTCTCCCGGATCTGCCGGTCACGGCGACCTGTGTGCGGGTGCCCGTGTATTATGCTCATTCGGAGAGCGTGAATATCGAGACCGAAGAAAAGATCACCCGGGAAGAGGTTATAAGGCTTATGAAGGATTTTTCCGGCATTACCGTGATCGATGACCCAGCGGAAAATAAATATCCCATGCCCATCAATGCGGAAGGAAAAGACGACGTTTTCGTCGGCCGCATAAGAGAGGATAGATCCGCGGCAAACGGCATAAACATCTGGGTTATCTCGGACAATCTTCGAAAGGGCGCCGCTCTTAACGCGATCCAGATTGCGGAAAAGCTCATAGCCCGCTGAACATAACCCGGCGCCTATACCCCGAAATGCGGAACATCAAGCTCACCATATCCTATGACGGCACTGTTTACAAAGGCTGGCAGATACAGAAGAACGGCAGGACTGTCCAGGAAGAGGTAGAAAAGGCCATAGGCAAGGTCTTTAAAAAAAAACACCGCGTTCACGGGGCGAGCCGGACCGATGCGGGGGTGCACGCGAGGGCCCAGGTCGCGCATTTTAAAACATCGTCGGCTATACCAGTCGGGAAGATACCGCTGGCGCTTAACGCTGTCCTGCCGGAAGATGTGGCGGTAACCCGCGCGGAAGAAGCCCCGCCGGATTTTCATTCCCGGTTTGACTCCAGATCCAAACATTACACGTACTGCATACTCAATTCCACTGATAGAGATCCATTCAGAGAAAAATATTCCTGGCGCGTTCCATACAGGCTGGATGTCCCCCTGATGCGGAAAGAGGCCTGTTCCCTTACCGGCCGGCGTGACTTCAAGTCGTTCCAGGCCGCCGATAAAAGGGAAAGGACCTCTGTGCGAAAGGTCTTTTACATCGACATCAATAAAAGAAAATCTTTTCTTACGATAGACATCGAGGCGGACGGCTTTCTGTACAACATGGTCCGCAACATAGTGGGGACCCTGGTCGAAGTGGGCAGAGCATATTTCCCTCCCGGGAGCGTGCGGAAGATCCTGAAAAACAGGGACAGAACCACAGCCGGCCCCACCGCTCCGGCAAAAGGCCTGTTCCTTGTCGAAGTAAAGTATTAATTCCCAGACGCTTTACCCAACCCTTGGTAACATAAATACTTACAACCTAATTATGGGTTTGCCATATCTTTTGGATATCCATCTTCCTGCGAACTGTCTGTGATCAGACGCGACATAAGACTAAAAGACAGGCCTTTGACTATACCCATATTTACCCCATAAACACTTTAGCGATCAGCATTTATGTAAAGCGTCTGTTTTTTCTTGACAAGTATTAAAGCTTGTTGTATACTTGTTAAGAGTTGTTTAGAAGAGGAGATAGAACGGATGGGGAGGAAGTTCAGGTTCAGGTTTTGTGCTACGGTCTCGGACAGGGGGCAGATATTCATTCCGAAGACATTGCAGGATTATTTCGGGATAAGAAGCCGCGATAAAGTGGCTTTCATTGTCCAGGATGACGGCAGGGTTATATTCAGAAAGAAGAAGCCGGGCTTAAGCAGGGAGAAGATGGGGTTTTCCGGGTCGGATTGACAACCTGGAATATCAAGAAAGGAGAAATGAGATGGCTGCGAAATTGCATAGTCACAAGGTCGTGATCAACGACAGACGGAGGGAGAACAAGAGAACGAGTGATATACTGCGGAAAGGCACTCCCAAACGGGCGCTTCATCAGGTATTTAACGCATATTACAAAGACCAGCTCAGAGCCCTTTACCGGGCGGTATGCAGGGATAAATAAGGTGCAGGTCTTCTATTTTGTTAGCTTTTATTTTGGCTTGACAAAGCCGCGCAAATGTGCTAATTTTACAGAACGCTGTAAGGCCCTTGTTTTATCCGTAATGGGGATATAAGGCGTATATTAGCCGAAGGACATTCGGTGATAGCCTGTGGAGCTGTCAAGATTTTGGTTTTGTTCGAGAGGTCAGCGTGTTATGATGAAGACAAGGATGGTAAAAAGCGAAGAAGCCGGGCACGAGTGGTATGTGGTCGATATTGCGGATAAGGTCTTGGGCAGGGCGGCGACGGCAATAGCTACTTTGCTGAATGGGAAATATCGTTCGGATTTTACTCCTCATGTGGATAACGGTGCCGGAGTTATCGTGATAAACTGCGGCAGGGTAAAGGTCACCGGCAACAAGGAAAGCCAGAAGGTCTATAAGAGATTTTCCGGTTATCCCAGCGGCAAGAAAGAGACCGTTTACGACAAGATGTTTGAGAAAGACCCGGAATATGTTGTCCGGCATGCGGTCAGGGGGATGCTTCCCAAGAACAAGCTGGGTGCCCGCATGCTGAAGAGACTGAAGTTGTATACCGGAGACAAGCATTTTCAAGCCGCCCAGAAACCGCGCGAATATAAGTTGCAATAAAAGGATAAACGGGATATCAGATGAAAGAACCGATTGAATATGTAGCTGTGGGCAGACGTAAAGAATCTATTGCCAGGGTCAGGTTGCGTCCCGGAAGCGGCAAGATAAAGGTCAACAAAAGGACTTTTGAAGACTATTTTCGCAGGGAGACGCACAGGATCATTGTTTTGCAGCCTATGGAAGTTGCGGGAGTGATGAATAAATTTGATATTCTAGCTACCCTCTCCGGCGGCGGTACAAGCGGACAGGCCGGGGCTCTCAAGCACGGGATATCAAGAGCCCTGTTGAAATGTGACGAAAATCTGCGGCTTACCCTGAAGAAAGCCGGGTTTCTTACCCGTGATCCCAGAGCGAAGGAACGGAAAAAATACGGGCAGAAACGCGCCCGCAAGAGTTTCCAGTTCTCAAAGCGTTAATTGCAGCGGCAGGCATGGCATCTGCCCTGCCCGGGGCTGTTAGTTTTTCAAAGCGGATTACTTTTAAACAGTGATCCGCTTTTTTAATGTTCTAGAGGTTCTACCAGTTACACCTCCGGAGACTGTGTCATAACTGGAATGGGTAAGTAGCTATCTTCGTTCTTTGACATTATTGGTGCCGCATTTTGACAATAAAGCGCAAAATATGCTCAATATTGCTTCTGGCATACTAACTGT